>NZ_CATKQT010000054.1:0-263137 GCF_949767855.1 Brevibacillus sp. IT-7CA2
TTTCACATCTTATCACGTTCGTTATTAGCGAGTCAAGAAGTTTTTTATCGAATCTCGTTTTCTTTTCTCGTATTTTGTCGTCGTTCTTGGCGACAAGGAATAATCTATCACATATAAAATTCTAAATCAAGAGTAATTTTAAAAGTTTTTTTATCGGCAAACGAGAAACAGCTAAAATATCGTGATACGAAAGGAAAAAGAGCGAGAAAAACATCTCGCTCTTTCTATCAAATATCTCTACTATATTCAGGCTTGAACTACATACCCGTTTCTTTTCTTACGATATTGAAAGATTCCTACTCCAGCCATAAGAGCCAGTCCCGCGCCCATCGCCAACCATTCCGGAAAGATGAACAAGATCCCCTATGCAATTGCCACTAGCGAAAGAGCAACAGGAGACCTATTCCTTTGCTCGCTGGTAAAACTCTTCGCGCAACAGCCCCATCATGATGGTGTCGTAATACTGCCCATCTACATATTCATTTTGGCGCAGTCGCCCTTCTATCACAAAGCCTGATTTTTCATACGCGCGAATGGCACGCGTATTTCCGCTCCACGTATCCAGCTGCACCCGATTCAAGTTCAGCTTGGAAAAGAGGAAGTCGAGCAGGAGACGCAATGTATCTGTACCGTAGCCTTTGCTCCAATAGTCTTTCGCCATGATCGCAATGCCAATTGTGGCTGTCCGCGTAATGGGATTCACATCTCGGTAATCACAATTGCCGATGTGTTCTCCGTCCACGGTATAGACAGAGAATACAAAACCCTTTAATTTATCATCCGGCCGTGAAGCGCGAACGTTTTCCTCATACATGGCTTTCAGTGAGTCGAGTGAAACATAACTATAGGTTACCAGGCCTGAGCCCGCTGCCCATTTGGCTGCTTCTTCATCGTTGCGCCAATGGAACAGTCTCTCCATATCCTCAGCAATAACTGGTCGTAATTCTACTAAATTCCCTTTGATCATTAAGTATCCTACCCTTCGATTGGTGTTTGAAAATGGAGTCTCTTTGGTTTGAAGTGATTTTGAATTTGTTCATGGTCACCACACCTTTCGAAGTAAGATACCGATTATTCTAACAAAAAAACCACGCTCTGGAAACAGAGGTGGTTATTACTTCATTTGTTAGCGACGCCTCTGAAGCTCCGTCAGTACTTCATCCAGCGGCAGCTTTTGCTCGCGTAACAAAACCATCAAGTGAAAGATCAGATCAGAGGCCTCGTACCGAAGCTCCTCACGACTTCGATTTTTCGCTGCAATAATGACCTCGGCAGCCTCTTCCCCGACCTTTTTCAGGATTTTGTCTACGCCTTTTTCGAACAAGTAGGTGGTGTAGGAACCTTCCGGGCGCTCTGCCTCCCGGGCAGCAATCAATTCTTCCAGCTCACTCAAGATCGCAAACCGATCTGCTTGTACCGGCTCATCTTCTGTATCGGAGAAAACTTCCTGCGAGAAACAGCTGTACGCTCCCGTATGACAAGCAGGCCCTTTCGGCTCGACCATCACAACCAGTGCATCTCCATCGCAATCATACTGCATAGAGACAATCCGCTGTGTATGACCCGAGGTCTCACCCTTATGCCACAATTGTTGTCGGGAACGGCTCCAAAACCATGTTTCTTTGGTCGCCAATGACTTTTGTAGCGATTCTTCATTCATATAGGCAAGCGTCAAGACTGTCTTGCTTCCGGCATCCTGCACGATGACAGGGATCAAACCCTTTTCGTCAAAACGCAATTTTTCCACTGCAAACGCTTCTGCTCCTGTCATGGTCGTACGACAACTCCTTTGGTTTGCAAATACTCTTTCACCGAGTGAATCGACGTCTCGTCATAGTGAAAAATGGATGCGGCCAGCGCTGCATCTGCCTTTCCCTGAGTCAGCACATCGTAAAAATGCTCCCTCGAGCCCGCTCCACCAGAAGCAATGACCGGAATCCCGACCGCTGCTGATACCCGCTTGGTCAATTCGAGTCCAAAGCCTTTCTTTTCCCCATCGTCATCCATGCTGGTCAAAAGGATTTCGCCCGCTCCCAGCGCTTCTGCCTCCTGCGCCCAACGGATGACATCCCTACCCGTCGCATTCCGTCCACCGTGGGTATACACTTCCCAGCGATCTTCCCCGACATTTCTCGCGTCGATCGCCACGACGATACATTGTGAGCCGAAGACCGTCGCTCCCTCACGGATCAATTCTGGACGCAAAACAGCCGCTGTATTCAACGAGATTTTGTCCGCACCCGCACGCAATATCCTTTTCATATCGTCGACGCTGTTAATGCCACCACCAACCGTGAAAGGAATCGTAATGTTTGCGGCCGTTTTTTCGATGACATCCACCATCGTCTTGCGCCCTTCGTGGGACGCAGAAATATCGAGAAAGATCAGCTCGTCTGCTCTTTCCTCGCTATACTTTTTTGCCAGTTCAACCGGGTCTCCTGCATCGCGAAGTCCGACGAACTGCACACCTTTTACCACCCGTCCGTCTTTTACATCGAGACACGGGATGATTCGTTTAGCCAGCATTCGCTTCACGCCCCTCCATACGCTGGAGCGCTTCTTCCAATGTAAAAGCGTCCGTGTAGAGTGCTTTGCCAACAATGGCACCAGAGACTCCGTCTGAAGCATGGGCAGCCAGCGTCAACAAGTCGTCCAGTTGGCTGACACCTCCCGAGGCAATCACCGATTTACCTGTAGCCATCGCCAAGGCTGCAATTTCTTCTACATTGGGTCCTGTCATCGTGCCATCACGGGCGATATCGGTGTAAATAAACGTCTCGGCGCCATACGTAACCAACCGCTTGGCAAGCTCTGTCGCTTGCACATCTGTCGTGGTCAACCAACCTCTGGTAGCCACCAGTCCATTCCGGCAGTCTAGACCAATCGCGATTTTGTCCCCATAGTTTTGAAGAATTCGCTTCGTAAAAGGCTCGTCTTCGATAGCTGCAGTCCCGACAATCACTCGCGAAACACCCGCTTCCAAATAGTCCGCGATCTGCTCTTCTGTTCGAATGCCGCCTCCAACCTGCACAGGTACAGGGATCGAGCGCGCTATCTCTTTGATAAGCGCTGCATTTGCAGGCTTTCCTTCCTTTGCCCCATCCAAATCTACGAGATGAACCCAGGACGCCCCTTGCTCTACCCAGCGCTTCGCCATCGCGAGCGGTGAATCAGCGTACACTGTCTCTTGCCCGTAATCTCCTTGGAAAAGTCGAACACACTTGCCCCCGCGAATATCGATCGCCGGATAAACGATAAAGCTCATGTCAAAACCCCCTCGCATTGAACGGCAAAGTTACGCAGCAGCAGCATTCCTGTCTCTCCGCTCTTTTCCGGGTGAAACTGCATACCGTATACGTTGTCACGATTCACAATGGCTGTGACCTCCTGGTGATAGTCACTTGTCGCAAGCAAGACATCAGACTGGCACAAGACATGATACGAATGGACAAAGTAGACGTAATCACCATCCTGCACACCGTTTAGTAACGGTTGCTTTTGCTTTATTATCAGTTGGTTCCATCCCATGTGCGGTACCTTGTAATCCCCGCGAAAACGAACGACCTCACCACCGAGCAGTCCCAAACCCGTATGCTCGCCATGTTCCGCACTTTTCTCAAATAAAAGCTGCATGCCGAGACAAATGCCCAAGATCGGACGACCTGATGCTGCGTATCCCTTGATCGCTTGCTCTAATCCAAGCTCACGTATGTTGGTGATAGCATCTCCGAACGCCCCCACTCCCGGCAAAATCAACCCGCTATATTCTTGCAGACGCTCAGCCTGCGATACGAACTTGTACGAATAGCCCAGCCTTTCCAACGCCTTGCTCAAGCTGTACAAATTCCCCATGCCGTAATCGATGATGCCGATCATACTATAAAACCCCTTTTGTTGACGGGACCCCTTTTACACGCGGATCGATCGTCGTCGCTTCATCCAGTGCACGGCCCAGCGCTTTGAAAATCGCCTCGATCATGTGGTGCGTATTGTGACCGTAGTGCAGGATCACATGCAGATTGATCCGTGCCTCCAGTGCGAGTTTCCATAAAAATTCGTGCACCAGCTCCGTCGGAAACTGACCAACCATATTTGTAGGGTACGTAGCGCGATATTCCAGATGAGGACGGTTGCTGATATCAATGACGACCTGCGCGAGCGCGTCATCCATCGGGACAAACGCATTTCCATAACGCTTGATGCCTTTCTTGTCTCCCAACGCTTCCCGCAGAGCATGCCCAAGACAAATCCCGATATCCTCCACCGTGTGGTGATAGTCGATTTCGATATCTCCCTTAGCCTTGACAGTCAGGTCAAAATGTCCGTGTCGGGTAAACAGGTCTAGCATATGATCCAGAAACGGAACACCCGAATTTTGCTTGCTCTCACCCGCGCCGTCTACACCAAAGGAAAGCGCGATCTGCGTCTCATTCGTATTGCGTTCGATCTGTGCTGTACGTTGTTTCCCTTCACTCATCTCTTTTCACTCTCCTGCTCTTCACTCTCAAAATCTCGCAATCGCGCAAGGATCGCTCGACCGTGCCCAGACAATCCTTCCTGCTCTGCCAGTGCCACAATTTTATGTCCATTGTCTCGCAAATCTCGTTTGCTGTAGGAAACAACACTAGACTTCTTAATAAAATCATCGACGGATAATGGCGAGGAAAAACGCGCCGTTCCATTCGTAGGAATCACATGATTGGTACCAGCAAAATAATCGCCGACTGGCTCTGAGCTGTATGGGCCGAGGAAAATCGCACCTGCATTTTCCACTTTTCCGAGATGCTCAAACGGCTCCGCCACCATGATTTCCAAATGCTCAGGTGCGATACGGTTGATAACGGCAAAACCTTCTTCCAAATCGTCGACGAGTAAAATAGCGCCGTAGTCGCGTATCGCCGCTTCCGCAATCGCTTTACGTGGAAGGTCGGCAAGCTGTCGCTCGACTTCCTGTGACACCTGCTCCGCCAACGATTGCGATGTCGTAACCAATATTGCGGCTGACATCGGATCATGCTCGGCCTGAGACAGCAGGTCTGCCGCGACGTATCGCGGGTTGGCCGTCTCATCTGCGATCACCGCAATTTCACTTGGCCCTGCCACCATGTCGATACTGACCAATCCGAAAACTTCTCGCTTTGCCAGTGCCACGAAAATATTACCGGGCCCAACAATTTTATCAACTGCTTTGATTTGCTCCGTTCCGTAGGTCAATGCCGCGATCGCCTGTGCCCCACCTGCCTTATATATCTCGGTCACACCTGCAATTTGGGCCGCAACGAGTATCGCAGGATTGATTTTCCCGTCCGCTCTTGGTGGTGTCGTAATGACAACTTGTGGAACACCTGCGATTTTAGCAGGGATGGCATTCATCAATACACTGGAAGGATAAGCTGCCGTTCCGCCTGGTACATACAATCCTACGCGCTGCAATGGACGTATCAGTTGGCCTAACAAGGTGCCACTCTCTCTGGTGGTAAACCAGGACTGACGGACTTGTCGCTCGTGAAATGCCCGAATATTTTCGGCTGCTTCTATCAATGCCGCTTTGACTTGTGGAGAAACGAGCGCACTTGCTTCTGCAAATTCGCCTTCGCTCACACGGAAGTTTTGTAGAAGCACACGATCAAATCGTTCTGTGTAATAGCGCAGCGCTTCGTCCCCTTGCTGGCGAACCGAGGTGAGGATCGCCTTCACCGCTTCTTGCTGTTCTCTCGTCCCTGCGTCTACCGATCGTTTCCCGTCATACTGGCTGGCTGACATGATACGCATGGCTGTCTCCCCTTTTTCTCTAGTTCCCGCGAGGAATGACCTCTAAAAATTTTCCGGCGATCTCGTCCACCGCTTCACTTTTCATCCGATAGCTGGCTCGATTGGCAATCAGCCTCGTCGTAATTTCACAAATGCTCTCCAGTTCGACCAAGCCATTTTCCCGTAATGTCCTACCTGTTGAGACAATATCCACAATACGATCAGCCAGTCCAATCATCGGTGCAAGCTCCACTGAACCATTCAGCTTGATTACCTCTACCTGCTGTCCCTGCTCACGAAAATAACGTGACGCAATCTTCGGATATTTCGTCGCAACACGCAGCGCTTCTGTCGGTTTCCAATCTGGCAGACCTGCTACCATCATGCGACAATAGCCGATATGCAAATCCAACAGCTCGTAAACATCTCGTTCTTCTTCCAATAAAACATCCTTGCCAACCACTCCAACGTCAGCCACCCCATACTCTACATAAGTAGGAACATCGGTAGGCTTCGCCATAATGAATTCAAGCTTGGCATTTTCCACAGGGATAATCAGTTTACGAGAATCTTGTAGATCCGCAGTGACCTGCAAACCAGCCTGCTGGAGGAAGTGGACGGCCTCTTCAAAAATCCGCCCTTTTGGCATGGCGATCGTCAGCTTTTGGTCGTTTTTCGTGAGTGCCATCTCCTACTCCTCCTGTTGCGTCATGCAAATGACCTTGGTATATCCCGCTTCTTGTCCAACCTGTTTCTCATCTATTCTGGAAACGAGACGTGCCACCACCACGAGCCCGTTCTCACGCAATTGCTGTGCCTCTGCCAAAGCGGCGCCGCGGCAATCCTCGGTGTATACAAGCAAAACTCGCGCAGGTGCTTGCCGTTTTTCGAAAGGAGTGACCTGAAGCAGCCGATCCATCTTGATCGCAAAGCCTGTGGCCGATGCCGCACGCCCAAATTGGGAGAGCAACTGATCGTAGCGTCCTCCGCCCAATAGTGGGGAGCCCAGGTCTGCCGCGTACCCTTCAAAAACGATGCCTGTATAGTAGTTCAAATTGATGATCAGATTGAAATCGATCAACAAATCCTCCGTCACTCCGTAGGCTTCTAACGACTCCCACAAGGAAGCAATCGTCTCGACTGCCCTCCTTGCCTTTCCGTTGCCTGCCAGTTCACGCGCGACTTCAATCTTCCCTTTTCCCCCTTGCAGGCGTAGCAAGGCTTCCAATCGGCTTTTTGCCTCTGTAGGGATGTCTACTGTTGCTAGTAGTTGCCGGAAGCCAACGAAGTCCCGCTCGTACAAAAACTGACGGAATTGATTGCGAACATACTCATCCTCAATCTCTTCCTCCAAAAGACCGTCTACGAAATCGACATGCCCAATGGCAATGCGAAACGTCTCTACACCTGCTACCCGCAAGCAAAACACAGCAAGTGCAATGGCTTCCGCATCCGCATCGACAGACGCATCTCCGATCAGCTCGATCCCGGTTTGAGAAAACTCCGCATTCCGTCCCGCTTCCTTTTCTTGTGCCCGAAACACATTTGCCTGGTAATACAACCGAATTGGCAATGGAACATCTTTATAAAGGGAGGAAACAACCCTTGCAATTGGCGTTGTCATATCCGGACGCAGGACTACGGTGTGGCCTTGTTTATCCAGGAGGCGAAACATCCGGTCTGTTAGTGTCGCACTTGCTGCTCCTACCGTATCGAAGTACTCCAGAGAGGGTGTGGATATTTCGTCATAGCCCCATCGCTCGATACACTTCCGCAGCTCCCGCTCCAAGTGCCGTTGTTTCGCCAGTGATTCCGGCAGTATGTCCCGCATCCCGAGCGGCTTTTCGAATCCCAAGGGTTTTGCCATCCTTGTTCCCTCCATCACATTCGCTTTACTCTGCTAATATGGTAATAAACTAAAGTGTTATGAAGAAGATTACCACGTCGAGAATCTTAGGTCAACCAAGATAAGAATAGTCGGAAAATTTAACACAAAACTAAAAACCGCCAGGATAAACTCCTGACGGCTGATCATAATGGAAGAGACGCTACATGACTTCTTCCTCTGAAGCTTTCGTTCGAATGAGCTGCATGGGGTTTCCACCTACAAAGGCACCAGGCGGGACATCTTTATGAACAACCGTTCCCGCTGCGACAATGGCCCCTTTGCCTATCGTTACTCCCGGCAAAATGGTAGTGTTGGCCCCCACCAAGACAGCATCCTCAATAATCACTTCTCCCAAACGGTATTCATCTATCAAATATTCATGCGCAAGTATGGTCGTATTGTACCCGATCACGCAATTACGACCGATCTTGATTTTCTCAGGAAACATAATGTCCATCATCACCATCAACGCAACAGCACTATGCTGCCCTACTTCCATACGCAAAAATGTTCGGTACATCCAGTTCTTCCACGAAACGATCGGCGTATACCTGGAGAGTTGGATGACGATAAAATTTTTCATGACTTTCCAGAAGCTTACCGTTTGATACATGTGCCAAAGCGGATTTACCCCATTTACGGGATAACGTGTTGTCTTCCTCATATGCGTCTCTTTCTCCTACAAATCAGAATCGGCATCTTCTAAAATGGCATTCGACTGTTTCCGTGTGAAGTGCATCGCTGCGTTGTAACCCATCCGTTTCAGACGGAAGTTCATCGCTGCAACCTCAATGATGACTGCCAAGTTTCGTCCTGGTCGAACAGGAACGGTAATAATCGGAATTTCGGTATCCATGATCTTCAATGTTTCCTCATCGAGCCCCAACCGCTCGTACATTTTATGTGGCTCCCACAGCTCTAGCTGAACAACCATCTCGATGTTTTTCACATTGCGCACGGCACCTGCACCAAACATCGTCATAATGTTGATAATCCCCACGCCGCGGATTTCCAAGAGATGCTGAATCAGCTCAGGAGCGCTACCGCTTAGCTGCCCGCCCTGTGTCTGCTTAATCTCCACTGCGTCATCTGCTACGAGTCGGTGTCCGCGCTTTACAAGCTCAAGTGCGGCTTCACTCTTCCCGATCCCGCTCGAACCCATAATCAAAACGCCGACACCGTAAATGTCTGTGAGTACCCCATGAATTGTCGTCGTTGGTGCAAGACGGTTCTCCAGGAAGTTGGTCACTTTCCCGACTAGCGTCGTCGTTGCCAGCGGGGACTGAAGTACAGGTACCCCCAACCGATTGGAAACGTCAATCATCTCTTCAGGCACCATCTGATTACGGGTCACACAGAAGCAAGGAACCTGACTTTGCATGAGAAAATTCATCCGTTCCAGCCGTTCCTCTGGAGTCAGCGTTTGAAAAAAGTTGATTTCCGTCAAGCCGAACAATTGAATCCGCTCTTCCGCATAATACGAATAGTAACCGGCTAACTGCAGGCCGGGACGACTCAAATCCGTTACGGTAATCTCACGCCCCAAGCCCTCTTCCCCGCTCAAGATCGTCATATTGAAATGGTCCACTAGATGGCTCACATTCGTCTTACGCATGAAGCTTCCCCCTTACATGGGATTTTCCGTCCCTATGGTTGTGTCTCTATTGTATCGAAACCTCTGTACTTACGACAACCTAATAAGACCGAGCATCCTTATTAGGCAAAAACCCCGCGACTCGTTTGAGAGAATACGGGGCTTTTTCGAACATACTACCTCTTTTCTTTTTTCATCCCTACTACAACTTCAATGAGGTAGCCAAAAATACTCATCAGTGCTGCTGCCACGATGACAGTGCCAATGTTGTCAGGCCATGGCCCCACTTCAAATCCATCAATAAAATAGGCAGTCAACGCAAACGTCACGGCATTAATGACAAACCAGAACAAACCGATCGTCAATACTTGCAAGGGAAAAGTAAAAAACAGCAGAATCGGCCGAATCACTGTGTTGACCATCCCCAAAATCAACGTAGCCCATAGTGCTACTGTGAAATTCGCTACATAAATGGAATGGAACCAATTGCTGATCAAAAGTAGCGCAGCCCCATTTAAAAGCATTTTGATTATCCAGCGGCTCATGGTGCATTCCCCCTATACAGTCTTGCAATCGCGCAACGATTAACGATTCCCCGTTACTTCCCATTCCCATTGCTCAAAAAACGTTGTCATGAATTGATGCCTGTCTTCGGCGATTTTCTGGGCAGTCTTGGTGAAAAGCTTGTCTTTGATGCGCTGCAGCTTCCAAGTGTATTCCTTATAAGGTGTATGCTGATTGGGGTCATCCGATTGTATGGGTTGCCCAATAACCCCAGTATAAGCAAAAACCCGAGCCACTCCAATAGCCCCAATCGAATCCAGCTTGTCTGCATCAAACAAGACCTTTTCTTCCAAGGTATGTGGCGGTCGGTCTTTGCGAAAACGATGGGCGAGAATTGCAGACTGTACACGTGAGATGAATGCTTCCGTCATACTGCGTTCGGAGAGCCATTCCCCTGCTAGTCTTGCGCTGATTTCGGCATGGCACTCACCTGTTTGCCGTTCTTCTGCTCTCCCGATATCATGCAGCAAAGCAGCGAGGCGCAGCACTTCCATATCTGCCCCTTCCTCGCGGCCAATCCGCTCACACATCGCCATCACACGCAAATTATGTTGCCAATCGTGAGCAGGATCTTGTCCATCAAAGCGCTTCTGTGCTTCTGCCACCAGATCGGCAGGTAGTGCGGCAAGAGAATCCTTCACGTAATAATCCATCTTTTCTTCCCCCTATGCGTCCACCTAGCAAAGACGCCTCCCTGAATCAGGGAGGCTGTCTCTCGATTACTTCGAAACGAATTGCTCTAGCTTGGCATTCGTCCGTTCTCTATCACGTTCCAAAATCGGCTTTAAATAGATACCCGTATAAGAGCCTTCCATTTTTGCCACTTCTTCCGGTGTTCCCGTTCCGACAATTTCTCCGCCACGGGTACCACCCTCAGGCCCCAAATCTACGATGTAATCAACCGTTTTGATTACATCGAGATTGTGCTCGATGACTAGCACCGTCTCCCCGTTTTCCACCAATCGTTGCAGTACCTTCAACAAACGATCAATGTCATCCGTATGCAGACCAGTTGTCGGTTCATCCAGAATGTAAAGCGTACGCCCTGTGCTGCGTCGATACAGCTCAGATGCGAGCTTGACACGTTGCGCTTCCCCGCCTGAGAGCGTCGTAGCAGGCTGCCCAAGCTTTACGTATCCTAGCCCTACGTCTACAATCGTCTGTAGTTTGCGCTCAATCTTTGGCAGGTTCCGGAAAAACTCTACGCCATCCTCAATGGTCATTTCCAGCACATCTGCAATGTTCTTGCCTTTGTATTTTACATCGAGCGTCTCGCGGTTGTAGCGTTTGCCGTGGCAAACTTCGCAAGGCACATACACATCCGGCAAAAAGTGCATCTCGATTTTAATGATCCCGTCACCACTGCACGCTTCACAACGGCCGCCCTTGACGTTAAAGCTGAAGCGACCTTTTTTATAGCCGCGCACTTTGGCTTCGTTGGTGGAAGCAAACAGGTCGCGAATATCATCAAAGACACCTGTATATGTCGCCGGATTGGAACGTGGTGTACGTCCAATTGGAGATTGGTCGATGTCGATCACCTTATCCAAATGCTCCAGTCCCAGGATGCGGCGATGCTCACCTGGCTTCACCTTTGCCTTATTCAAATCACGAGCTAGTGTCTTTTGCAAAATTTCATTGATCAGCGTACTTTTTCCTGAGCCAGATACACCTGTTACGGCAACAAAAACGCCTAGAGGAAGCTTCGCAGTGACGTTTTTCAGGTTGTTTTCCTTCGCGCCCTCAATCTTGATCCATTTGTCCGAAGGC
This sequence comes from Brevibacillus sp. IT-7CA2, assembly GCF_949767855.1. NCBI lineage: Bacteria > Bacillati > Bacillota > Bacilli > Caryophanales > Paenibacillaceae > Brevibacillus > Brevibacillus sp. IT-7CA2. The sequence continues at coordinate 11,568 of NZ_CATKQT010000054.1, forward strand.
TTGCGACGCTCCATCGGAACAGGGATGAATTTGCGCCCACTTAAATAGGCACCCGTCAAGGAGTTAGGGTCCTTCATGACTTCATCCGGAGTTCCTGCCGCTACGATTTGACCGCCATGTATGCCAGCGCCCGGTCCAATATCGATAATATAATCGCAGGCCATCATCGTATCCTCATCATGCTCGACGACGATCAATGTATTCCCCAGCTTGGTCATATGCTCCAACGTCTTGATCAGACGCGCGTTATCCCGCTGATGCAGTCCGATACTCGGCTCATCCAAAATGTAGAGAACGCCCATCAGACTAGAACCGATCTGCGTAGCCAGTCGAATCCGCTGCGCTTCTCCCCCAGACAATGTTCCCGCTGCACGGCTCAGTGTCAGGTAATCCAGTCCGACATCAATCAAGAAGTTCAGTCGCTCCTTGATTTCTTTTACGATCAGGTTCGCGATCTTCGTTTCCCGCTCTGTCAGTTCCAGCCCACCGACAAACTGATGCGCATCGAGAATCGACAGCGTAGTCAGCTCAGAAATGCTGCGCTCCCCGACCTTTACCGCCAAGCTCTCCTGACGCAAACGTTGGCCTTTGCAGACAGGACACGCCTTTTGGCTCATGAAGCCTTCGATTTGTTCACGGATGTAATCTGAGCTCGTCTCCAGATGACGTCGTTGCAGATTAATGACGACACCCTCGAACGGTACGACCGCCTCACGCACTTGCCCGAACTCGTTCTCATAGCGGAAGTGAATTTTTTCGCCTTCACTGCCGTACATCAAGATTTGTCGGTGCGCTGCCGTAAGCTCCTCGTATGGCACATCCATCCGAATGTTAAAGTGGCGGCAAGCTGATTCCAACAATTGTTGATAGTAAGTAGAAGTCTTCGGCTCCCATGCGCCAATCGCCCCATCATCGAGCGTCTTCGTCGCATCGGGAACGACCATATCCGGGTCTACCTCCAACTTGACACCCAGTCCATCACACTCCGAACAAGCACCAAACGGGCTGTTAAAGGAGAAAATCCGCGGCTCCAGCTCCCCGATGGAGAATCCACATATCGCGCAAGCATGCTTTTCACTGAACAGCAGCTCTTCTTGCTCCATTACATCGACGATGACCTTGCCATCTGCTAAACGAAGTGCCGTTTCCAAGGAGTCTGCGAGACGCGCCTGTACATCCGGCTTCACGACGATCCGGTCAACGACAACCTCAATGTTATGCTTCTTGTTCTTTTCCAGCTTGATGTCTTCGGACAGATCGGTAATTTCACCATTGACCCGCACACGGACGAAGCCTTGCTTGCGGATGTCCTCGAGCAGCTTGACGTGCTCTCCCTTGCGTCCTTGTACCATAGGCGCGAGAATCTGCATTTTCGTGCGCTCAGGATACTCCAATAGTCGATCGACCATTTGTTCAATGGTCTGGGATTGGATCTCGATTCCATGCTCCGGACAAACCGCTCTACCGACACGCGCATACAAAAGGCGCAAATAGTCGTAGATTTCCGTAACCGTACCTACCGTGGAGCGAGGGTTGCGGCTCGTTGTTTTCTGGTCAATCGAGATCGCAGGGGAAAGTCCCTCAATCGAATCCACGTCCGGCTTGTCCATCTGTCCGAGAAATTGACGGGCGTATGCGGACAGTGACTCGACATAGCGTCGTTGTCCCTCTGCGTAAATCGTGTCAAAAGCAAGCGAGGACTTACCCGAGCCAGACAAACCCGTCAGAACGACGAATTTGTCCCTCGGAATGACTACATCAACATTTTTTAGGTTGTGGGCACGTGCACCCTTTACGACAATATGTTCTAATGGCATGAAAAAAACCTCTCCTTAGAGTTCCGCCTTCAGCTCAAGAATCAAATCACGCAATTCGGCCGCACGCTCGAACATGAGGTTGCGTGCCGCTTCCTTCATTTCTTCTTCCATACGTTCTATAACAGCCACGCGATCCTTCTTCGGCATTTTCTTGAAATCTGCATGTGGCAAGTAATCTGCTTTTTCCTCCGCTACCTTGGTCGCCTCGATCACTTCGCGGACGGACTTTTTCACGGTTTGCGGCGTGATGCCGTGCTCTTCATTGTAAGCCATCTGAATAGAACGACGACGGTCTGTCTCACGAATCGCAGAGGTCATCGAATCTGTCATTTTGTCAGCGTACATAATAACGCGTCCCTCTGCGTTCCGCGCAGCCCGACCAATCGTCTGAATCAGCGAACGCTCATTGCGAAGGAAGCCTTCCTTGTCTGCATCCAATATCGCTACAAGTGATACTTCCGGCAAGTCAAGACCTTCCCTCAAGAGGTTGATCCCGACTAGCACGTCAAATTCACCCAAGCGCAATGAACGCAAAATCTGCATCCGCTCAATCGTTTTAATATCCGAGTGAAGATAACGCACCTTGATTCCGATTTCTTTCAGATAGTCCGTCAAATCCTCAGACATTTTCTTCGTCAGAGTCGTGACGAGAACCCGCTCATTTTTCGCAATTGTGGCTTGAATTTCGCCAATCAAATCGTCAATCTGTCCCTTGATCGGACGTACCGTAACCGTTGGATCAATCAAGCCTGTCGGACGAATCACCTGCTGTACCATTTCCGGACTGTGTTCCAGCTCATAAAGACCAGGTGTAGCCGAAATGTAGATCGCTTGTTTCAGCTTTCCTTCAAACTCCTCGAACTTGAGTGGACGGTTATCGCGTGCAGAGGGCAGACGGAATCCGTGATCGACCAGTACATCCTTCCGTGCACGGTCACCGTTATACATCCCCCGAACCTGCGGCAAGGTCATATGCGACTCATCCATCATGACGATAAAATCTTCTGGGAAGTAATCTAGCAAGGTATAAGGAGCATGCCCGGCAGGCAGTCCCGTTAGATGGCGCGAGTAGTTTTCAATACCGGAGCAAAAGCCCATCTCCATCATCATCTCAATATCGTACCGTGTACGTTGCTCCAGTCGCTGTGCTTCCAGGAGCTTACCTGCATCACGGAATTCTTTCAGTCTTTCTTCCAGCTCGGCCTCGATGCTTTGGACAGCCAGCTTCATTTTTTCCTCGCGCGTCACGTAGTGAGATTTAGGGAAGATGGCAATGTGATCACGCTGTCCCAGAATCTCGCCGGTCAGTACGTCAATCGAAGTAATCCGCTCTATTTCATCTCCAAAAAACTCAACGCGAATCGCCTGCTCACTCTCTGAGGCAGGGAAAATCTCCACGACGTCCCCCCGCACACGGAACGTACCGCGCGTGAAGTTGATATCGTTGCGTGTGTACTGGATATCGACCAAACGATGCAAAATCTCGTCCCGTCCTGTTTCCATGCCAACACGTAAAGACAAGAGCAGCTCCCGATACTCCTCGGGAGAACCCAATCCGTAAATGCAGGAGACGGAGGCAACGATGATCACATCTCGGCGTTCAAACAACGCACTGGTAGCGGAGTGACGGAGCTTGTCGATCTCGTCGTTAATGCTCGAGTCTTTTTCAATAAACGTATCCGATTGGGGAATGTATGCTTCGGGTTGATAGTAATCGTAGTAGCTGACGAAGTATTCCACCGCGTTGTTCGGGAAAAACTCCTTAAACTCTGCACAAAGCTGAGCGGCCAGAGTTTTGTTGTGTGCCATCACGAGTGTTGGCCTGTTCACCTGAGCAATTACCTGGGCAGCCGTATAAGTCTTTCCCGTTCCCGTCGCACCCAGCAATGTCTGGTGTCGCTTGCCAGCCTGTAACCCTGCCACCAGCTCGGCAATGGCGGTCGGCTGGTCACCGGACGGTTGAAACTCCGATACCAATTCAAAACGCTCCATTCCCTCGTTCATCTCCTCATAGCATGACTGTTTCTACTTCCATTATAACACAATTTCAGCTAGTTTAAGCCCAAAATTCGAACAAACGTTTGTCTTCATCTTTCCACCGATTTTTCCGATATAAGATGAAGGAAGTGCAAACATGCACAGATAGACTCGCCACCTTCAGGGAGGATTGACATGTCAGATACCGGAACAACCGTTAAAAATAACCCTTATATACAACCGCATTTGAGCTATAAAGGCAAAAAAGAATTCACCACCGAGCTCGACCAAAATGCCTTTATGAAGCTCATGCTGGAGCAGTTAAAGCATCAAGACCCTATGTCCCCAATGGACAACTCTCAGTTCATCCAGCAAACAAGTATGCTGACCATGGTAGAAAAAATCACAAAAATGACCACGCTGATGGAGCAATCGAACAACAGCATGGTCACTTTGGAAAAGTATGAAAAGCTGGTAGGTCGTACAGCCTCGTATTCCCTTACTACTAAAGACGAGATGACGGGAGAAACTAAGACGGAGAAGAAAGAAGGCGTACTTGATGCCGTCTACATGGATCAAGGCAAAATCTACTTCCGTGTCGCAGGCGAATCGACACCGATTCCACTGGCAGACGTCTCCGGACTGGAATCGCAAGGTCTGGCTGGTAATACGCTCGATAACAGCGTGAAGTACATGGAAATGATCGGTCGAGAGATTTCCTATAAAGTAACCAAGGAAGTCGACCGGGATGGCAATCCAGATACCACACACGACGTTTCCAAGGTGGATGAAATCTTGAATGGCGTCATCACTGGCTTTACTACCAAAAATGGTACTGCACAATTCCAACTGGATAATGGATCAACCGTAAAAGCCGAAGAAATCGTAGGCATGACGGTGAAACCTGAAAACAGAACAATGGGCAACTCCCTTGCCTACGCGCAAATGATCGGCTACAACATCACGTACAATCAGTCTCAGACGAATCCGGACGGTACCACTACCAATACGCCTCTTACAGGCGTGGTCAAAGCTGTCAGCATGAAAAACGGGGTAGTCGAATTCGTCCTCAAGGATGATAAGAAAGTCGGTCTCAATCAAATTACGGGATTCGAAGCAACTGCCTAGAATCCTATACAAAAAGCCGCACATCTTCGAAATCGGAGAAGGCGGCTTTTTATTATGCAGGTTCCTATTCGTTTACAATCACTTTTCCGGTTATCGCATCCACATAAAATGTATCATCTACTTTAAATTCTCCCCCGCAGAAGCAATGCGAGCGAGTTTGGCGAAAAGAAAGGTCATAGCCGAGCTTCCAGGTAATCGTGTTTTTCTTGTAATCTGGCTGGTGGATGTAGGTCAGCTCAAGTGGAAAGGTTTGTAGTAAACGGGTCATAGCCACTTGTTCTTTAAGCGCGTTGGAACGGGCCGGGTATTTGACACTGGCCGGTTTATTTATGCTCACCTGCTCCCATGTACCCGTCCATGAATCGATCCGAATCGAATACATCCCCTGTTCCACACTCTGATTGCTCCCATATACCGGAATGCCGTTCACAAGGGGATCAGCTATGATCGAGGTGTACCTTTCATCTCCATCCTCCGTTACTTGTATCTGATTGCTTCCAGACGGAGTCAGTCTTTTCAAAAGCTTTTCCGCTTCCATTCGATCCCGCTTCTTATCCGTTTTCACGTTAGACCATTGCGGATTGTTCACCTTAGTAGAAAATTCAAGCAGTTCACCAGTCTTTGCATCCGTCACGAGGAGATGATGCTGCTCGCCGTTACTGCTTCCCTCAGGAAAGGTCGCCATTCGAGATATCTTGTCGGCATCGGGAACCCCCTCACCAAAACTTCCCCATATGAAATAACGAAGGGCTGGACCATCATTGTAACTCGCCTCGTAGATGGACAGCGGCTGCTTTTCTGTTTCTATTCTAAACAACATGCGTAACAAATCACGCGCTTGCGTCTCTGTTTGCGCTACCCACTTCTCTCCTGTTCCGGTCACATTGATGGTCTGAGACGGGGTGGTTGTCGCTCGGGTATTCGTTGTTACTAATCGTTTACCACTAAAGGCATCTAATGCACTACCTGTATGTTGTTGCGTTATGATTCCATTTTTCAGGACATAAGCGAGTTTTGCTTCTACCTGATCGCTTTGATTATGAATGGGCAATAAATAAACGAGTTCTAATGGACGGCTTTCTTGCCACTTTCGTACTGCTTGTTCGGGGGAGATGACGCGCTGAGGAGATGGGAGTGAAGAGGGACTTACTTTTTCGTATAATCTGCCATCAAACGTAGAAAACCAAACGATTCTTCCCGATGCATCAAAGCTGACAAGACAATCATAATCGTCGTCGAGCACCACATTATTCAGGACTCGCACCAGTCGAACCGTCAATAAGTCCTTATTTTTATAAACCTCTCTCGCCTGATAGGTGTTACCTGTACCAGTTCCCTGCAAACCAGCGACAAAAGCCAACGCACGTGCTTTGGCCTGCTGCTCATTCGGGTAGGCAGGCTTTGTTGCTGCTTTCGGGGTAAGATTCAGTCTGAGCAGCTCTCCTGTCTGTCCATCAAAAATCGCATCATCCATAGACGATTCAGCCTCAGCAGCAGACTGTGCAAACGTGACCACCACCCCGCTAACACCGGGTCCATCCACATCACCACCGTAAACGACATAGCGCGAAGACAGCTCCGGTAAAAGCTTGACTAGCTTTTGGACACCTTTCGTCACAAGCATCGGCACAGCCACAACCGATTGAGCCTGCGCTACGGTCACATGACTCGTTGCGCCTACTCCTGATAAGGGGCCGGCAAAAACTGTGGCGGCAGCTAATGTACCTGACAAAAACCACGAGACCGTTCTTTTCACTTTGAACACCGAACCCACTCCCTCTTTTTTCCTCCTACATTGAGACGCAACAGCTACCCGTAAGTTACCGAATGGACAAGCTATGCTCGAAAAAAAGAAGGTATGCACGTTTGTCTGCATACCTTCTCCCCCAACTATCCTTATGCTCCTACATTCAGCTTCTCCAGCTTTTGCTTGATCAGCTCGACTACACTGGCGCGTTTCAAATCAACAAATGCACGGGTATTTGCATCCGGAACCACAATGATCCCCAGTTGGTGATGATTGCCCGCATAAACCGCACACTGTACGAACTTCAGCTCGCCTTCACGCGTGAGTACTTCCATTTTGCAAAAGGCAGGATTGGCTTGTAACGCCGGATATAAATCTTCTTTTTCCCGCACCGAAATGCCATTTACTTTCACGATAATCTCACCGGGCGTGATACCGATCTCCTCTGCTCTCGTACCCGGAATGACACCCATTACCTTTACACCACGCGAAGACTGGATGAAATAAGGCGAACGCTTTCTTTCTTGATACTGACTCCAGAAAAACAGCGCCTCATGACCGAACAGTGCAAAGATCGCGGCCAGCAAGATCAACGGATAAAACCATACAGCCAGAGCGCACAAGCCCAACAAACCAATCGCATACAGTGTCAAATTTTTCGCAACCTGCGTTGCTTTTCTATACGGAGTCATCGTTTGTGTCATATCAGAGAATCCGGTCACTGTCGGCAGAAGCATCAGTCCGAATGAAGCGGCTTCCGGCGAAAAGAACGGCCACCCTGGATACAACGCACCGCTGATAGCACCTGGCTCCATCTGTACGAACAGCACGGCTGGCGTCAGCCAAAAAGAATGAAGCAAATAGGCACCGACGATCCGACCACGCTGCCCTTCCACGAACAGCGGAGAAGCGTCCCGCCCGCCATTCCAGCGTACGAGCATCGCTTCAATCAGATGCATGACCGCAACTAACGCAAGCAACGGCAAAGGCTTCGCCTGACGAATCATTTCCCAGACATAGCTCAATCCAGGAACATCCGTAACCGGTGGAATGACCTGTGTGATCGCGTGTAAAATCGCCAAAATCCCTGCAGCATATGCGAAACAGAGAAACCGTAAACGAATCAGCGCCAAGATGAGCGCCAATCCCCATAGTATCCACAAATCCTGTGCTTGCACGACCACGCCGAGTCCTGCACTAAGAAGAGAAATAAGCAAGCCTCCCACCAAGCCCATCCCTACAGCCCGTATCGTCGAGAGCAAGGGGGACTGAATGCGTGCAGAAAAAAGCTGTCTTTCCAGGTTCATCTGTCTGCGATAATGCAAATAAATAAACACCAGAAAGAGATAGAAGACAGGATTGATAAAAAATGCGGCAAAGCCATATGCAATGGTAAGCATATCTGCCTGTATCGCCAATTGCCTCACCTCAATTAAAAGAAAGAAAAACCACGGCATTTGATTTGCCGTGGTTATCATTTCTACGGAAAGCAGGGAATTACCTGCTTCCATTTTCTTGATTATTCATTACTTACCCGTGACTACATCCAGCGCTTTTTGCAATTGCAGGTCATTCTCTGGCTTCGTCATCGTTTTACGGAGACTTTCTTCCAGCGAAGAGCGTGTCTTCGCGTCTACTTTGCCAGTTACCTCAAGTTTGTTGGAGGTTTGGAACTGCTTGATTACTTCCTCTGTCTTTTCATCAAAATAGCCATCTTCTCGTCCTGGGGACAGATTCAAGCCCTTCAGGATGAGCTGCAGGTTTTTCACGTCAGTGCCAGCCATATCGCGCTGCAATACTTTATCTGCCGGCAACAGAGTTGCGTTGAAATAGTCTGGTTGCTTGACTGCAAAGTCTGGCGTAATGCCTTTTTTATGGACCCATTCACCCTTCGGTGTGACCCACTTGGCAATCGTCAGCTTCAATTGGCTCTTGTCGTTCATTTCCATGGTACTCTGAACGGTTCCTTTACCAAAGGTCTTCTCACCGACCAGCTTGTAGTTGCCGCTATCCCGCAGAGCACCTGCGAGAATTTCCGAAGCACTGGCGCTTCCGCCATTAATCAGTACCGAGATTGGGTAAGGCTTAGCAGCTTCTGTAGTCGAGAAATACTCTTCCTTTTGCTGTCCGCCATTTCCATACTCGATTTGCACGATCTTACCTTTATTTGGAACAAGGATTTCTCCGATTTCTTTCACGGCTAACAAATACCCTCCCGGATTGCCTCGAACGTCAATGACCAAACCGCCAATCCCCTTCTGTTCGAGAGCAGCCAGCTGATCTTTGAAGTGCTTAGCTGTTTCTGTAGAGAATTGGGTAAGGTTGATCACGCCTACTTTGACACCGTTCTTCTCGAGTATCTGACTGTTTACCGTCTCAATCGGAATATCGTCACGAACACACACGATGGTAAGAGGCTCTGGCACTCCTGCTCTCACTACTTTGAGAACCGCCTTTGTTCCTTTTGGACCGCGAATCTTCGTCACTGCCTGATGCAGGTCCAATCCTTCAAGAGATTCATCATTTACGCTCAAAATTTGGTCGTTTGGTCGCAGCCCTGCACGCTCTGCTGGGGAGTTTTTGAATGGCGAAACAACCGTTACCCGACCATTTTGCATCGTTACCTCTGTCCCGATCCCTTGGAAAGTCGAGTGTAGGGTTGATGTGAACTCCTCAGCAGAACGAGGGTCCATGTAATCACTGTACGGATCTTCGAGCGACCCGACCATTCCGCCAATTGCACCCTCTACTAACTGCTCATTGGTGACATTTTGGATGTAATCTTTCTTGATTGCTGAAAACGCCTCGTACAGCTTCTGGAACTCTTTCGGATAATCTCCGCTCCCAGAAAATAGCGCCATGCTGGATGCTGTTAAAGCTCCACCTTGACTTGAACTGGCGCTAGCCGATGTCTTCATGATCGCCATCGTAATAAAACTACTGGCTACCATGGAGATGAGTACAAGCGCGATAACGGTACGTCCTTTCCATCTCACTGTTACGTCACCATCCTTTGTGCTACCGGAAAAAGATATGCTGCTAGTGTATGCATGTTCCGTTAACAATATTTGTCTGGTCGCACGAGGGTCTACTTCAAGTACGGCATTGGGTTGACTGCTACGTCATTTTTATAGACGGTAAAGTGTACGTGATTTCCGGTTGAGCGACCTGTTGATCCTACCTCTGCGATCTTTTGACCTCTCGATACGGCTTGCCCAACAGAAACCTTGATACCTCCCTCGCGAATATGACCGTACAGAGTGGTATATTCCGCGTTATGCTTGATCATTACTGTATTCCCGTAGCCGCCGTTATATCCTGCAAAGAGAACGATTCCGTCAGCCGCTGCCATAATTGGCGTTCCCTTCCGTGCTGCCATATCTAAACCATTATGCCCAGCCGAGCGGCCTGTAAACGGGTCTGACCGCATTCCGAAGCCCGAAGTGAAGCGGAATTGTCCACTTGCGACTGGCAAGGCAAACTTTCCACCCTTGTAGCCTGTACTGGATGCGCTCATCGCACGTACTCGTTCCGCGTATTTGGCTGCTTCTTGTTTGGTGCTAGCCAAAAGCTCCTGTCCATACTGCTCCAAATCCACTTCCAGTGCAGATTCTTTCTTATCCAGTTCAGCCTTCACCACTAGACTTTGCTTGTACTGCTTGTCCAATTCGACTTTGAGCTCCTCAGCCTCATCGAACATCCCAGCGTACACAGTCAGTTGATGATCAATTTCTTTCTTTTTGGTCTCGATCGTTTCCTTATCGCGAATGTTATCCTCTAAAATACGCGTGTCCTGCTCCAAAATAAGCTGCAAGGCCTGCATGCGCGTCAAAAAGTCCCCAAAGTCAGAGGAACCGAGAAGTACATCCAAATAGGAGATCGTACCGCGTTCATACATGGAAGTCACACGCGTTCTGAGCAAGGCATCCCTTTTGGCTACGCGGTCTTTTGCTTCATCCAGTTTATCCTGAGCGTTTGCTGCTTTTTCCTTGGTATCATCCATTTGCTGCTCAAGCTTGTCCAGCTTTTTCTGTGTATCGTTGCGCCGCAAATCAATTTGCATCAATTGCGTCTCCAAGCCTTTTTTCTCTTTTTGCACGACATTAATCTGTTCTTCGGTCTTCTTCAATTGCTGCTGCTGGCTTTTCTTCTTCTTTTGAATTTCTTTTAGCTCTCGATTAATCTTGTCCAAAGAGGCCTTACTAGGCGCTGCCAAGCTTACATTTGTCGGGAGCACAGTACCAACCACAAGCCCAGTGATTACGAGTGCTAGCAGGATTCTCTTTCTCATGTTACTCCTCCCACGCTCTTCAAATTATTAAACTCGCAAGAAGCGACGTACGGACACCAAACTTCCCCAAATCCCGATGAATGCACCAATCGCAAGCAAAGCCAGCGCCACTTGATACACGAGCGGGAATAGCGGCAACAGTTTAAACAGTTGGGAAGCTTCAAAGCTGGAGTGAATGGCATCCAGGAGGTAGTAATACCCAACCGTTAACATAATGGTCGGAATCAATGCCCCTGCCACACCCATCAACAGCCCTTCCACAAAGAATGGCCAACGGATAAACCAGTTCGTGGCCCCAACCAGCTTCATGATTTCAATCTCTCTGCGACGTGCCACAATTGTCAGCTTAATCGTGTTGGCAATCAAGAACATCGCTGTAAAGCCAAGTCCAATAATAAAAGCAATCCCGACATTACGAACTGCTCCTGTCAAGGAAAACAGCTTATCCACAGTGCCTTCCCCATAGGTCAGGCTTTTGACATACTGGAGATTTTTAATTTGAGCGGCAACAGCAGCAGTGTCTTGCGGTTGCTTCGTTTTTACGGTAAACGCATCCGGCAGAGGATTGCTTTCCTCCAATCCTTCAAACAAATACGCTTTTTCACCAAGGCTCTCTTTAAACTGCTTCAGCCCTTCGTCTTTCGGTATAAATGAAACAGACTCGACTTGCGGAAGTTTCTTGATGTTATTCTCAACCTGTGTGATGTTTTCTTTTGTCGCCAGCAAGTCCATGAAAACGCGAATTTCTACTTGTTTTTCGACGGTTTGCGCAAAGTAATTGACGTTCATCGCCAGAATGAGGAAAACGCCCAAGATAAAGAGGGTAATGGTTACGGCACTAATAGAAGCGAACGACATCCAGCCGTTCCGCCCGAGGTTTTTGACCCCTTCACGGACATGGCGCCCCAGCGTCCTAATCTTCATAACCATATTCCCCTCTCTGCTCATCACGGGCAATTTGGCCTGCTTCGATCGCAACCACCCGTTTTCTCATGGTGTTTACAATTTCCCTATTGTGGGTAGCCATGACGACTGTCGTTCCACGCTGATTGATTTCTTCAAACAGCTTCATGATTTCCCAAGAGGTCTCAGGGTCCAAGTTCCCTGTCGGTTCGTCCGCGATAATAATTCCCGGACTATTTACCAGTGCTCGCGCCAAGGCAACACGTTGCTGCTCACCACCGGACAGCTCGTTTGGCAGCATTTTGGCTTTATGCTTGAGTTTTACGAGTCCCAAAACATCCATCACGCGCGGCTTGATTTGTTTAGGATTGCTCTCGATTACTTCCATCGCAAATGCGACGTTTTCGAAAACGGTCAACGTCGGCAGCAGCTTGAAGTCCTGGAACACGACACCGATACTGCGGCGGACTAATGGAATTTGACGTTCTTTAATTCTGCTGACATTGAAGCCACCCAAAAAGATTTGTCCTTTCGTCGGCTTCTCTTCACGGTACATTAATTTGATAAACGTAGATTTACCCGCTCCACTGGGGCCAACTACGTACACAAATTCACCCTTTTCGATTCGAATGTTGATACCTTTCAAAGCATTCGTACCATTCGGGTATGTTTTCCACACATCGAACATTTCGATCAAGCAAATCACATCCTACTTCGTCAGATCCTTCTCTATGTATCTTGATCCTGATTTTTTGTTAACGGTAAAATCGACAAAACCCCTCTACCCACTAGCAACCGCTGACATACCTTGTTGAAAAACAGCGGGATTTCCCATCTTATCCATTATACCACCACGATTCAAGGATGGTATCCACTAAATCTCTCATTTCTTGTCGAAACAGCTTCGAATGTTAACATCTGTCACGAATTAGGGAGAAAATAAGATTGCACATTCCCGCCTAGCTTCATGGAAAACAGTTGGCTACAATGAGTGTGACAAGAAAGTCATCATGTAAAAGGAGCTGGTTATACCGTGGAAAATTTTGTTTACCATAACCCGACACAGCTGATTTTTGGACGGGGTCAATTGGCCCAGCTCGAGGAAAAAGCAAGACAGCTAGGTCCCACTGTTCTTTTGGTATATGGTGGTGGCAGTATAAAGCAAACCGGTCTCTACGACAAAGTGATTTCTCTCCTCCAGTCTGCGGGCTGCCGTGTGCATGAGTTGGCAGGAGTGGAGCCAAATCCACGTTTGAGTACAGTGAACAAAGGAATTGAGCTATGCCGCCAAGAAGGCGTTAATTGGATACTCGCTGTTGGTGGTGGCAGTGTAATCGACGCGGCCAAAGCAGTCGCGATTGGTGTGCCTTACGAGGGAGATGTATGGGATTTTTATACGCGTAAAGCGGTCGCACAAAAGGCTCTGCCCCTCGGTACCGTACTGACACTTGCTGCTACTGGTTCTGAAATGAACCGGGGAAGTGTCGTCACCAACTGGGAGACACAAGAAAAGCATGGAGCTGGCACGACGTTTCCGGCGTTTTCGATTCTGGACCCTGAGCATACGTTTAGCGTACCTCGCGACCAAACAATCTACGGAATCAGCGACATTTTGTCCCATGTATTCGAGCAGTATTTCACGCATACAACCGAGATTCCATTGCAAACACGTTTTGCTGAGTCGATCATGAAGACCGTTATCGAAAATGCAGAACGCGTCCTCACCAATCCGGAAGACTACGCTGCTCGTGCCAACATCCTGTACTGCGGAACAATGGCATTGAACGGCACTCTCCCGGTTGGTGTCACAACAGACTGGGCAACCCACTCCATTGAGCATGCTGTCAGTGCTGTTTACGACATCCCGCACGGTGGCGGTCTGGCGATCATCTTCCCGAAATGGATGCGCTATGTGTACCGTGAAAACGTCGCTCGCTTCGTGCGCTTCGCAACAGAGGTATGGAATGTTGATCCTTCCGGCAAGACAGATGATGAGATCGCCTTGGAGGGGATTACCGCTACAGAAGCTTTCTTTGCGCGTATCGGTGCCCCGACCCGATTGGCTGATTACGAAATCACCGATGAGCACTTGCAACTCATGGCCGAAAAAGCCACTCCGTTTGGCCCGATCGGTCAGTTTAAAACGTTGACGAGTGACGATGTGGCACAGATTCTTCGATTAAGTTTGTAAATCTAGTTTCGTATTTCGGTTTTAAAAATATATAAAGAAGCCTTAGTCCAGTATAAGACCGAACTAAGGCTTCTTATATTTTCTATGTTTATTACTATCCACTTGGATATTTTTCTTCTATTGAAGATATCCTCCAGTTTCTAGAATTCAACTGATCCTGTTTAATTTTCTCTTTCTCAATATACGAAACTATTTTCATCTTAACAAAATTTCCATTTCCTTCTTCTCTCTGAAAAAGAATATATACCTCTGATAGATTTGATGTGGTCAATACGACTGGAACAAGATCACCTGGTTTTCGTACACTATTTAGCGCATTGGTTAAGTCTTCGGAAAAGTGGGTACTCTCTGGTTCCTGCAGATTCATAGTTATATGATCGGAATCGAACCAATCAAATTTTTCAAGATCATCCTTATTCAACGCGAAAATATTGATCGCATTCTGCCAAGATTGCTCAAGCATATCATTAATTTCTTTGGATCGCTTGTCCCTCATATATGTCTTTTTTTCTTGTGTAATCAGAGCATCTTCTGCGTTCATAGAATTTACATGGAGAAAAATTAATGATGCGACTGCAGCAATAGTAACACATATAGAAAGAGTGAATATATTCCACCCAAATAATTTTTCCTTTTTCATATCTCTATTTCATAAAGTTTTACCCTTTAGTAGTGGTCGTCTTGGTTTTTCCTGCTGCGTCCCAAATTTTGTGGTTAGACTTTGCAGTATATTTACCTTTTCCGTAAGTTACATCAACTTGGGCTTCTGCCCATTCTCCATCTCTTTCATCTACAGCACTATCTTGAAACTTACCATCTTTATAAATCTCTACATAGACCTTTGCCTTAACTGTATCGGAATTCCCTTCTGTTCTTCCTAATGCACTCATATATTTGTCATCATATGTTGCAGATACTACCGTAAAAGTCTGACTCGATTTAAACCCTAAGGCAGCAAATGCAACTGAAGATACTGCGGTAACAGCTAATAGAGAGGAAGCAACTGTTAAAAACAATTTTCTTTTCATTTAATTCTCCCCTTTTTATTACAATCCAATTATTGTAAATGTATTATTTTTACAACACTACTCTATTTCATACAATTCTCGCCCGTAAAACGACACAAAAAGCCATGCTCCGTTAAGGAGTACGGCTTTCTTTTGACCTCGTCAGTTTTGATTCAACCATTTTTTCCGAATAAGATTTCCGCATAACAGCACCAACGGTACACCGATGCTGTAGGTAAAATCATAGAATGGCCAGTACTTCGCAATGATGTCGCCAAAGACAACCATATTGGGTGAGAAAATCATGGACATCACCATGAGCAAAACGATGTACGGAAAAATTAGAACCCTGAAGTTGTCGATTCGAAAGACGTGACGGATGCCCAAATGAAAAAACAGACAATACAGCGTAATTTTGACGCTCACCGCGATAAACCAGATCACCGCAATAATCGCCTCTAGCCGCTGAATGAAATCCCCGAGCTTCAGCTGTTTGATGAGAACATAGGTCGGATAAAAATGCCGCGCAGTCTGATCTGCCCCCAAAACAAGGATGCACATCAGCATGATGATGAACAGCACAATTCCCCCAAGCAACGTCCCCAGAAAAAAAGATCTCATCCGTTTTTGGATGGGCGAGACAAACGGAAGAACCGCCATAAAAATGACCAGCTCTGAATAAGGAAAGGTAATTGCCGCCGTAGATCCCTGCAAAATAGGCGTCCACCCATTTTCAAATACAGGTTGAATTCTCGATATTTCCGCCTGTGGTAGTAGAGTAATCATGAGTAAACCAAAAAAGAAAAAGAACCAGACAAAATAGATTTCTGCCGATTCTGCGACTGTTTGCAGTCCCAAACTGACACCAAACATAATCACAATGACAAACAACAGCTGTATCGCGAATCTTGGAGTCGAGACTAATAGATGCGTGCCAACAAAGTCGCCAATTTCCATCACATGCGCCCCTGCCGAAAACAGAGTATAGCTAATAAATGAGAGTGTAATGATCGTTCCTAGTACTCTCCCAACGGTTTGATCAACGAAGGTGAAAAAGCTTTGATTCGGATAAAGCTTCCCCACAGCTATGAGTAAGACAATATTGAGCAGTCCCACCACAAGCCCGACCAGGACAGATATCCACGCATCTTGTTTAGCGAGTGCAGCCGTCATGCCAGGCAGGACGAGAGCGGAGTCCCCAATGGTAACAAGGGTGACGAGCATCAATAGTTGACGGGGACTGATCTTGTTGGTCTCTTGCATAATTGCTCCCTGCTCTCTTTAGGCCTTCGATCCCTTTGTACAATTATTTCCTGCATGATTCGGCGCTAAACACATAGGCATTTCATGCTATGATAAAGAAATATATGTAAATTCCGAAATGGACTGGAGGACTGCAACCATGTACAGAGTAAATAAGCGGAACGTGATTTATGCCATGTCTCCTGAGAATCGGCCGGTCTTGAAGGTAGAAGCAGGCAGTATCGTCACGTTTGAAACCTGCGATTGCTTCGAGGATCAAATCCAATCGGCTGACACCGTGTTTCAAGAGCTTGATTGGAATCGGATCAACCCTGCTTCCGGCCCTATTTATATAGAAGGAACAGAACCAGGCGATATTTTGGTTGTTCATATTCAGAAAATTGAGATTAAAAATCAAGGCGTAATGGTTACTGGACCAGAACTGGGTGTAATGGGATTTGCCCTGCAAGAAAATGTGATCAAAATGATTCCGATACAAGATGGACAAGCTGTCTTGTCAGACAAGCTTCAGGTTCCGATCAATCCCATGATTGGCGTAATTGGAACAGCTCCTGCCAAAGAAGCCATTTCGTGCGGTACGCCGGGCGATCACGGCGGCAACATGGACTGCAAGCAAATACGTGAAGGTACTACATTGCTTTTACCTGTAAATGTTCCCGGCGCATTATTTGCCCTAGGTGACCTTCATGCTGCAATGGCTGACGGTGAAGTAGCTGTATGTGGTGTGGAAATTGCAGGGGAAGTAACCGTAAAGCTCGATGTGATAAAAGGAAAGCAGTGGCCGTTACCGATGGCAGTCAACCAAGAGCACCTGATCACGATTGCGTCAGAAAAAGAGCTGGACAAGGCAGCGGATCGAGCGGTAATTAACATGGTACAATTTCTATACGAAGAGCTGGGCGTAGAAAAGGCCGAAGCCACCTTCCTGCTCTCCGCTGCGGGCGATTTGCGTATCTGTCAGGTCGTCGATCCTTTAAAGACAGCCCGCATGGAGTTGCCTCTAGCGTACGCAACCTCATTAGGCTTTGATTCGAAAATAGTTGGTAGATAAGGATAGAACGCAAAAAAACCCCAAAGCTTTGGGGTTTTGCTATTCCTGCATGTACGTTTTTATGCAGGTGAACCGACATCGATCAGGGATTCAATCATGACCTTTTGACTGTTTTTGTCCACCCAAGCATGTGTTTCTACCAGTTGCTTGCGGTACCAATCAATTTGTACTTCTACCTGATTACGAGCGGTCCCACCCAGCACGTTGCGCGCATTGACAACTGTCTCAACAGCTAGAGCGTCATACACATCTGCCCCAATATCCTCTGAGAAGCTCTGGAATTCTTCCAAGGTCAAATCGAGAAGATATTTTTGCTGCTCGATGCAGTACAAGACGGTTCTCCCTACGACTTCATGCGCCTGACGGAACGGCATGTCTTTGCGAACCAAGTAATCTGCCAAGTCTGTCGCATTGGAAAAATCGTTGGTAACTGCTTGACGCATGCGATCTGCTTTGACATGCATCGTCTTAATCATCGGCGTGAGCAACGCTAGTGCCCCATGAATGGTCGCTACCGTATCGAACATGCCTTCTTTATCTTCTTGCATGTCCTTGTTGTACGCCAGCGGCAAACCTTTCAATACGGTCAACAATCCAAACAGATTGCCGTAAACACGCCCTGTTTTTCCGCGAACCAGCTCTGCTACATCAGGATTTTTCTTTTGCGGCATGATACTGGACCCCGTGCAAAATGCATCGTCTAGTTCCACAAAGGAGAATTCCTGACTGCTCCAGATGACGAGCTCTTCGCATAGTCGGGAAAGATGGGTCATGACCAAAGAAGCGTCTGCCAAAAATTCGACGATGAAATCACGGTCACTCACCGCATCCATGCTGTTTTGATAGATACCGTCAAATTGCAGCAATTCCGCTACAAATGTGCGGTCGATCGGGAAAGTCGTACCTGCGAGAGCACCT
The DNA here is from genome assembly GCF_949767855.1 of Brevibacillus sp. IT-7CA2. NCBI lineage: Bacteria > Bacillati > Bacillota > Bacilli > Caryophanales > Paenibacillaceae > Brevibacillus > Brevibacillus sp. IT-7CA2. Next base: position 29,861 of record NZ_CATKQT010000054.1, read on the forward strand.
GCTCCAAGCGGCAGCACATTCACACGCTTCCACGTCTCAGTCATCCGCTCGATATCGCGTTGCAGCATGGACACGTACGCCATCAGGTGATAGCCAAACAATACTGGTTGCGCACGCTGCAAATGTGTATAGCCTGGCATGACGGTATCGAGATGCTGGCTCGCTTGCTCAAGCAATGCCTCTTGCAAATACATCGCCAATTGGATGATCTCCATCAGCTTTTCTCTGAGGTACAGGTGCATATCCAACGCAACCTGATCATTGCGGCTACGGCCGGTGTGGAGTTTTCCCCCTACCGGACCGATCTCTTCAATCAGCATCTTTTCAATATTCATATGCACATCTTCGTGCGCAACGAGAAACTCAGCTTGCCCACGCTCAATTTTCTCTTTTACCTTTTTCAAGCCAGCGATGATCTGTCTTACTTCCTCCATCGGCAGGATGCCGCACTTGCCCAACATGGCAACATGAGCCAGGCTTCCGACGATGTCCTGTCGCCACATTTTCTGGTCGAAAGAAATAGAAGCGGTATACTCTTCTACTAGTTGATTCGTAGGCTTCGTGAAGCGTCCTCCCCAGAGTTTCATTGCTTGATCGCATCCTTTTCATCCAAAATCTTAATGGCAGTGTTTTTATTCTCGTGCAGTACACCCTCGTTTACCTGTGCGTATACCTTTGTAGGCAAACCCCACAGCTTGATGAAACCGAGTGCTGCTTTGTGGTCGAATTGGTCACCTGCATTATAAGTCGCCAGCTCATGGCTATAGAGAGACGATGCAGAGGTACGGCCTACAACGATCGCATGTCCTTTGTGCAGCTTCACGCGTACAACACCCGTTACGTGTTTTTGCGTTTCTTCAATGAACGCCTGGACAGCATTGCGAATTGGCGAATACCAGAGACCCTCATAAATCACTTGCGCCAGTTTTTGCTCGACAATTGGTTTGAACTGAGCCACCTCACGAGGTTGCGTCAAGAATTCCAGCTCACGGTGAGCCAAAATCAAGGTAGTCGCAGCCGGTGTCTCGTAAACTTCGCGAGATTTGATGCCCACCAAACGGTTTTCCACATGGTCGATACGGCCTACGCCGTGGTTTCCAGCGATTTTATTCAGCTTGAGGATCAGCTCAGCCAGTGGGAGCTCTTCGCCGTTCAATGCAGTTGGCTTCCCTTGCACGAAAGTAATTTCGATTTCTTCTGCCTCGTCTGGTGCATCCGTGATCGACTTCGTCAGATCGTATGCACCTTCTGGAGGAGCTGCCCATGGATCTTCCAGAACACCGCACTCGCAGCTTCTGCCCCATAGGTTTTGGTCAATGCTGTATGGATTGTCCAGATCGATTGGGATCGGGATATTGTTCTTTTGCGCATATTCAATCTCTTCGTCACGCGTCCAGCCCCATTCACGAACCGGCGCCACGATTTTGATATCCGGGTTCAGCGCTGTAAAGGAAACATCGAAACGCACCTGGTCGTTTCCTTTTCCTGTGCAACCGTGTGCGACAGCTACCGCGCCTTCTTTTTCCGCGATTTCAACCAGCACGCGCGAAATCAAGTAACGCGACAGTGCAGACACTAGCGGATATTTCCCTTCGTACATCGCGTTTGCCTTCAGAGCTGGCAATACGAATTCCTCTGCGAATGCATCTTTAGCATCCACTACGATGGATTTCAATGCCCCTACCTGCAATGCTTTTTTCTGTACGAAATCGAGGTCTTTCCCTTCCCCTACATCCAATGCAACTGCAATGACATCGTAGTTATACGTATCTTGCAACCATTTAATTGCTACCGATGTATCTAAACCGCCTGAATAGGCCAACACAATTTTATCTTTTGCCATCATTCTCTCTCCCCGTTTCGAAGTTTCTCTTATGCGAGTAATTATACAAACGAACTAATAAAAATACAACTATTTTTCTTGTATATTTCTTGTGAATTCGCAGACAAAAACGGAGATGCAGAGGAATTATACATTTTCCGTATAAAGAGTATCTTGTTTTTATGCATACTCATCATCTGTTTATGCATAAACGTTGTGGGATTGAAAGGGAAACTTATCCAAGGTAGAGAATGAATGAAAGGAGGAATTCCATAGGAGATATCTGTTGGAGGGATTATGAAAACAATTTATTTGGTACGTCATTGTCAGGCTACTGGCCAAGAACCCGAAGCACTGCTCACGGAAAAGGGAGAAGTACAAGCTCGGGAGCTTGCTACCTTCTTCGCAGGTTCTCCCATTGATCGAATCATTTCGAGTCCGTATCATCGGGCGATTGCTACCATCCAACCACTTGCACAGGAACGCGGAATCGTGGTTGAAAAAGACACACGTTTGGTCGAGCGCGTCCTTAGCGGAGTACCACGTGAAGATTGGTTCGAACGACTGCGCGATACGTTCAATGACCTGACGCTTGAATTCGAAGGGGGCGAATCCAGTCTTACTGCTATAAACCGGGTAGATTCATTGCTCACTGAGATTTTGGTAGATGCGCATAAAGAAATCGTGCTCGTTAGCCACGGATGCCTGCTGGCCTTGCTCATGAAATCAATTGATGACCGCTTTGGCTTTCACGATTGGGAGAAATTAAGCAATCCAGATGTATTCAAGCTTACCTGCCATTTAGAAACCAGAGAGCTCGTCCGCATATGGTCGTAAACGAATAAAAACAGTTACAAGGGGCAGCTCATCTGATTGCCTCCTGTAACTGTTTTTGTGGGATGGACTCCATTCCGATAATGCTCTGCAACTCTTCGTATGGCAGTCGCTGAACGATTCTGATAAAATGCTCCGCCAATATCGGATCAAATTGGGTACCGGAGCCCCGTCTGATTTCTTGAAGCGCTTCCTCCACTGGCAAGCCTTTTCGATATGGCCTGTCCGCGACCATCGCATCGAAAGCGTCTGAAATGGCTAAAATTCTCGCCACCAGCGGAATCTCATCCCCAGCTAAACCATCCGGGTATCCCCTTCCGTCTATTCGCTCATGATGGGAGCGGATCGCAGGAAGCAATTCATTGAACATCCCTGCTTGCAAAATAATTTCGTAGCCAATGACCGTGTGCTGCTTGATCTTGTCGTACTCTTCCGGGGTCAGCTTTCCTTTTTTATTGAGAATTTCGTCTTCGATGCCGATTTTTCCAATGTCGTGCAGGATTCCCCCGATATAAACATCCTCCACTTTTCTTTCGGACAAACCAATATCTCTCGCAATTTCTCTTCCCCAGTAAGCTACACGCTGAGAATGTCCACTTGTGTATCGATCTCGTGCGTCAATGGAAGCAGCCATCGTCGTTAAGAAGTTGTGATTGAATGATTTGACCTCTTCTACTTTTTGCTGAAGTCTTTGAAGGTTGTCATAGTAATGATGAAATACGTAGCTGATCGTAATAAACGCAATCATCATAGGAATTAGTGTTAGCGGGCCATATGACTCTACTAACCGTGAACCTACTCCTGCTAGAATTAAAAGCAGCAAGTAAGTCGAGGTAAAACCTTTTGCCATCATCTTTACGGTTCGCGCCCAAGTCATTTGATGAAAATAGGAGATACCCAATCCACATAAAATCAGGTTCACAAACCAATACACAACAGCTAAAAACAAATCGCTAATAATGGGAGAAACGGTTCCGAAGCCCTCGATCCAATCCTTCAAAAAAGCTACTGTCCATATAGTCATTAACAATTGCCCGATATTAATGATAGCTTTTAGCGGATTAAACCTTACCAGGAAAGCAATGATTAAAGATTCAATAACAGCAGCCCATACTCCGACCCACACTCCGTACAACAAGATACCCGAAAAGATTACAGCATTGTTCACTGTTAAAATCGTATTCGATATACGCACGGGAGCAAAACAGGAGAAAATGGTCAGGAGGGTATAGGTAGATAATACCGCCCAATGTTCACGAACAGCCCATTCAGATGAAGATGTGTAAAAAATATAGATTGCTGCAATGACAAATCCAACCTGTACAACAATCCCCTTTATCCAAACCGCATAATCAGTTTTTTGTCGCATAACTTTTACCTTCGCGAAGTTGTAGTAATGAAATAGGTTTATTCATCAATCGCTGAACAAGTAAAAAGGCGCCTAACATAATAAAAATATCGCCGATGCTAATAATCCGAGGAATGATAGATGGCATGTAGATGACATCCGTCAAAAATGGAAAATTTGAACTTTCCGTCAATACACTATGCTTGAAATTCGTTCCGTTTACAACTGGTTCTAAATCATAAGGAAGCTTTGCTGCTTGGACTAAATCGATTGGCATTTTTCCATTGTTAGACCAAATTGCAATCGCATTCAGAAACCAGCCGATTAAAAATATCCGCATATCTTCAAATTCTCGATTAAAAACGAGGAAAGCCAAAATAAACACATACGCGATCGATATGAAAAGGCCACCGATCGTAGGGAAGATGACTGCACAAGCCTGCAGCAATATGGTAACGATAAGAAGTTTTATTTGATTGAATTTAGGAAATTCCTTGATTCTTCCCCCTCGCAGCAATGCTACGAGAAAAGATAGGGCAATTACATCCAATAGCATGTTGTTTCCTCCAAGCTTGAAGAAAAAACACCACTCAGCCAAGCGGTGTTTGTTTCTCCAATACGCTTATTATCCAATATGGAAGTTTGCAGAAGTAGCTGCTACGATTGCAACCACCATCATAATTGCCGCGAACCATTTTTTCATTTTCTTTTCCCCCCTTCAGGCATAGTGGAGAAAGCTGGCTTCGCTACTGTCCGTGATGCAGAGGCCAAGCGACCAAGTACAGCCCCTGCTCCTCTTTCCTTTTCCATTACGGAAAAGGTTGGATTCGCTACTGGCTCCATACGGACCAAGCGACCAGATACAGTCCGTACTTCTTTGCTTCTTTCCTACCTTTATTTTACACATAAGTGACAAAATTCGGCAATCCTAGATTCATAGTCTATTCGATTTAATTACAGCTAGTTCTATTTAACTAGAACTATGTTCACACCAGCGCCGCCAATATCGCCTTTTGTGCGTGCAATCTATTTTCAGCCTGATCGAAAATGACAGAGCGCGATCCGTCGATGACTCCGGTTGTCACTTCTTCTCCACGATGTGCTGGCAAGCAGTGCAAGAAGAGATAATTACGGTCTGCCGCTGCTACCAATTTTTCGTTCACTTGATAGTCGGCAAATGCTTTCAATCGCACCTCATTTTCTTCTTCAAAACCCATACTAGTCCAAACGTCCGTGTATACAGCATCTGCCCCCATGACAGCCTCTGTAGGATCGGTGGTCACCATCATGTTTCCACCACTTTGTTTCGCGTATTCTGTAGCCTTTGCGACAATTGCTGCATCCATTTCGTAGCCTGCCGGAGTCGCCACTCGCACATCCAGACCTAGCAAAGCTGCGCCCAGCACCAGTGAATTCGCCACGTTGTTGCCGTCTCCTACATAGGCGAGCTTGACTCCTTTCAGCTTGCCTTTATGCTCCCAGATCGTAAGCAGATCAGCCAACGCCTGACACGGATGGTACAGATCGGTCAAGCCATTGATAATAGGGATCGACGCGTGCTCGGCAAGCTCTTCTACATAAGAGTGGGAAAAGGTGCGAATCATGATGGCATCCACGTACCGAGAGAGAACTTTCGCTGTGTCGCTGATTGGCTCCCCGCGTCCGAGCTGTAGCTCTTTTCCACTCATAAACATCCCTAGGCCACCCAACTGATGCATCCCTACTTCAAAGGAGACGCGCGTGCGGGTCGAAGCCTTGTCAAAGATCATCCCCAACGTCTTGCCTTGCAAAGGCTGGAATGGCTGTCCCAGCTTTTGCAATTGCTTGACGTGAGCAGACAGATGGAGCAGCTCCATCAATTCCTCCCCGTTGAATTCATCGACGCGTAAGAAATCTTTTCCTTTATGCTTTTGTAACGGCAAGTTTTGAAAGTGTTCCAATATCTTCACTGGCTGCATGCGAGCCACCTCTTTTCTTCATAATAGACTTCACGTATAACTCGAACGTATCGACAGCGGAGAACAACGGCACACCTTGCTGTACCATACGGCTTCGCAGAGCAAATCCTGTCCGGCCCTGACGATTGCCTTTCGTCGCAGTAACGAGTGCAAAGGCTGCTTCTTCCTTTTGCAATAGCTCGATCCACGCCGCTTCATCTGCCACGACATGCTTCACGACAATTCCTTCGGCTTTCAACCACTCGGCCGTTCCCGGAGTCGCCGCCAAATTGGCACCGTCTGCTTGCATTTGTCCAATCGACTCTCTTATGCCGTCCTGCTTATCTCCATCTGCCAGAGAAATCATGACCAACTGACCTTTTTGCCAGTCGCCGTACAAATTGTCCTTGAAAGCAAAGGCTTTGCCTGCTGCCTCTTCGAAAGAATGCCCCAAGCCGAGAACTTCGCCCGTCGATTTCATCTCTGGACCTAGTACCGGGTCTACGCCGTTCAGCTTGATCGTGGAGAAAACGGGCGCCTTGACGACTGCAAACGGAATCTCTGGCAAAAGCCCTGTACCGTAGCCCATCTCCGACAGCTTTTCACCCAATTGTGCGCGAACCGCTAATTGAACCATCGGGATGCCAGTCACTTTGCTCGTAATCGGTACGGTCCGTGAAGCACGTGGATTTACCTCCAGTACATAAACCGTTTCCCCATCAATGACGAACTGGATATTGATTAACCCGACCGCTTCCATTTCCCTCGCGATTGCTTCTGTATAGCTCGCGATTTTGTGCTTAATGTCATCCGTCAGCTGAGGAGCTGGGAACAAGGCTACACTGTCGCCAGAGTGGATGCCCGCTCTCTCCACATGCTGGAAAATCCCTGGGATAATGACAGATTTTCCATCGCATACCGCATCTACTTCTGCTTCCTTGCCTGGAACGTATTTATCCACGAGGAGTGGGAAAAACATGCTCATGTCCGGATGGTTCAACCAGTCGTGAATGGTAACTTGCAGTTCCTCGATAGTGTGGACTACTACCATACCTTGCCCGCCGATGACGTACGAAGGCCGCATCAAAACAGGGAAGCCGATTTCCTCCGCTATCGCGGTCGCATCCTCCAAGGACGATACTCCTTTACCGGGAATATGCGGAATGTCCAGCTTGCGCAGCATGGCGTAGAATAGCTCGCGATCCTCCGCACGTTCGATGGCTGTAAGTGACGTACCCATTACTTTCAGACCCGCATGCTCCAGCTTGGCTGCCAGATTGATCGCAGTTTGACCCCCAAACTGAACCATGACGCCCTCTACCTGTTCGCGTTCTGCGATATGCAGCACGTCTTCTACGTGAAGCGGTTCAAAATAAAGATGGTCGGCTGTTTCATAGTCAGTGCTGACCGTCTCTGGGTTGTTGTTCACAACGACAGCCGCAATACCACTTGCCTGAAGTGCTTTGGCTGCATGCACAGAGCAGTAGTCAAACTCGATACCCTGACCGATGCGAATGGGACCTGAGCCGAGTACCAGTACTTTGCGGCCAGACAGTGACTCGACCTCATCTATTCCTTGCCAATCCGAATAGTAGTAAGGGGTTTGAGCATCAAATTCTGCTGCACACGTGTCCACGATTTTATAAGTAGGCGTAATGCCCGATGCTTGACGAAGTGATTTAATTTCGATAGGTGTAGTACCCACTAGTGAAGCGATGGTTTCATCGGCAAACCCGCGACGCTTTGCTTCCAACAACAGCTCTGGGGTCAGTGTTTTCCTATCGTGGCAAGACAGCTCTACTTCCAAGTCCACGATTTTACGCAAGCTCCGCAAGAAAAACGGATCGACACCAGTCAGACTGTGCAGCTCACTTTCTGTAAAGCCTTTGCGGATCGCCTCGGCAAAAACAAACAGTCTGATATCAGTCGCTTCCTGCAAGGAATGTGCAAGCTCCTCACGTGTCCAGGATGCCAGCTCTGGTCGAGTCAAATGTGTGCAGCCCTGTTCCAGGGAACGAACTGCCTTCAAAAGTCCTGCTTCCAGATTGCGGGCGATCGACATGACCTCGCCAGTCGCTTTCATTTGCGTCCCCAGCTTGCGGTCTGCCAGTGGGAATTTGTCAAACGGGAAGCGTGGGATTTTGACAACGATGTAGTCCAACGCTGGTTCAAAGCTAGCGTACGTATAGCCCGTGATTGGATTGAGTACTTCATCCAGTCCGTAGCCCAATGCGAGCTTGGCGGCGATCCGCGCGATTGGATAGCCTGTTGCTTTGGACGCCAACGCACTTGAACGACTGACACGAGGATTTACTTCGATCAACACATACCGATCGGAATTCGGATCAAGCGCAAATTGAATATTGCAACCGCCTACTACCCCAAGCGAACGAATCACTTTCGTTGATACGCTGCGCAGCATTTGGTACTGGCGATCTGTCAGCGTCTGAGAAGGCGCGACGACAATACTGTCTCCCGTATGAATACCTACTGGGTCCAAATTTTCCATATTGCACACGATAATGCAGGTATCATTTGCGTCCCGCATGACCTCGTATTCAATCTCTTTCCAGCCTTTTACACTGCGCTCAATCAGTACCTGACCAATTGGGCTAGCCGCAATGCCACCTGCTGCAACCTTTCGCAAGGACGCTTCATCCCCTGCGATCCCGCCACCTGCTCCTCCGAGTGTATAAGCAGGACGCACGATAACGGGATAGCCTATCACGTTCGCAAACTCGATTGCTGCTTCTACAGATTCAACTGTATCGCTCTCTGGAACAGGCTCTCCGATTTGTTGCATCAATTGCTTGAACAGCTCACGGTCTTCCCCGTTTTGAATGGCAGCCAACGGCGTACCCAAAAGCTGCACACTGTACTTTTCCAGCACGCCCGCTTCTGCCAGCGAAACAGCAAGATTAAGTCCCGTTTGGCCGCCTAACGTAGGCAAGAGGCCATCGGGACGCTCTTTTGCGATAATAGCTGTCACGGATTCCACCGTGAGCGGCTCCAGATATACTTTGTCCGCTACTTGTTCATCTGTCATGATCGTTGCCGGATTGTTGTTCACCAGCACGACCTGCACGCCAGCTTCTTTTAGGGAAAGGCAAGCCTGTGCACCTGCATAATCAAACTCCGCTGCCTGCCCGATGACGATCGGACCAGAACCGATGACCAATACTTTATGAATGTGTGGCAATTTAGGCATATCTCTTCGCTCCTACTACACGCATCGACTGCAAGAATTGGTGGAAAATGTGGGATGTATCACTAGGGCCCGGATGTGCTTCCGGATGGAACTGCACACTGAAAACAGGCAGACTGACGTGACGCAATCCTTCGACTGAACCGTCATTGACATTGCGATAGGAAACCGTTAACTGTCGTTTATCCAGAGACTCTTCCTTGACCACGTACCCGTGATTTTGTGAACTCATATATACTTTGCCAGTCATCAGATCCTTGACCGGATGATTGCTGCCGCGGTGACCGTATCCGAGCTTTTCTGTCTTGCCGCCGTACATCAATGCCAATACTTGATGCCCCAAACAAATGCCCAATGTCGGGTACTGCTCCACGGCTTTGCGCCATTCACTGCAATACGCAAGCAAGTGCTCCGGATCGCCAGGCCCATTGGAAAACAACAAGCCGTCTGGTGCGAGAGCATTGATTTGGTTAAAACTCGTATCAAATGGAACGACCGTGACACGGCAGCCCTGCTGGAGAAGGGCATCCAAAATCGATTGCTTCATGCCGAGGTCAATCAAGACGACATGCTCCCCTGTTCCCGGATACCGCTCCACTTGTTGTCTGGATACGTTGGCAACTAATGATTTCTTGGCGTGCTTGTAGCGCAGGGACACAACTTCCTCTACCTGCATAGGCTGATCGGAAATAACACCGAATACAGTACCGTCTTGACGGACTCGCTTTGTAATCGTTCGCGTATCAATCCCTGCAAGGATCGGGAATCCAAATGCTTCTGCCGCTTGGGCCAAACTCATGTTTGATTCGTAATGGCTTGGCTCCATGCATAGCTCACTGACAATCATCCCTGTCAAAGCTGGCTTGGCTCCCTCATAATCCTTTTCGTTAATCCCGTAGTTTCCGATCAAGGGATACGTGAAGGTAACGATTTGCCCTGCAAAAGAAGGATCTGTCATCACCTCTTGATATCCCGTCATTCCTGTATGAAAAACCACTTCTCCGAATCCGTTAATTGGGGCGCCATACAGCTTCCCTGTAAAAACCTCGCCGCTCTCCAGCGTTAAATATCCTGTTCCTAACGATTGATTCTCTCTATCCATCTATAAAGCCACTCCTCTCCAATGGGCACCGGCCTGATTGCTCTTATCGAAAATTTATGCAACCTTTTGTATTAATATACATTTGAGATTATAAAAATGCAACGAGTTTTTTGACCACTTTCACTCGTTGCATTCTTTGCTTTTTCATCTAAACCTGAGATAGCGCCTCGCTTAATACAGCAATGGCCTGCTTTACTTCATCATCGGTCGTTACAAACGAAGGCAAGAGTCTCACTACTTGTGGGCCAGCCATCAGCAGAATGACTCCTTTTTCCCGTGCATACGCAACCAGCTCACCAGCAGGAATCGTTAGCTCCACACCAAGAAGCAATCCTTTTCCCCGAACCGTAACCACTTTGTCTGGGTGCTCTGCCTTGAGCTTCTCCAGCTCTTTGATCAATACGTCATGGATATGGGCTACCCGCTCCAAAATCTGCTCCTCTTCCATCGTCGCAAGCGTCGCGATTCCAGCTGTTGCTGCCAATGGATTCCCGCCAAAAGTAGTACCATGCGTACCTGGAGCAAACGCTTCTGCTACTTCCTTAGTCGCGACGACCGCACCAATCGGGAACCCACTTCCCAAGCCTTTTGCCAATGAAATCGCATCTGGCTTCACGTCATATTGCTGGAAGGCAAACCATGTACCCGTGCGACCAACCCCAGTCTGTATCTCATCGATTAACAGGAGTAATCCGTGCGCATCGCACAATTCACGCAGCACCTTCACCCACGCCTCTTCTGCCGGATGTACGCCGCCTTCTCCCTGAACCAGCTCCAGCATGATCGCGCATGTCTTGTCTGTAATTGCTGACTTGACTGCATCAAGGTCGTTGTAAGGAACGGTGACAAATCCTTGCGGCAATGGTGCGAATCCGTCCTTCACCTTTTCCTGTCCAGTAGCCGTCAAGGTAGCCAATGTCCGTCCATGAAAAGACTGTTCAAAGCTGATGATTTCGTAACGGTCAGTCCCTTTTACTTTTTGTGCATAGCGGCGGGCGAGCTTGATCAACCCTTCATTCGCCTCCGCCCCACTGTTGCAGAAAAAAGCTTGATCCAGTCCAGACAGACGGCTCAGTCTTTCCGCCAAAATCTCTTGCTGAGGAACATGCACCAGATTCGAGCAATGCCACAACGTATCGAGCTGTTCGTGCAGCTTTGCCGTTACTTTTGGCGGGACATGCCCTAACGAGGTCACGGCAATTCCTGAGGTAAAATCGAGATATTGCTTGCCTTGATCATCCCACACCTGGTTTCCTTGTCCTTTTACCAAACTAATTGGCCATCTCGCATAGTTATTCATGAGATGCACAGGCGTTGTTGTTGTATGCATATTCATTTCCCTCCTCACCTAAGCGTAATTAACATTCATACGAACGGTTGTCCCAACTGCCTGCCCCGCACAAACACCGAGCAGATCTTCAGCGGTTCCCCGGCAGATGACAACCTGCTCCACACCCTGTCCAAGAGCGTCGAGAGCTGCCTGAACCTTCGGAATCATTCCTCCAGTAATAATCTCTGCCCGAATCATTTCCTGAATCTCTTCTGCACTTGTGGCTGGCACTACTGCCTTGGTTCCGTCTGGCTGAGGCTGCATGATGCCCGGAACGTCAGTCACCATGATCAGTTTTTCGGCGCTAAGTGCTGCTGCAATCGCTCCTGCGGCTACATCAGCATTGACATTAAATGTCTCTGTGCCTTCTTCACTAACGGAAAGGGGAGCAATCACCGGGACATAGCCCTGCCCAAGAATCGCTTTCGGAATGGTCGTATCAGCCTTCTTGATTTCTCCTACCCATCCGAGTGGCTTTGGCGTTTTTGTTGCCAAAAGAGTCTGACCATCGATGCCACTAACTCCCCATGCCTTGGCTCCTGCCTGCGTTAGCCTTTTTACCAGCACCTTATTGATGTTACCGCACAAGACCATCTCTACAACACGCAGCGTGTCCTCGCACGTAACACGAAGCCCATCGACAAATTGAGGAGTGATCTGAACTCGATCAAGCATACTGTTAATGGCAGGGCCGCCCCCATGGACGATGACGAGCTCTTGCCCTTGCGCCTGCAGTCCGGCAATCGCCTGAAAGAAGGAGTCAGGTAGCTGATCCATGGTGCTTCCGCCACATTTGATCACGACAATCCCTTGCATCTGCTCTCCTCCTCTACGGGTATACGGGTACGAGCGGCAAGCCCGTTTTCTCAGGCAAATCAAACATGGCATTCATGTTTTGCACAGCTTGACCAGCTGCGCCCTTCATCATGTTATCGATTACCGACAGCAAGATAACACGCTTCGTGCGCTGATCAACATGAATAGCGATATCGCAGTAATTGGAACCATAAACTTCTTTCGTATGTGGATGACTGCCTGCAGGACGTACACGCACAAAAGGCTTATCCGCATAAGTAGCTTCGTATAGCTCCTGGATTTGTGCTTGTGTGACATCAGTCGTTAGTTGTCCGTAAGCCGTGACTAAAATCCCTCGGGTCATCGGTACCAGATGCGGCGTAAATTGAACAAGCGTCTCTTCCCCGCTTTGTTTTTGCAGCTCCTGTTCAATCTCTGGTGTATGCTGATGATTCGCAACTTTATATGCATGAATGCTTTCATTAATCTCGCTGTAATGAACACCGAGCGATACTCCACGTCCAGCACCGGACACACCTGATTTGGCATCGACGATCCAACTGTTAGGCTGCACCCAGCCTGTCTTCACCAGCGGAAGCAGGGCGAGGAGCGTAGCAGTGGGATAGCAGCCAGGATTTGCTATGAGACTGGCACCCGCCACTTGCTCTTGATTCCACTCGGTTAAACCGTAAACGGCTGTTTCTACCCATTGGGAAGGGGCCGGCTCATGTTTGTACCACGTTTTGTAGACCGCACCGTTTTCCAGACGAAAATCCCCGGATAAATCGATGACCTTTACGCCTTTTTCGACCAGCTTCGGAGACAGCCCGCTACTTACTCCCGCAGGCGTAGCGAGGAAGATCAAATCGTTCACACCACTCATGCTGTCTGCATCAATCGGTGACAATGTGGGCAACCCGAGCCCAACTACATGTGGAAACGATTTTTCCAAGCTTTCTCCTTCTGATGAACTTGAATATAAGTTTGCAATCTCAACATGCGGATGCCCAGCCAAAAGACGGATCAATTCCGCGCCACCATACCCCGTTGCTCCAACAATCCCGACTCGAACCATGCTCTCTCCCCTTTATTCAATTCCGTATTTTTATACATGAATAATAATAAAAATCCATTTAGAATACAACAGAAAAACTTTTTTACGTCCAAAGAAAAAAGCGCCCGATTGCTCGAGCGCTGGTTTGTTGCCCTGTTTACTTTTTGTCCGCTAACCATGCAGCGATGTTTTCTGCATCTTTTCCTTTGACGAGACCCGGAGGCATTGATCCTTTTCCTTTTTCCAAAATGCCCAGGATCTGCTCCTTGTTCAACTGACTACCGATCTTTTGCAAGTTCGGTCCAACTGCCCCTTCCAACGTCTGTCCGTGGCAGCCTGCACAGGTATTTTTGAACATGGTTTCTGCAGTTGCTGCATCATAGCTGCCGGATGGCGTCGTCGAAGGTGTTTCTGTCGCTGGTTTTTCAGCTGCCGGCGTTTCTGTTGCTGGTTGTTGTGCTGGCGGCTGTGTTTGCTTGCTGGTACCACAGGCACTTAGCGAGAATGCGAGTACAGCCGCTGTCAAAACGAGTGGAATACGTTTCAAGGCTGTTCCCTCCTTTTTTCGGATTTCTTCGCTAAGTATGCCTCCGACTACCACTTCTCATTCTTGCTACAGCCATTTAGGACAAAGGAAACTCTAACGGGCTCCATTCACGTAACTCCAACGTCCGTGCGCCTTCCACGACAACTGGATCAGCCTCAGCCAATTTGCGAGCCTCTTCCAGAGAATCCGCTTTATAAATAACCAATCCGCCAAGCTTATCTGTGAAGGGTCCTGCCATGAACACTTTTCCCTGCTTGTACAAATCATTGATATACGTAAGATGCGCAGGTCTTACTTGAGCATTCAGCTCTTGATTCACGATTGGCAAAAATGCGGCATACAACATGGACGGTTTCTCTCCTTTTTCATGACCTTGGTCTTTCATGAAGTATAACATAATTATGAATACGGACTTTTGTCTGGTAGGATTTTTCCTTTCTACAGCGAACGATTCAAAGGTAGCAAGTAGCAACAGAGAGGCGGATAGGTATGGGCACGCAGATACAGTTATATACATCTCTCTTCCACAACAATCCTGACGCTGTTTTCATGTTCGACATGCAGGGCAGATTCACAGGAGTAAACGCTGCTGGTGAAGCATTGGTAGGATACACCTCTCAAGAATTGCTGCACATGCAAATTTGGGAAATTCTTGCTTCTACAGAAGGTCTCGACAGTAAGAAACAACAAATCCTCTCTGCAGGAATCAGAAAAAATAAGCATTATCAGTTGCTCCATAAAAACGGGCAGGTTGTGGATATTATCGCTTCCAGCTTTCCTATTTTTCAAAATGGCGAAATAATCAGTCGCTATTCCATTGCCAAAAACATCACGCAGCAAAAGAAAATGGAAGAGGCTCTTCACCAGATGCAAGAGAACTTTCGGTTAATATCCGAAAACATTATGGATTTGATTTTCATTGTAAATGTGGATGGAATTATTACCTACGCTTCCCCTTCTGTTCAAGCGGTTAGTGGTCTCACGATTGATCAAGTGATCAACCAGCATTTTTCGATCTTGATTCATCCTGAGCAAGTAACCAACGCAAAAAGCGATTTTGCTCAAATGATGAAGCAGAAGATCACACTTGACGCCGAGTACCATTACCTGCACCCAGACGGTAGAATGTTGCTGTTCGATGTGAAAGGAACACCTGACATTTGTTCGAGCGGTAATATTCTCAGCACGGTTTTTGTGGCACGTGATATTACAGAACGTCGGCAATCAGAAGAATTGCTTCGTTACTCTGACAAGCTGTCAGTTCTAGGAGAGCTTGCCGCGGGAATCGCCCATGAAATTCGCAATCCACTTACGGCCTTGAAAGGGTTTATTCAACTCATGGAAGGGGACGAGTTCGCCAATCAGCAATACTTGCAAATTATGCGATCCGAAATCGACCGGATCACTTCGATTACCAGTGAGCTTTTGATTATGGCCAAGCCGCAAGCGTTGCGATTTGCTCCCAACGGACTTTTGCCATTGCTTTCGTCTGTCATTAAGCTTTTGGAACCACAAGCACTTCTAAAAAACGTATCCATTCTTACTGATTTTCCGCAAGTCACGTCCCTCATATTGTGTGAGGAATATCAAATCAAGCAAGTCTTCATAAACATCATAAAAAACGGCATGGAAGCCATGCCGTTAGGTGGAAATCTCACAATCAAGGTTGTAGAGCGATCTTCCGATGTTATCATCCGAATCAGCGATCAAGGACAAGGTATCCCTGCCGAGCTACTTCCTCGATTAGGAGAGCTTTTTTATAGTACAAAAGAAACAGGAACTGGCCTGGGGTTAATGGTAAGCACAAAAATTATTCGCGATCACGGCGGTACAATCAACATCGCCAGCGATGTCGGCAAAGGAACCACCGTATCGATTTCCATACCAAAAGCCTTGAAGCCTTCTGTTTCGTTTAACGATTAATCTGCGCGCGCAGATAGGCATCGATAAACGAATCAATATCACCATCCATGACTGCTTGAACGTTTCCTACCTCCATATTCGTCCGGTGGTCTTTTACCAGACTGTATGGGTGGAAGACATAGGAACGAATTTGGCTGCCCCATGCAATATCTTTTTGTTCACCTTGAATCGCGGCCAACGTTTTCTCTTGTTCTTCCCGTTTTTTCTCAAACAATCGTGCCGTCAGCATCTTCATCGCACGCTCCCGGTTTTTAATCTGGGAGCGTTCTGTTTGACACGTCACCACAATTCCAGAAGGCAAGTGAGTAATCCGTACAGCTGAGTCAGTCGTGTTGATATGCTGACCACCAGCACCACTGGAACGATACGTATCGACTTTCAGGTCTTCTGTACGTATGTCTACCACATTATCGTCTTCGATCTCCGGTAGGACGTTGCAAGACACAAACGATGTGTGACGACGTCCAGAGGCATCAAACGGAGATATCCGCACAAGACGATGAACCCCTTTTTCTGATTTGAGGTAGCCATACGCATTGTAGCCCTTAATGAGGAGAGTGACACTTTTTACACCGGCTTCATCGCCAGGCAAATAGTCCAATGTTTCAACCTTGAAGCCCTTGGCATCCCCCCAACGTGTATACATACGTAGCAGCATGGACGCCCAATCCTGGGACTCTGTACCACCCGCTCCCGGATGTAGCTCCAGAATGGCGTTGTTTTTGTCGTATTCATCACTCAAAAGCAATTCCAGCTCAAAGCTCTCAAATGACTTCCGTAGCTCCTGCGTACTGTCATACAGATCTTGAATGAGGGACGTATCCCCTTCTTCGATGACGAGCTCCAGCATTACCTGGAGATCCTCGTACTGAGAATCCAGCTTAGCCATCGTCTCTACGAGGCTTTTGATTACATTCAGTTCACTGATTGTCTTCTGCGCTGCATCATTGTCATCCCAAAAATCGGGTGCCAGCATGCGCTCTTCCAGTTCACCGATTCGTTCCTGTTTTACTGGGAGGTCAAAGAGACCCCCTAATATCCGCTAAACGCTTAGCCATGCTAGACATCTCTTGTTTGATGTCCGCAATATCGATTAATGCCATGTTGCGAATCACCTTCTCTTTACGTAAGCTATGTTTTATTGTAACGTAATTTGCCAGATGCGCAAATACGGCAGCTTGTCACGTTTAGAAAAGGGACTTCGCCGCTACACTTTGTCACGTTGCCACCGGTGGTGATGGCGAGGATCTCAGGTCTCGGATTTCATGTGGTTGTTTATTTTCCGCCTGTGGTGCGGTAACCAGATAGAGATGGGTACGCCGAGCTTCGCTTGCTTTCAGCTGGTAGGCTTGCTTGATGAAGGCTTGTCGCTTCCAGTTGTGTGTTTTTCGATATTTTTTGGCTAGCGGACTTTCACGCGTTCGATCCACCATTCCATTCGGCGGTGCAATCAAGGCCTCGTTCCAATTCGGCTCCGGAATTTCCTCTATCAGTCGCTTGTCCTCAAAGACCGGGTCTTGCGCTGAGATGACTCTCGGTAATTCTATTCCCTCCTCCTTTTCAATCAGCTGTACTTTTTTATTTTCTTTTCCTGTCTTTAGGACTGCTTTTAAAGTAACGGAAATGCGCTCCATTATATTCTTCGTTTGTATCCCCATCACGTTCACTGACGTTCTCATTTGTTCATTCCCCCGTCTTCGTGAATTTTTGGTAAAAGTGTTGTACTTACGATTCTATTTATTTTTCAGATAATTACCACTTGAATCGTTCGATCACATTTACCAGTGTTAGACAAATTGATCGTTAATATCAGACGAGGAAGAATAGATGAGGACGAATACTGTCAAGGCATTAGGAATGGGCAAGAAAAAAACATCCCCCTCGTACCGAATTTGCCGATACGAGAAGAATGTTCTGTCCTTGCTTACTGTTTCTTATTTTGACGTTTGCGTCCCTGCTCCTGAGCGCGACGCTGTGCACGGTTTTTCGGATCAGCATCACCGGAGGTCTCCGGATCTGGACGATCAGATGGTCCGGAAGTTTGCAAGTTATCAGGGTCGATTCCTTGACCGCGAATAACATCCTGACGCTCCAGGTTTTGGCTGACTTCGGCCTTCATGATATACATAGCGACTTCTTCCTGAACTGCAGCCAGCATACCTTGATACATTTCGTATCCTTCGAACTGGTACTCACGAAGCGGGTCGTTTTGTGCGTAGGCGCGCAGGTGAATCCCTTGACGCAACTGATCCATTGCATCGATGTGATCCATCCACTTGCTGTCGACTGCACGCAGAATGACGACTTTTTCAAACTCGCGAATCGATTCACCGATTTCTTCTTCACGCTGTTTGTACTGCTTATCGACTTCTGCTTTCAACAGCTCGAGAATTTCTTCTGCTTCCATGCCTTTCAGCATTTTAGCCGTAATCGTTTCTTCATGGAGGAACCCATTATTGGCAGCATCGGCCAATGCTTGCAGATCCCAATCCTCTGGTACCTCTTCTTTAGGACAATGCAGAGACACTGCACGCTCCATCACAGTGTAGATCATATTCAAAGCAACATCGCTGAGATTTTCCTGTTCCAGGATGTCTTTACGCTGTTTGTAGACAACCAGACGCTGCTGATTCATCACGTCGTCGTACTGGAGAACGCCTTTACGTGCATCGAAGTTGGATCCCTCTACACGCTTCTGCGCGGATTCTACCGCACGAGTAACCAAGCGGCTCTCGATCGGCATATCCTCTTCCATACCCAGGCGATCCATCATATTCATGATATTGTCCGCACCGAAACGACGCATCAGCTCATCTTGCATCGAGAGGAAGAACTGGGATGAACCCGGGTCCCCCTGACGACCGGCACGACCGCGCAGCTGATTGTCAATCCGACGGCTCTCGTGGCGTTCTGTACCGATAATATGAAGACCGCCTACATCGGCAACACCTTCGCCAAGCTGAATGTCCGTACCACGACCCGCCATGTTTGTCGCAATGGTAACCGCTCCGTACACACCTGCACGTGCAACGATTTCCGCCTCGCGCTCATGCTGCTTCGCGTTCAATACGTTATGAGGTACGCCTTTTTGCTTCAGCATTTGGGACAAGCGCTCCGAGTTTTCGATGGAGATGGTACCTACCAAGATCGGTTGGCCCTTTTTGTGACGCTCGACAATGTCGTTTACAACCGCACGATATTTGGCTGCCTCTGTTTTGAAAACAAGGTCAGGTGAATCGACACGCTGTACTGGCTTATTCGTTGGAATAACCACAACATCGAGACCGTAAATCTTTTTGAACTCTTCTTCTTCCGTCTTCGCTGTACCTGTCATACCCGCCAGCTTCGCGTACATACGGAAGTAGTTTTGCAAGGTAATGGTCGCCAGTGTCATGCTCTCGCTTTGGACACGCAGACCTTCTTTGGCTTCAATCGCTTGATGCAAGCCATCGCTGTAACGACGTCCAACCATCAGACGGCCGGTGAACTCGTCAACGATCACAACTTCGCCTTCCTGCACCACATAATCGACATCGCGCTTGAATAGCACTTGTGCTTTCAACGCCGCCGTAATGTGGTGGTTCAACGTGATATGTGCCGTATCGTACAGGTTGTCGATGTTGAATGCCTGTTCGACTTTGGTTACACCTTCATCTGTGAGGTTGACGATTTTCAGCTTCTCATCGATTGTGAAATCTTTTTCTTCTTCCAGGCGTTTCACAAAATGCGAGCAGATGTAGTACAGCTCTGTCGATTTGTTAGCAGAACCGGAGATGATCAACGGCGTACGTGCTTCGTCAATCAAAATGCTGTCAACCTCGTCGATGATAGCGAAGAAGAGCGGACGTTGCACCATTTGTTCCTTGTACAGAACCATATTGTCACGCAGATAATCGAAACCAAACTCATTGTTCGTACCATACGTAATGTCACACGCGTATGCTTCGCGTTTTTCTTCAGGGCTCAGTCCATTCTTATTCAAACCGACTGTCAGTCCGAGGAAGTTATACAGCCTACCCATGATGGTCGAGTCACGCTCAGCCAAGTATTCGTTCACGGTAACGACGTGGACGCCTTTGCCCATCAAGGCATTCAGGTATGTCGCCAGTGTCGCAACCAGCGTTTTACCTTCACCTGTCTTCATCTCGGAGATACGGCCTTCCTGAAGCACCATACCACCAATCATCTGGACGTCAAAGTGACGCATGCCCAGTACACGGATCGATGCTTCACGTACAACGGCAAACGCTTCATTCAAAATTTTGTCCAGTTCTTCTCCATTTGCCAAGCGAGCCTTAAACTCAGCAGTCTTCTCACGCAATTGGTCATCCGAGAGTACCTTAATCGTTGGTTCCAGCGCGTTGATACTTTCTACACGCTTAAACATTTTCTTTACTTCACGTTCATTGCTATCGCCGAATATCTTTTTAACGAGTCCTAACATGAGGACACCCCTTCCATATGCTGCCAAACAAAAATGCACAAGCCAGCATGAGTCCAGATAATAAAATAAGGATACCGATTCTACGAAAATAATACTTTCTAAAAAGATATTTTATCAAATAGAGCATCCTCTACACAAGTAAAGGGAGTTGCCAATAGCAACTCCCTAGTCTTATACGAATGAGAATGTGTAAAGTTTCGTTATTTTGGTTCAATCAATCCGTAACGCCCATCATTGCGGCGATACACCACACTGACGTCATTGGTGTCACTGTTTTGGAAAACGAAGAAGCTGTGTCCCAGCATATCCATTTGCATGACCGCTTCCTGTGCATCCATCGGCTTCAGATCGAAGCGTTTGGTTCGAACGATATCGATATCTATGTCGATATCATCCTCATCCACATCCGGGATCATGACTGCTACTGGCTGACTCTCACGCTGTGCGATTCTTCCTGTCGAATCAACCCGAAGCTTCCTCATCAGCTTCGTTTTGTGTTTGCGAATCTGACGTTCCAGCTTTTCTACTACCAGATCGATAGCAGCATACATATCTTCGTGCGTTTCCTCCGCTCGGATAATGACCCCACTCAGTGGGATAGTTACCTCGATCGTGCCTTCTCCGCGATGTACATGCATGGTGACTTGTACTTCTGTAGGCTGTGGACTTTCAAAATATTTTTCCAGACGGCCGACTTTCTTTTCGACATATTCTCTAAGTGCAGCGGTGACTTGAATGTTTTCTCCACGAATGTTAAATTTCATGGTTCCAACCTCCTTCCGTCTATACATACCTATTCGCCACTTCTGTAAATAATCCTTCCACTCAGATTAAAAAAATCTTTGCAAATCTTTTACAAACCATCAATATCCGACATTATTTTACCAATACTTACTAGATTCCCTATGCTATAATAGGACAGGTAGTCATCCAATCCTATATCGCGGTCGTACATCGCACTGGAGGAATCCTCATGGCAGAGGTAAAACCTTCCCATTCACTTATCGGAACAACGCTCGCTCAAGACGTCTACAATGAGTACGGTCTGCTTTTACTACCCGCTGGTGCAACCCTTCATCTAAGTGATATACGACTGCTAGAGGCTCACCTGGTAGAAGCCGTACACGTTACTACTGACTCGGAAGCACCCGAAATGCCTTTTCCTCTCCTTCATTGGAGTGAGGCAGAGGCTGCAAAGGCCTATATGGTGGCCGTACAAAAGACCGAGTATTTATTTAACCAGCTCGCAAATGGGGATACCCCCCGACTGCAACAATTTAGCGACGCTGTTCATCCTATGCTCGATCAAGTTCTTCATCACATGAGATTTCTGCGCTTCATTTATTTGAATGAAGGAACAGAAAGTTATACGTATCGCCACTCCCTGCATGTAGGTATCGTGGCAGCTTTAATCGGAAAAATCATAGGCTTGCCGCAACGTGATGTTCATTTTTTGGGCCTTGCAGGTCTTCTCCATGACATCGGCAAGATGAAGATTCCCGATGAGCTGCTGTCCAAACCAGAGCGTTTGACAGACGAAGAGTATACGATTATGAAAAAGCATACCGTATACGGCTACGAGCTCCTGCGCACCATGGACGATGCCGACAACTTGCTGGCACAATGCGCTCTGATGCATCACGAACGTTGGGATGGAAGTGGATATCCCCTCGGACGCAAAAAAGATGGCATTCCTTTTGAATGCCAAATCATCAGTGTCGCAGACGTATTTGATGCGATATGCACAGATCGCGTGTATCGGAAGGGAACCTCTCCCTTTGAAGCCGCGAATGTTCTGTGGGAGTTAGCTTGTACTGGCCAATTAAATCCGATGATTGTATCTCGTTTTATCCATTACATTATCTTACTTTACGTCGGCTCCCATGCGCTTTTGAACAATGGCGACCACGTCGAAATCATTATGATTCATACCGATGAGCCTATGCGCCCTCTCGTTCGTAGAGGTAATGATTTTATAGACCTGAGACTCCAGCGCTCCCTACGCATTCAAAGAATGATCAGTTAAACACGTTGAAAAAACGAATCCCCCTGTCCGATCAAGGAATCAGGGGGATTTTGCTATTTGTTTCGTTTATAACTTCACGACGTTCGCCGCTTGTGGACTGCGGTCCCCTTCCACAATGTCGAATTCTACAGCCTGTCCCTCATCTAACGAACGAAACCCTTCCGACTGAATCGCCGAAAAATGGACGAATACGTCATCACCGTGTGGAATATTTTTTCTCAAGTCCTCGCACAACTACACGGGACAAGAACAACGTAAGTACCAGGTAAACCGCCGCTTCCGTTAAATACGGGGGGTAGCGCTCAAATGTACTTTTCGCCACGTTCATGGCTGCGTAGTTTAATTCCGGTGTCGCGATTACTGCTAGTAGGGATGAATCTTTTAAGAGAGCAATAAACTCATTTCCGATCGCAGGCAGCATACGTGTAAATGCTTGTGGAAGTATAATTTGGCGCATGGCAAGGCCCTTGTTCATACCAAGTGATCGTGCCGCTTCCATTTGCCCTGGATCAATTGATTGGATGCCAGCCCGAAAGATTTCCGCCATATAGGCAGCTGCATTGAGCGAAAGCGCGACGAAGCCTGAATAAATCGCTTCCGGACTGCTCGCTCCCGGATACAGAATACCCCAAATCGACGGAATCACCGCAAAATGAATCAGCAAAATTTGGACCAACATCGGGGTTCCCCGAAACAGCTCTACATAAATCGAACAGGTCCACCGCAAGATTCGTTTGGAGGACATTTTGCCCAAGCTGATGAACAACCCCAAAAATGTTCCGCAAACCGTAGCCACTGCCGTTAGTAAAATCGTATTAATAATGCCTCGGATAAACAGTTCTCGGTAGTCGTAGATGACACTCCAGTCCAATGGCTAATCCTCCCTTCTTCATGTCAGCAAGCCAAGTTGCGAACAAACGCCGGCTACGTCGTAGAGACGCACCCGGCCATTTTGCTGCCTACTTATTGCCAAAGTACTGGGTGTAAATTTCCTGCAGCTTTCCATTTTCTTTTATCTTTTTCAATCCGTCGTTGATTTTTTTCATCGCATCGGTATTGCCCTTTTTTACGATAATTCCGTAAAATTCCTTTTCAAAGGAATCATCTTTAATCAGCTTAAACTTCTTATCTTTGACTTTATTCACGTAGTATGACAAAACGCCATTGTCGCCAATCACTGCATCGACTCGACCATTAAAGAAGTCATCGACGGAGGATGGCATGTCGTCATAGCCTTTCAAGCCTTCGTACGTATCTCCAAACGCTTTTTTGACCACTTCTTCACCCGTAGTCGCAGCTTGAACCCCGATCTTCTTGCCTTTCAAATCTGCCAGCTTCGTCACTGGAGAATCTTCCGCTACCAGAATGAGTTGATTCGCTTCAAAGTATGAGTCCGAAAAATCGTATTTCTCCTTGCGCTTCTCCGTGATCGTGATGGACGAGATCCCAATATCAACCGTCCCTTTGTCCAGTCCATCAAAAAGCGGGTCCCACCCGGTGTTTTTCCACTCGATCTTGAATCCGCCAGCTTCCGCGATCGCGTTCATTACATCGATGTCGTGGCCACTAATCTTGTCAGCCTCAAGCATTTGGAATGGTGGATATGCCGCATCTGTACCGACTACGTACACCTTGTCACCCGAACCGCCACTGCCAGACGTTTGCTGACCACCCGATCCACAGCCTGCGAGGAGTACCCCCACACCGACGACCAACGCGAGCGATTTGAACCAATTTGTTCCGATACGCATTTCGAAATCCCCCTTGTGTCTCTCTATCTGCCCATTTTGTCCCCAGCAATGTCCACATGGAAATTACGGATTTTTTGCGTTCTCCACAGAGTTATCCACATTATCCACATACCCTTGTGCACAAGCTGGGTATAACCATTTTCCTGTATATTCTGCCACTTTAGTACGAAAGTAAGGGGAACGAAATGGGAGAATAAGTAGATCTAGCAGCAAAAAAACAGGATTCATATATACGGGATATAGTTCTATCCTGCATATAAAAATCCTGCTTTTATCTGAAAATAATGAATTATTCTTTTTCCCCCAAAATCACGATCTCTACCCGACGATTCTTCGAACGGTTCTCCGCGTTGGAGTTGTCCACAAGCGGTTTGTATTCCCCCAAGCCTGCCACTGTAAAGCGAGACGCTGGTAAGGAGTGAGCATCCACCATTTCACGCATGACAGAGATCGCGCGCGCCGAGGATAGCTCCCAGTTGGATTGGTAGGTACTGCGAGATATCGGCACATCATCTGTATAGCCCTCGATTCGCACCTTGTGCTCAAAGCGCTTCAAAACCCCTGCTACCGTCCCGACGACTTGCTTCCCTTGGGCTTGTAGGTCTGCCGAACCACTCGTAAACAAAATCGTTTCCGGCAAACGGATACGCAAGCCTTCTTCGGTCTCCTCGTAGTCGAGATTCAGCTCAGCCAAAGCGGAGGATAGCTGGTTGCGTACCGTCTCCATATCGCGCTCACTCGAGTCAGATATGCCCATTGGCGGCTTCGGCACGTTTACGGTGTCTTCAGAGCCTTCTTTTACTTTTTCGCCCTTGAGCTCCTTCTGGCGAGCCTCCAATTGGTAGACCTCTCGCTGCAGCTCCAGCTTTTGCAGGTTGAGCAAGTCGAGACTCTCATGCACCTGCTCCAAGCTCGCTTTTTCCTTTTGGACTTCATCTTTTTGTGCTTGAATGCTCTTCGTCTGCGTCGCCGCGATAATAATCACGATCACGAACAACAGCGTAATCAGGTCACTATAGCTAAGCAGCCAGCTTTTCTCTAGCTCTTTTTCGTCGTATAACCGTTCGTCATGCATAGCGGTCCTGCCTTTCAATCGTGCCCTTCATGCTGCCTGCCTCTTTAATCAGCACCAGCTTTTGGTCACCTGGCAAGAATGAATTCAGCTTTTCAAACAACAAGCGTGGTGTCTCCATGCGCTGGAGACCAATACACCCTTCGACAAAAAGACGTTTTTCAAACATTTCCCGGTCGTACAGATCCATCAGGCGATAGTAACACGGCAACGCGAACAGATTCGCCAAGAGTGCGCCATACAGCGTCGCTACGACCGCTGCGCTCAGACTGTGTCCGGTCAAGGCCATGTCTTCGAGCGACTTCAGTACGCCCGTCATCCCCAGAAGCGTACCAACCAACCCCATCCCCGGCGCCAACAAGCTAATGAGACGGAAGAACCCTGCTGATTGTTGGTAGCGATACTGCTCGCCCTTGAGCTCGTTCTCCAGGATCAAGCGCAGCTCTTCTTCGGGAACACCCTCGATCGCCAGCAAGCATCCGCGTTGGACAAATGAATCGGGTTCTTGTTGCAGCTCCTTTTCGAGCGCGATATAGCCCTGTTCCTTCTGGACGAGCGCGTAGTAGTAGAAGCGCTTGATCGTTTCTTCGACGTTACTTTGTCGGCCGTGGATGAGCAGGCGCCAGATTTTTTTCAAGTCGAGATGCTTGCGTTTGACTGCGTAGGACATGACTACGGAGAGCGCGACTAGCTCAATGGCGGTTACGTTGAGGAGGTCCGATAAGGTTCCGTTTAGGTAGACCGCGTGTATGAAGATGAGGAGGACGGCTCCGATTAAGACGAGAGAGCGGCGTTTTGTGGACACAAGTGATTCACCTTCCTAGTTTTTCAACAAGATGTTCTTCATGTTCTTAAATTATAGCAGATGGTGGAAAAGAGGTGAGAGAATGAAGTCATGGTTATAGTGAAGCTTGTTACAGAAAATGTCGATAATGATAAAGAAAGCAAATCTACCAAAGAGGTGACCATCTGTGAATGCCGTACAATTAAAACAAGCCGTTACCATTAGTTTAACGAAGCAAGTCCAGGCAACTGCACAAGCACAAGCTTCCATGATGTTGGAGGGTCTTGCTAAAACGCAGCAAAATGTTCAAGAGGCTCAGGCTAGTCATCCATCTCTCGTAAAACCGATCTATATGCGTGAATACTTTGTTAAAAGAACACGGCCGGTTCCCCGGCCGTTTTTATTTTTTGCGGTCGAAAAAGGCACCGTAGCCATTTGGACCTACTTCGTTGTACGTATTCATTGCGAGCTTGCTTCGTTGTACGTTGTTAAGTTGCTGCTGGACGCCTTGCTTTCTCCCGTCAATTAGTGGAATAAGGCGTTGGTTAATATTGTAAATCTGTTCTAAGTGTTGCTTTTGAGTTGATGATAGTGATTCACTGTTTAACTCGTATTGCTGAATTTGTGATATCGCATCTTCTCGCTCATCCAATAAAGACAACCATTCATCTGGTTCAGAATCCTTTACACCTACTACTTGTTCTAAGCGTAATGTTGTTTCTAACAGGCTAACTAGAAGAACATCAACTGTTTTTTCCATATCCCCTAATACCCTACCCTTGTCTTTTCGCCAATAGCATGGCTTCTTTCCAAGTGTCACGGAATTGAACAAAAAGTTCTTCTACTTCCAGAAGAATGCTTACGTCTTTACGCATATTAGCCTCGATTGTACGTTGAAGCATATATTTGTAGAGCTTGGAGAATTCCTTGGATATATCATAATCGCTGTTTAAGGTAGACATCAGCTCATAAATGATATTCTGTACTTTCAGAGAGGCCTCATGGGCTTTTATTATGTCTTTTTCCTCTAGAGCTGCCTTTGCCTGTTTAATGAACTTGAGTGCCCCATTGTACAGCATCAGTGTCAAATCAGCAGGGGTAGCGGTTGTTACCTGATTGGACTGGTATGTCTGTGCAGCATTTTGTAACATCTGCATCACTCCTGTTATTTCTGTCCTAACATTTGTGCAAACCAAGAGCCTTGGGATTGAGATTTCGACATTGCTTTTTCCATGGCACTGTATTGTTTCCAGTAACGGTCTTCGATCATTTTAAGACGATCTTCCCAACGATCAATATCATCATCAGTCTGCTTAATTTTCTTGCTTAAATTGCTATCGTCTGCAATTGTTCCTACTGCTCCTGCTTCCTTTGTTATCTTGTCTATGACCTGATTTAATTGATTATACAAACGCTCCGCTACTCCGCTTTCACTATACTTTGTCGAAGCATTACTACTACTACTATAGTTTGTAAACAGTTTCAGTACATCATCGCCATTATTACGGATAGATTCACGAAGCTTGGTTTCATCAATATATAGCTTTCCGTTTTCGAGATAAGCATTTTTACCACTTGGAGCACCACCAATCCCAATCTCAGAAAGTGTATCAAATGCTGGATTAGTACCCGCAACCTGCAATGGTGTGCTGATCGCACGTCGTAGTTCATTCAATCCGCTCGTAAGAATAGGATCCCTCAAGAGAACACCACTTTTTGCCATGTTCTCCATTTTTTCAGCCGTTTTTTCAGGCAGCGCTTCCTTTTCTTCTTCTAATAAAGGCTGATAACCCTTGTATTTTGGTTCAGCTATCTTCTTATTGATTGTCTCAAGAACTGCGTTATACTTGTCGACAAAGTCTTTTACCATATTAAAAACAGCATCTTCATCAGTCTTAGTACTGACTACTACGGGTGCGCCAACATTAGCTTGTTTTAAGGTAAGATCGATGCCATCAAATGAAAAAGAGTTTGTTGCCGATGTATATTCTACGCCATTAATCTTAAATTTTGCAGGAGTTCCAGCGGTACCGGCAGTAGAGGTAGTTGAACCTATGTTTAGGTTATTTGAATTGGAAGTATCTACTTTAAACTGTTTGCCATCCTCTGAAGTCAGTACAAGCTTATTATTAAAATAACTTGCCTTGACTCCGGCATTTGCATTATTGATATTTTGGATAATGCTATCCAAAGAGTCATTCGTTCCTGAAACAGTTATAGGTACACCAACAGTGTCATTTGAATCAATTGTGCCGTCACCGTTCGAATCCTTACTAATTGTGATAGTAAAATTCGATCCACCAATTGGAACTTTGGGATCTGTAGACGCTGGGTTGAACTCAGCTTTTGGAGGTGTACCAGCTTTAGCCAAGCTCTCTACCTCTATAGAATATGAAGATAGACTAGGTTTACCTGCTACCTTAGCAGATGCAATTGTGTCATTCTCGGAGGAAGCAATCTTTTTATTAAAACTCCCTGACATCCGTAGACTTTTCATTGAATTCTGCAAGTCTGCAAGAATCGTATTCATATCTCGATAAGCATCGCGCTTCCATTCAACACTATATTTATTCCGTTGTAGGCGATTGACAGGTTCGCGTTGAGCTTTCATCAAGTCTTTAATTATTTTTTCAGTGTCCATTCCTGAAGCCATACCACTAATTCGTATTCCCATGAATGTAGCCTCCTATCTCTTTTCGTCAACAAGCAATCCGATCATTTCATGCATTTTCGCTACCATATCCATCATTTTTTTTGAAGGGATCTCACGTATCACCTCGTTTGTCTGGTCATTAATAACCTGAACATAATACTCATTGAGATCCTCATGAAGGGTAAACTTAATGTGGGAACTGCTTGATTGCAACCACTTGTTTATGCCTGATATTTCATGTTCTAAATCACGTTTACTCTGCTGCGAATGCTCTATAGGCGCTGGCTTTTCTTGGGACTGATTGTTATTCTGAACTAACTCAGTGTACGGTTTCGCTTTTCCGAAGGTATTTAATGAACCGACTTCCATTGCAATCCTCCTTAAGAAATATTTTCTTAAGATAGTTATCGGTTTTTTTTACTAAAACTTTTAGATTAGACATTCCTCTGTTGATGGGTTAAGTGATTCTACTAATTGCATCGTTCGAACAGCATCTTGAATGGACATACTGCCCTCATATACTGCACTTTGACTCTGTGTTACTACATTGTTAATAAAATACAAGATTTGATTTGCAAAACCAGGTTTAGCATTAACATCTGCTGCTTCAGGAAGTAACCGGTAAGGCTCCTTATTTCTTAGAAAAACATGGGCTTCTTCCAGATTAGAGAACTGTATTTTTCCATCTGGGATGTATATTTCGTAGTTCCAATTTCCAAGGGCATGCCAGTACGCCTGAAATGTAACTGGTATATTTGATTCTGAAACAATAAGAGCAGCATATCGATGATTAAAAGGCTCTACATCCTGTGAATTATGAAACGCATTCACCCTTTTTGGGTCACCACAGAAATAGCGAATCAAGTCAATACAATGGATGCTATTTCCTGTAAATAACATCTCCAGCTTTTCGGGGGAATAATTATTTTCTCGAAGCGATCGATACCTCTCAAATACATCCATGCGCATTCCGAGCAGACCGCCAGCTTCCTCAATGACATTTTTTGCCTGACTAACTATGCTGTAAAATCGACGGTTAAAACCTACCATTATGCTTGTACCGTGCTGCTTGGACAATACCTCTAAAGATTTCGTTTGTTGTGCTGTTAAACCGGGTGGCTTTTCAATCAGTAAAGGAACTTGATATGGGATCAATGCTGAAGTGACATCATAAATTTGGCTAGCAGGTACTGCTATAATCACTCCATCTAATTTCTCATTTTCAAGCATGTCAATAATAGTAGTATACGTCCTTGGTATCTTTAGTTCATGCTTCGCTCTCTCGTTACTTTCTCTGGTACGATTTACGGCCGCACTTACTCGTATATTAGAGTTTTTATTTTCATTTAGCCAATTAATGGCTGTTATATAGAAAGGAGCAATTGTACCAGTTCCAACTATCCCCAGAGATATCATGAGAACCTCCCTTAAGTAAACGAAAACAATTTGTTTGAGTATTCTTGATCAGTAAGAGGAAGCTCAATCATTTTATTCCCCATTTCGTGGGAGTAATGCATTCCAATAACCACCTCTAATGCCTCAACAGCATGTAGCGGATTAGCGGGAATCTCGTCTCTAAGTAAGCTCATTACTAGATCACGACTTAAGGTAATAATATCAAGCTCAAGATTGCATTCCTCCATTAATTGTAATGGAGTTCCATACCTAGTCACTGATAACTCTTGATCTTGCTTTTCTCTCGCTTCAACCGTGTATGATCGCTTTAATTCATTAATAATAATTCGACCGTATTTACCATTTATTATAAGTAACGGGGGAATTCCCAAATCATCAGTCATTTCAAAGAACATGCGTGTTCCTGAACTAAAATGGAAGATCGCATAACCCCCAGGATCTTTAAATTGAGCTCCACGTGGATTTGGTATGTTTTCATCATTTAGGAAGCCGCATACTTGTACCACTTTCTGATCTAATAAAAAGCTCACCAGATCAATAAAATGAGTACCATTGCATCCCAATTGACCGCCGCCCATTGAAAACATCACGCTTTCTACTGGCCCAATAACTTCGCTTCTTAATTTATCCCGTAACGCCACGTAATCTTTGGACCATCTTCTCCCATGATTAACTGCAAGCATCATCCCCTCTGCCTTAGATTTGTTTACCATATCTTTAGCCTGGGATATTGATATTGCAATTGGTTTCTCACAAATGACTTTTTTCACACCGTACTTCATTGCATCTAAAAAAAGAGGATAATGACTTGGCCCATTAGTGGCTATGATTAAGATGTCAACCCGCTCATTTTGCAGCATGTCCAAATGATTAGAATATATGGATACCTCTTGTTTTAGGTGGAAATCTTCAATTTTCTTAACTGCGTCTGCTCTCACATCAGCTACAGCTATTCTAATTTCTTCCATGGTTTGAACAGCATTTACATATCTTTGTCCCATCGGTCCTAGCCCAATAATCCCGATCGTTTTCATCACTTAATTTGCTCCTTAATCATGTCCACAAGTTGAGGTAAAAGCGTATGCTTAATTTTATTTTCCCTCACAAACTTGATATACTCAGTTGTCTTTTTCAAGT
This sequence comes from Brevibacillus sp. IT-7CA2, assembly GCF_949767855.1. NCBI lineage: Bacteria > Bacillati > Bacillota > Bacilli > Caryophanales > Paenibacillaceae > Brevibacillus > Brevibacillus sp. IT-7CA2. Next base: position 61,041 of record NZ_CATKQT010000054.1, read on the forward strand.
CTTGCATCTGAAATGAAAGGTATATAAGATTATAAAGGTTATCTCCATAATATGGGTAATACCCAAAAGATCGAGTAAAATGCTTATAACTTGTATCTATCTCTGTTTCAAAGGCGTTACAACCCGCTATATTCTCATAGAATGCTATGATTATATTGAGTAAAAAAGTGCTGACCAACAAATTACCTCGCTTGTTCAAATGATGGTCATCTGGCAGTAAGTAAACATGCGGATCGCTTGGCTCAATATGTGTTTCCATATCTATAAAAAACACTTGGCTGTGGTTTTCGCCGTTTTTTAAAATATCATTGTACAAAGAAATTTGTGTTAATGTTCCGGGATAACGTTGTTCCATCTTCAAAGAAGTTTTACAGATCCCTATTACAATTAGTTTCGTTTGAGGGCGCAGCTCTACTAATGAGATAATTTTCTTGTAGTATTGCTCAAATTCTTCAATTTCAACTATTTGCTTCCCACCCAGTTCCTCTCTAAACCAACAATCAACAATACCTACTTGCATAACAATGACATCTGGTTGAAAGAAAAAAAGGTGGTCAGTAAATTGTTCGGAAATATTTTTTATAGTAGAGAATCGTTGAGCACGATTGGTGACGGTAAAATTCATTTCAGTAAATTGAGATCGTAATTCTTTCTCTAATAAAAACCCGTAAGTCTCATTAAAATGAACTGCTAATTCTTTATCTTGAATCGGATCAAAATTATTAATTCTATGAGGACGTGGTAGTGCAAGGGAATCGCCAAGAATAAGGATATTCATATGAGTTCACCAGTCTTTTCAGTTTTCTATCCGATAGTTTTACCAGACCGATAAACCACCGTCGATTACAAATTGTTGTCCAGTTACGTAACTTGATGCATCAGATGCCAAGTAAACCACTGCCCCAACGATTTCTTCAGGTCTCCCCATTCTTCCCAACGGTACACGATTTGAATATTTTGTAATAAATGTTTCATTCTGCCCACTTTGAATTCCCCCAGGAATAAGGGTATTAACTCTAATTCCATGAGACGCCCAATAACTGGATAAATACTTTGTCAATCCAACTACAGAGGCTTTTGATGCAGAATAAACAGCTGGAGTGTTTATCTGTTTACCCAAATAATGAGACCCTTCATAAATTCTGTTATCTGGAGCTACGATCCCATAAATTGAAGCAGTTTGAATAATTGAGCCGCCTTTTCCTTGAAGAACCATTTGTTTTCCGATCGATTGCGCTACTAAAAACATACCATCAATGTTCACTGCCATAATTTCTCGCCATTGATCCAATGAGTATTCTTCGAACGGGGCGAAGAAAGCATCCAGATCACTTGATTTACTCGCTGCGTTATTATGGAGAATATGAATTTCGCCAAAAGCCTTAACGGTCTTCTCAACCATCTCTTTAACTGATTCAGTCGAAGAAACATCACATTGAACACCTAAGCATTTAACTCCGTGGACATCGGTAAGCTCATCGGCAAAAGCAATTGCATCATTCTCGTTTAAATCCACAACAACAACATTTGCTCCGAATTCCGCTAAACCTTGGCAAATTCTCTTCCCTAGAATTCCAAGTCCACCTGTTACAACCGCAGTTTTCCCCTGTAAATCAAACAAATTCTTAAACAAATAAGGCTTCATAACTATCCCTCTTTTGGCTCATTAAGAATTCAACAAATTTGAAATCTATCTCCGAATCAATATCAATAGAGCGATCCTCTGGCATTTCATACAGTAATGTATCGTCATTAAATACAGTATGTTTTTCAAAGAAAGCATTGCGGGTCCATACATATATAGAAGCATTCATGTCAAAACATTTTGGAGAGTCCTGCCTTCTCACAATAGGTTTTTCAAGCTTTTTTGATAGGTATACATAACCTTTGGAATTCAATTCCACTAAATTGAAGTAAGGAGATCTTCTTGCGGGAGCTGCGGTAATAAGATTAGATCCTTTCTTCTTTTCAAATAATTCTACTGCCGAATTTAAATCACTAACATCTCGTAACGGAGATGTTGCATCTAAGTCGACAATAATGTCAAAAGATACTCCCAACCTAGCCTCTACTTCTTTTACACAATGCTGAATTGCAGGCAGTTTTGCAGATTCATCAGTGGCCATTTCAATCGGTCGTTCGATTAAGACGTCAGCTCCATATGTTCTTGCAGCTTCTAAAATATCTTTTGAATCACTACTTACAGCCACACAGTCAAATAAACCTGATAATTTCGCTTGTCTGATACTAAATGCTATAAGAGGATGGCCCAGTAAAAGGCGTACATTTTTATTTTTTACTCCTTTTGAACCTCCTCTAGCACAAATTGTACATATTCTTTTCATTTTCTAATCCACCTTTGCTCCAAGTTGGCCTCTTCTACAGCTTTGATCATACCCATTACTTCAATTGCTTCATCAAGACTGCATAAGTCCTGCATATTTCCATTCAAAACTGCAGTATGCTGTTCGATATATGTAAAATCTCTTGGTACTTCGAATGTCTCTTTTTCATCGTTAACTACTATTTCATTATTAATCATGTCTAATTTAATCGTATTATTTTCTGTATTCACTATTACAAATCGTTTTGCAAGCCTATCCATATAATTTATATTGATTGTGACCACGGGACATTTCTTTGTCTGCAATAAGATAGAGAATATATCATCACTATTAATTTCTAAACTACTGAACTGCCCTCCTAAGGCTGTTAACCTCTCCCAACCACCGAGGAGCCAATTTACGTAATCAAGTTCGTGGCTTAAATCTCTTAGAACGCCACCCCCATCTTCCTTCCTGGAAGAGTAGGCGGTCCTATAGTCGATTTGTGGTCTCCATTGAGGAAGATATTGACCAGTATAAACGTGAAACGATAATATTTTTTCGTTCTCTAAATAACTCTTTAGTTTTTTTATTCCTGGGTGAAAACGAAGATTATACCCTACATAAAGATTTTGAAAATCATTAGGGGGAACTTCATTTTCTTGATCAAATAGTGGTTTTTCGACTAAAACAGTCCCCTTGAACCCATTTCTACTTAATTCATGTAATGTTTTATAGTGTTCAGAAGTACGATTAGCAACAATTACATAATCGGGCTCTTCTATTTGTAGTGCTTCCGTGAGTGAAAAATAGTGACAATCCCATTCGATAATACGACTACTCACAACTGCAACTTTACACCCGAGTTTATCAAGTAATCTAGCGTGTCTCATCCCGATAGATCCAAACCCAATGACGATCGCTTTCAACTGAATACCTCCATGTATTCTTTGTTGGCCTTTTCGTAGTCAGTCATACGTCCAATATCTAACCAGTATTCTCGAATAGGGAATGCAATTGTATTTTTCTCTTCCTGCATTAGTTCTTCAAACAGACTTGGCATGTCTAAATACTGATTATGCTTGATGTAGTCAAGAACATTAGGGTTGAGTACATATATCCCTGCATTAACAAAAAAACGTTGCATCGGTTTCTCCTCAATGCTCGTTAATCTTTGTTTTTCGAGCCTAACGACACCATAGGGGATTTGATGATCATACTCTCGCACACACATCGTTGCATAAGCTTGATAAGTCTTGTGAAAATCTAGCAACTGTTCAAAATGCACTTTTGTAAGCAAATCTCCGTTCATAACAATAAATGAATTATTGGGTCGTTCAGGTAACAAGCTTAAAGCTCCAGCAGTACCAAGAGACTCTTGTTCATATAAATATCGTATTGTCACACCCCAACGGTCTCCGTTACCAAAATACCCTTGAATCATCTCCGCTTTATATTTAACTGAGATGTAGAACTTATGAAAGCCTTGGTCAATAAAACTTTGTAAAATTGTTTCAAGTATTGGTTTATTTCCTACTTTTAGTAATGGCTTCGGGCAATCGTATGTTAATGGTTGAAGTCGTGTCCCCAACCCACCTGCCATAAGCACGACCCAATTATCCTTTTGCTTTGGGCGAAGTAACTCATCTAAAATTTCCACATGTATAATTCGACCATCTTCATCCACAATAGGAATCTGGTGAATTTGCTTAATTCTCATTAGAGCCAGTATGTCTTCACGATTATCATAAGGTGATGCAACAGTAGGATAAGGGTTCATAACCGTTGAGATTTCCTCTTGAAGATCTCTGCCTTTTAAAAGGCCTCTCCGAATATCACCATCTGTAACAGTACCTAGCAACCGATCCTTATTGTCTACTACAAGTGCAATTTGCCTAGCGTTTTTATCAATAATTTCTAACGTGTTGATGATAGGAGTTTGAGGTGACACCAAAAGGTCTCTCCAGTTCAACAGTCCTCACACCTTTCTAGCTGCTAGTTGTAACAACCTTAGCAGGAACTCCCGCCACCTTTACTCTGTCTGGAATGTTCTTAGTTACAACAGCACCAGCACCAACCAGGCTCTCTTTTCCTACTAGGATTCTCTGTATCACTACGGAACCCGTTCCCAAATGCGCCCCTTCTTCAACTTCTACCCCTCCGGACAAAATAGCTCCGGGTGCTATATGAACGTGCTTCCCTATCTTACTATCGTGATCTACAGAAGCCCGCGTATTGATTATAGAATTACTTCCGATATAACAATCTGCTTGAATAATAACACCAGCCATTATCTGTACGCCCTCATCAATTACCACACTTGGTGAAATAATAGCGCTTGGATGGATGACGCTAGTAAATTTGTATCCTTTTTCTTTATAAAGATCATACAAATGCTTTCGTCTCGTATTGTCCCCTGTTGATCCTAATCCGTTTACAAGCACAATATTTTCAGTTAAATAATGTTCAATCTCCGAATCATTTCCTAAACATGGAACCCCATAAATGTCCCCGTGATCAATGAAATCTGTATAGCCTATTACTTCTCTAGCCTGTGATAACAATATCTCAATAAGAACTTTGGCGTGTCCTCCACCTCCAAGAACTATTACCCCTCTCATAATTGGATCACTTCATCCGCCTGGTAATCCTTATCTGCCTGTTTCCCGATTATATCCCAGTAGTACATTGGGGAAATTCCAGTCGCTGGACGCTTTGAAGTTAAATTTTGAGGGGTAAAGGTTTCCCCTTTGCGAATACTACATGCTGCGACCAAACTTTTGCGGGCAATATGTTTATTTTTTTGTTCAGATTGCGTCATCTTTTTTGTTTTCGATCCTAGTGCTTCTTCCACTTGACGAATCGAGTCTATCATTTGCTTTAATTCATCTGGTTCGATAGAAGCTTTGTGATCTGGCCCAGGTAAATTTTTGTCCAAAGTAAAATGTTTCTCAATTACTTGCGCTCCGCGAGCAACTGCAGCAATGGGAATAGAAATACCTTCCGTGTGATCGGAATATCCCACAGGGAGGCCAAATGCTGCGAACATAGTATCCATCGCTCTTAAGTTTACGTCGGCCAAGGGAGCAGGGTATTCTGTTGTACAATGTAATAGTGTTACTTTATTTTGGAGAGCCTGCTGGCCCTCAATACTTGTATATGCCTCCTCGAATGCTTGAAATGAAGGAGCCTTGCCCGACTGGACGTATCCAAATGCCAAGACACCAAGTGCTTCTTCTATTTCTCCAAGCAGAGACATTCCCGTGGAAAGAATAACTGGCAGCCCAGATTGCGCTGCTTTTAGTAAGAGAGGTGCATTCGTAATTTCACCAGACGACATTTTAAGTTTATCAACCCTGATGTGCTGTGTAAGTAAATCTACACTGTCTAGATCAAATGGTGTAGACAAAAATTCTATATTTAAATCCTTACAATAGCCCAACAGCTCTTCATGCATCTCCAAAGTCAATTCTAGTTTTTGTACCATTTCCAGTTGAGTCTCTCGCGAATTTGTTGTCTTCTTTTGATAATCGGCTTTTTCGGCATGATTGGTGATAATATTTTTTGCTTTAAATGTCTGAAACTTAACTGCATCAGCTCCAGCTTCGGCAGCTCGAAAAACCAGTTCCTTTGCCATCGATAGGGAACCATTATGATTAACTCCTGCTTCAGCGATAATGTATGTTCTATTACTATTCACAAAGACCTCCCCTTTCACAGGACCTCTTTTAATAGCATAAACGCTTCCGCAGCTTCCACACCTGCTGTTGAACCACGTACGTAAGCCAGAGATCTTATTGTTTGTTCACTCCTTGGAAATGGAAAAGAGCCTACTTCACTTTCGAAAATACGCATAACTTCTAGTTTTCTCTCCAAATGTTTCGAAATATCCACATACACATTAGGTCTAAAACCATTCGTATCGGGATTTAAACCAAATTCAGTTTCGGACAGAGTCTCATATGCTAGTATTCTCTCCACAAAAGAATATCGAAACCATTTTGTACAAGAAATAACTGCATCGAAAACAAATTTGTGATCCGTGTGAACATCTCCAGGATATGGAGCGTAAATTACCTGCGGCTGAACAGAAAGCATCACAGCGCTCATCTTCTCTACTATTTTACTCATACCTATTTCATCGAGTTTGGTAGTTGGAAGATCTAACTTATGAACAGAAGTAAACGAATATTGTCTAGCAGCAATTTCAATCTCTCTCGCTCTTGAAGCAATCCGGTCAGGGGAAAACCCTCCGTCCACACTCATTCCTGTAACAATTAGCCAATGAACTCGATCACCCTGTTCTAAGTGACGATAAATGGTTCCGCCGCAGCCAAGAGTCTCATCATCGGGATGTGGAGCTATAAACAGAACGTCTTTACTCATCAGTATGTAATATCCTTTACTAATAATTTTTCATCAATTTCAATTTCAGCTAAAATATTTGCTATCTTTTGTGAAGAAAATCCATCACCATACGGATTAACACAATTCTTCACTAAATTTTTGTAATCTGTATCATGAATTGCTTTCCTAACAGCCCCCGTGATTGCCTCGACATCATGAGGAACAAATTGAACATTCTCAGCATGCAATCGACCTTTTTGTCTATTTCCGACATTAATGACTGGTAATTTTAACAATGGTGCCTCTAAAATACCTGAGCTTGAATTCCCCAGTAAGCAATCGGCTTGTCTCATAATGTTTATAAATTCTAACCTCGGTATATTTTTTGCCATGTATATAAAAGGAAGATCTTTGTATTCTTGTAATGCATTAATTAGTTGCTGGCTACCTGCATCCGAGTTTGGATAGCTTATAATAGTCTTTATTCCTAGCTTTCTAACGGCTTCCAAAGTTTGCTTCATTTGAAAGTAAGCCTCATCGATTTCTGTAGAAATTACATGTTGAATTAACAAGATAAGCGGTTCTTGGTCTTCAATCTTAAAGCCAAGCCTTTCGGATAGTTCTTCTCTTGAAAGAAGAGGGACCTCTCTTATTCGATCCAACCCTGGATTCCCAGTATTATAGACTCGAAATGATTGTTCACCCATTTTAAGTAAACGGTCAGCACTGTCTTGGTTTGTTACAAAATGCAAATGTGCAAGTTTAGAAACAGCATGTCTAATCTGGTCATCAACGTTACCTACTACGCGATCACCACCAGCAATATGCGCTACAGGAATATTCATATAAGCTCCAACTAGAGCTGTAGTCATCGATTCTTCACGATCTCCCAAGACTAGTAAAAATTCTGGTTCTACTTTTTTTACAGCTTGAATTAGCCCTTGAAGTTGGATAGCTAAACCTTTTACTCGAGCAGATGCCTGATCGCTGTTTAAAAGACTTTCAATTTCGTCTGCAATTTTAAAACCATCCTGTTTTATTTCATTTACTGTTAAGCCGTATGCGTCACTTAAATGTGCACCTGTCACAATAAGTTCTAAATCTAACATGGGGTGAGAATCTATCGCTCTAAATACCGATGACATAATGTCATATTCCGATCGAATACCGGTAACTCCTAAAACTTTACGTTTATTCATAAGGTTATCCCTCTTTTTGAAGGCAATATGTTTGTACAAATTGAAAACCGAGTACCTCTGCAAACTTTTTATCTACTTCCCTATCGCCAAAAAAAACAACTTGCTTTGGATTGAAAACCTCTTCTAAAATCTTAATGTTTTTTGTGATTAGAGGCGAAGGTTTACTGTATTCACTTCCATACAATCCTGTAAATCCAACATTTTGTTCCTCAAACCACGAAGACAGTCCTAAGGAATGAAATTTTGCCTTTTGTAATTGAACTCCGCCGTCTGTAATTAAAAACAAGCCATATTTATTCTGAACATAGTTCAAGAAAAATGAAACTCTATCAGATAGAGTAAGCATGGGCGTGTGTTTTCTAAAAATCCTTAGACACTCATTAATAGTTGTTTCTCGTTCACTCTCTACAACATTATGCCGTATTAGTATTTCGTCAAATATTTTATTATATGAACTACCTTTTTCCATCCATCGTAGCAGTAATTGATTATATATTTCTTGTTCTGTAGATTTAGTTGATAGTGCAATCCTTTTAGCTATAGGTCTGTAAACTTGAATAATAAAATTGAATTCATCATACAGTGTTCCATCCATATCAAACCCTACGAATTCCACAATATCCCAATCAACATTTGGGAACAAAGACTTCAGCATAATACCTCTTCATCATTAATCCATATTTTATAGGTTTAGTACTTATCGGCTTTCCTTCAATAAAGTGATCGATTATCAAATTTATCCAATTCTCAGTTGCGGCAAAGCCCAGCGCCATCCCGCCTGCAATTCTTGGATTAATTTCAATGAATTTTATTTCTCCGTTCTCTTGTACGAAACACTGCATATTCACTGGTCCAACAAAAGGAATAGCTCGACATATTTTCCGTACCCATTCTTCTATATCAGGGCGATTTGCTACTATTCCTGCAGTAGATTTCCCTTGCGTTACCCCTTCTCTTAAGCGTGGAACAATGTAGACTGGATCGGTATTACGATTGCAAAAAACATCAACGGTATACTCTGTCCCTTCAACAAGCTCCTGGGAAATCATCCCTTCCATGTTAATAGCCGTATTCTCTATTCGTACTCCAACTGCACCCCTTCCATTTCTCGGTTTAACCAAGGGGAATTCTTGCTCGAGGCTAGTGCTTGGTGTAGGAATACCTGCATTTATAAAAAACTGGTAAGTAAGCCACTTATCCTGAAATGTTTTTATCGTTTCTTCCCCGGATAAGATTACATGAATCCCCTCTTCAAGTAATTCTTTCCGTCTCTTAGCCCATCCAATTAGTGTTTCATCTAACGATGGAATGACTATATTAATATCGTGCTTATTAAGTAATTCAATTGTTTGTTCCCAGAGATCAGGCGCATTCTTCGAGGGCATCTGAATAAACTGTGATGTGAGATAGCGACCAACACAATCAGGGTCGATATCAGATGCAACTGCAATGTGACCAGCTTCTTGGATTGCTTTAATGAGATAGGCAGCTGACATACTTCCAGACGCTTCGGTCAATATCTTTAACATAACAAGTCCCACCCTATCAATCATCTATTCACTATAAAACTATATAAGAAATATTGGGTTCAAATGAAAAACGATTGATTTCATACTTTCGTAAGTCAAGCATTTCTAGCAGAGCTTGTGTTTCTCCCGGCCACCATGGGTTGTTAATTTCGTCAAAAGCTAAAATTGCGCCCTTTGGCATACGTGAGAGCAACTGTTCCAACGCTACTTTAGTAGGCTCATATAAATCAAAATCTAAAAATAACAAGCTGACTAGTAAGTGGGGATTATCTTTCACATATTGTGGAATTGTAACGGTTGCATCACCTCTTACCAACTCAACTTTTTGAAACTGGTTTAGAAATCGATTCTGATCAAATTCGTTGATAACATCTGTTAACTCTTCAAAAACATCATAACCCGTATCCAGTCCTCCGAGACGCATTTCGCCGTTCTCGCTACTTACACTTCCTTGGTCATTCTCATGAATGGAAGGAAAACCGTTGAATGTATCGAACCCTATAATTCTTCGATCAAATGCATACGGTTCTAAACCAGCAGATAACTTTGCCCACGCCATCAATCCACCACCATGATGAACACCGCACTCTATAATATTTCCCTTTATATTTAATTGCATTTTAAATAGTTCATATCTAGCTAAGAATCTGGTCATAATTTGTCGACGAATATATTTCTCGAAATTATCTAGTTTTTTTTCAGTTGTTCCGTATCCCTTTTCAAAAGTTCTCGACACTAGTGGCTCCTCCATTTCACGATAGCAACTCAACACTGCTTGGAATGTTAATTAAGCGTCTCTCAATCATCATTGAAGTCTCTATAGGCATACTAGGACACTGTTTAAACATGTCCAGCTTATGTAGTAAAGTCCAGGTTGGTCTCGTCATAATTCCTTGAGTGTTCGTTTTCTCCAAAATCTTATCACGAACACTTGCATACTCATCATCAAGTAGTATCGCATTGAGCCAAAAGTTACTTGAAACATAATCCTGTTCCCAGAAGAATGTTACTCCTTCGATTTGTTTAAAGGCATTCTGATATATCTCAGCAACTTTTCTTTTCTTGGTTAAGAAATTTGGTAGTTGCTCTAATTGAGCACACCCTAAGGCAGCATTAATATTTGGCATTCGATAATTATAACCAATTTGATCATGCTCAAAGGCCCATTTATGGGGTATCTTAGCAGTAGTGGTAATATGCTTTGCTAGATTCCCTAAAGGCTCATCATTTGTCAAAATCGCACCACCACCACCAGTAGTAACGATTTTATTCCCATTAAAACTAAGTGCTGATACTTTTCCCAAATTACCCGTATGTCTTCCTTTGTAAAATGACCCCAAAGATTCGGCAGCATCTTCTACTAGTTCCAACCGAAAACGTTCACACACATTCACAAGCTCATCTAATTCAACGGGATGTCCAAATGTATGCATGGGAACAACTGCTTTGATTCTTCTCCCCGAAACTCGGTTATAACAAATGCCCTCTCTTACAACCGCAATCTCTTCCAAATAACTCTCTAGCTTATATGGATCAATTCCCAGTGTTTTTTCAGAACTGTCCACAAAATGAGGAATAGCACCACAGTATGCAACTGCATTCGCTGTTGCGATAAAGGTTAGGGTAGGAATTAAAACCTCATCACCCGACTCGATCCCAACTAATTTTAAGCAAATATGCAAAGCAGCCGTGCCATTCACAACGGCCACAGCTCGCTTTACTCCGGTATATTCTTGGAGCATTTGTTCAAACTGGTCTACGTATTTTCCTACCGAGGAGACCCAACCTGTATCAATACACTCTTTTACATACTCCCATTCCTTTCCTTGAAAACAAGGTTCGTGAAGGGCAATATAATCTTTTTCGTTAGGAACTATATCATTCAAGGTGGATACTACCGATTCAACTATTTTTGTCTTCATCATAAGTTGTAGATACCTGCCTTGTAGTGAGTCAAGTTCGAGGGATTAGTAAACCAATCTATTGTTTCCGCAAGCCCGCGCTTCAGCCCCTCAATTCCGGGATAAGCCGGTTCCCAACCAACTAATTCTCTTGCTTTGGTGTTATCTGCCCACAAACGCTCAACTTCACTTTTCTCTGGACGAATTCTTTGGTCATCTGTCTGAATATCAATTTGTTGACCCAGCAACTCTGTAATAATTTCCACTGTTTCACCAATGGATACTTCATAGTTGCTACCAATGTTAATTACTTCACCTATTGAACTATTAGATTGTGCGACAGCCAAAAAACCTCTTACCGTATCTTTAACATAATTAAAATCCCGAGTCGGATGAAGAGACCCTAGTCGAATTGTGCGAAGACCACTCGCAATTTGTGTAATGATGGAAGGAATAACAGCACGAGCAGACTGTCGAGGTCCATATGTGTTAAACGGTCGAATAATAGAAACCGGCAGACCAAATGAACTGTGAAATGAGAGTGCCATATGATCAGCGCCAATCTTACTTGCTGAGTAAGGGGATTGCCCTTGGAGCGGATGATCCTCTGTAATTGGAACGAAACGTGCAGTACCATAAACTTCACTTGTAGAGGTATGTACTACTTTTTCCACGTTTAACATTCGAGCTGCTTGGAGAATATTTAAAGTTCCTTTTATATTTGTATCGACATAGGTTTCAGGTGAATGATACGAATAAGGGATGGCAATAAGGGCTGCTAAGTGGAGAACTACATCGCAACCCTTCATTGCATTCATTACACCATATGGATCACGAATATCACCTGAGAAAACATCTAAACTACTTTGGATGTCTTTTGGAGAGTGATCCAGCCATCCCCATGAATTAAATGAGTTATAATAGACAAAAGCCTTTACATCATTTCCTTGTCTTATTAACTCTTCAGTTAAGTGAGAACCGATAAAGCCATCCGCTCCGGTGACGAGAATTTTCTTGCCTCTTAGCTCCATGCTGCTTCCCCTCTCTTTTATACTAAAATTGCTTCCCCTGTAACTTCTTCATGAATCTTTTCTAGCAACCTTTTTATGAGTGCTGTATCTGCTTGGCAAGAAATTAGATAATTCCCAAATTGATCAACGACTCTTCTTGATTTTGATTTTGCATCTGGATTAGAACGAATTTCATCAAACATTTTTAAAATTAACTGGAATTCAAGATGATTCATTGGTTGAATAATGCGCAGGTTTAATTTGTTTGCTTGTAGACGATCAAACATTTTATCGAATTTGTTAAGGCATACTTCTAACTGTTTATCATTTCTAGTGGTGATAAAACTGTTCATGTCTTCAAGTAACTCAGCGAATCTGCGAATAATCTTGATTAGCTCATCTTGAGAAACTATTAACTCCTTGATCACTTGTTTAAAATGCGAAATATCATAATTACAATTATCATTCTCTACAATCGAATTTAACCAGTTTGAATTCACTACATTACGCGAAGTTAGATGTGTAGTAATTAACTCCTCCAGCGGAAGAAAAACAGTGCCTTCAATTTGAGCACCGCCTTTGGTTGTATTGATGATATCAGTTCTAGCTATTTTTTGAATAAGTTCTTCTAGCTCCTCACGCATTGACACATGGCCGCGTCCACTTAAGGTAGTGTTTCCATATACATCTTTTACTTCAACTGCATATTCCCTACGCTCTTGCCCCAATTCAGTACCTGTGTACTCAATACCTTGTGCATAAATCTGATCTCCACGGTACGCAAGGTTTTGGCCAACAAAAATGATTGGTGCGAAACCCATGTAGTCAAGAATTTGCAATGTCAACGTTGCAATACTTCCAAATCTGTCGATGTACTGAAATGATTCATCGTCTGTTTTTTTCAAGAATAAATCCATAATATAATCATCACGAACCAAGAAATTTGCCTTTTCTCCGCAATAATTCTGTACAGTTTCAAATCCCATTGTACTTCCGAAAATCAAAGGGACGCTGTCAATCTTCCCCTCGATAACCTTTTGAAATACTTTTGAGTTCATAGCACTTCCATCATAAGCAAAAGCCGCATCTGGGAGAATATCAGCGTTCAGCAACTGATTTATTGAAGAACCAACGGAAAAGATATACCCTAAGCCGTTTTCCTTGATGTGACGCAAGTTTTCAAATTCATCATTCAAAGAAGGTCCAGCTCCTACTATTATGGCTGGTTTTCCCTTGAATTGATCTTTATGGGCTTCTAGAATATTTGGTGTCTTTATTATGGTCGGTAAATTGAAAAATCCGTTAATCGCCATTCTCTTCGCGAAAACCTTACCTGTAAGAAGGCGATCTCTTGTCTCATATACAACATCCCGAAATGTTTTGATAAACTGTTCCGTCTGTTCAAGAAGAATTCTTTTGTAACTAGGGAGGATCACCAAATATAACTCATCTTCTAGAAAATTAGTAAGTTCCATCAGATTCTTCTTACAATCTTCAGGGTTTTCCTCGACCATTACGTGTTTCAGCTTTTTCGTTGGAGACCAGTCATCTATTTTTTTACGCCCCATTAATTGATGGAAGACAGCCATATTAGGCTCGTATAAGGAAAAAGAATTGTTAGGTTTCCTCTTGATAAACTCATCGATATGATACCCTAACCCTACTCCAAAAAATAACACATGCCTATCGCCGATGTCCTCTAGTGTTTCAATAAAACGTTCTGCTTCCTGCATAGGGTTATATTTACTATGGATATAGTTCCATCCAGACTCTAAACATACAGCTAACGTGAGATCCTGTGATTTAGTTTCCTCAAGTCTAACATGATCCATTAATTGAGGATTGCGATCTCTGAGCTTCTCCCAAATGTCAGGGTAATGTTTTTTTAAAGAGGTAATGTTATCAGTTAGTACCATTGCCGTCCACCTCGTGAATGCAAATATCCTCTAGTTGTTTTTCAATCATTTTATAACGGGGGATGATTTCATACTCAACTACATCACCAATCATGTATGTATCTTGTTGATTAACCGCAGTATTTATCGTTTCTAATTCATTGCTAAAAGTAAAGATATCATTATACATTGGGTAATATTGCACTGTATTCTGAATCCAGAGCAGCCCTTCCACCAAGTGCCCTAACTCTTCCCAGGTGTCAGTAGATAACATCTCTGCATGAAACCTTTCAGCCAACTGCGGAAGGTGTATAAGTGATCGCTTCACGTATTCCTGAATAGATATTAAAGTATCTTTGGATAACTGTTCTTCTGTCAAAAGAATGGGTTCGATCATTTCAATACTTTCAATATCCCCTTCTATTTCCTCCTCAAAGTCTGAATGAATCTCTCTTCCATCTATTCGCATTCCGCAAAAGATCATATTTTTTTCTGCCATAATAGCTTTAATAATAGAAAATATGTATTCTACAACATTATCTTGGGTTTTATCCACATGGTATTCTTGCCCCAGTGCTAGTATCTTCATGTTCTTCATCCCTTTCACTGTTCTTTTTAGTATATCGGTTCCTTTTTAACATTCAATTATATGATATACATGGAAAAAATAAAAAAGCATGGGCTTCTGGATAGAAACCCATGCTTTTTTTGTGAAAAGGTGTATTAACGGAGCAATTGCAGTACACCTTGTGGCAATTGGTTTGCTTGTGCAAGCATTGCTTGAGAAGCTTGAGTAAGAATGTTGTTTTTCGTGAAAGCCATTTGCTCTTTCGCCATATCTACATCGCGGATACGGGATTCAGCAGCAGTCAGGTTTTCAGCAGTGATGTTCAGGTTGTTGATTGTGTTTTCCAAACGGTTTTGGTTAGCACCCAAGTAGGAGCGAGCTGCAGATACTTTGTTAATTACTGCATCAATGCTCTTCAGCAGGCTTTTCGCAGCACTTTGTGTATTGATTTTCCAGTTACCAACTTGAGTTGCAACACTGGACAGGTTAAATTTGGAAGTATCCAAAGTCAGAACTTGAGCAGCATCTTGACCGATTTGCAGATCGATATCTTTATTAGAGTTACCATCCAACAAGCTGATACCATTGAACTTAGTGTTAGTCTTAATGTTGGTTACCTCATTAGACAGTTCAGTCAACTCTTCTTGCAGACGGTTACGGTCTGCTGCAGAGTCGTAGGTACCGTTAGCAGATTGAGTAGCCAGTTCTTTTACACGAACCAAAATATTGTTTACAGTTTGCAATGCACCCTCAGCAGTTTGTACGAGGGAGATACCATCCTGGGAGTTGCGGGAAGCTTGCTCCATACCACGGATTTGTGCACGCATACGCTCGGAAATGGAGAGACCAGCAGCATCGTCAGCCGCACGATTGATGCGGTAGCCGGAAGACAGTTTCTCAACGTTTTTCGACAGGTTGCCAGTGTTTGCACCCAGTTGACGGTGTGTATTCATTGCGGAAATATTGTGATTGATAATCATGAGTATTTTCCTCCTTGATTTTTGCCCGTCACGTCCATGTGACTAGGAATTTTTAGGACTATTTACAATCGCGCGCTTGTAACTTTGTCCCTACATTATCTTATATCGGTAAAACCTTGAGCATCTTTAACTAATTTAGAAAGTTTTTTTAAAAATTTTTTCTAAGTTTATATATTGATGCAATGTTCACTGACCCTATTACTTGATATTTCGTAGAATAATATGATACCTAGAGTGAAAAGTTCCAGTCAAAATATCTTCTCTTTTTATTAATACACATTCAAGAATTTCAAACGATCTTCCAATTAACTTCTCGATTTTACCAAAATTAAAATAGGACTGAATCGTCCCTTTTTCATGAGCAGTTTCAACTTCCACTTCACCATTATATTCCCGAGAGTGGCTAGAGTCGTCTCCTGAAATCAGATCACAATAAAAGAGTCCACCCTTCACCAAAACCCTGTTAATCTCTTCCACAGACTGAAGTGCAACAGAAAAGTTCATGCTATCTAATACTCCATGACTAACAGCAAATTGAAAATAATCATTTTCCCAAGGTAGATTTTGCGTGTACCCCTGCTTTATTTTATCTTCAGGGCTGTTGATCCCTTCCTTTTTTGCCCAATCAATTGCTAATTGGACAGCCGTTTCAGAAAGATCAATACCATACGCATCTAATCCCATTTGATGTGCATAAATAACATGTCTTCCAATACCGCACCCTAAATCTAATAATTTGTGGTTTTCCAAGTTCGGATATCTATCCATAAACTCAGACTGCCCTGTCCGTTTCCGAATATATTTGGAAGTGAATCTAATAATTTCTTCATGAGGATAATAAACGAAGTTATCTTTGTTTTTGTATGAAGTCTCCCACTCTTGTTTGTAAAAGCTCACTTCTCATCATCCTCTTTCTTACTCTGTAATTCATCTCTTTTACTCTGCTGATTCATCAATATAGCCTTCATGGAAGCCCATGTTATAGCACTTTCGGAAGCTAACCGATTCTCTTCTTGTATAGTCATGTATAGTTCTTTTCTATAGATTTCTACATCACGGGGAGCCTCAATGCCTAGACGAACGGTTTCTCCTTCAATCGAAATAACTTTAATCTCTATGTCATGACTTACTATAATAGACTCATTTTTTTTTCTGGATAGTACCAGCATGAGGATCCCCCCTACTCTCTTGTCAAGTTCTCTCGACAAACAACGGCTGATGAATAGAGTATCTTTCATCCTGCAAAATTACTTGTTTGGCCATACGGTTAGACAAATTGATGACAATTGGCGCCTTAAGATTCACTGATACCTGCTGACTCTCTCGAATAGTAACTATTGTAAAAACCGCTTTGGGTGTATCCTCTTGTATACTAAGAGCTACCTTTGATATATCTGGAAGAACGAATTCGTAATCATTAAAAAAGGCGAAAGGATTGACAACCCAAAAACCAATTTCCACCTCTTCAGTAGACTGTATCAAAAAAAACGGACTCTCCTCTTCCTGCATCAACTGAAAAAATTGCAAATGAGAAAACCCAGGAATGCCATCTTCAAAAAATAGCTTACCCAATTCCACTCGTTGGCTCTTATTCATGTTTTCCCCTCACTTACATCATTTGATCCAGTTGACTTCCTGACACATCAATCTTCAGACTATTATATTGTATCATATACGGCTCTACCTTACCGGGCGTATAGGAAAGCTCTGGGGATCTTGTTACTGGATCAATACTCATACCGTTTCGCTTAACGTTGATCGAAACCGGTTTTGCTTGGATACTTATATCGACGCCCTCATCATTGGATGTTGAGGGTGGTCTGTATCCGCCTTCAAGCACCCTCATGCCTTTCTCCCTACCAATTTCAGCTATGGCATTCTCTCTCGTGTATATTCTCATCATACGATCGCCCTCTTGACTCTTCTCTGCGATCGCCTGCAACCATTTTTCGCGCCCATACGCAGCATTACTGTCGCTAAACTGCATTGGGGTCATAATCCCGATATTTGATCGTGCTTGGCTTGAATCGATCATCAGTTCGGTCTTTGCCTGTTCGATAGTAAGTTCCGCGGGTTTCTGGCTCAGATTCATCTCCGCCTGAGGCTGCTTGATTTCTTGAACAGGTTTTCTGACATTTAGGCCGAGTTGCGCAAAAGTACTCTCCATACGTAACTGTGGAATCCGCATCACGTCATCCCCCTCCTAGCTCTCTATCTCAAAAAGTCTAGCAGTGTTGGTTGAATGATACGGGCTCCGGATCCCAGCGCCGCCGAATGTACACTTTCTTGTGTCTTTAGATCTGTCATTACTTCTGCCATGTCAGCATCTTCATTCTTCGCCATTAGCCCGGTGATGCTTACTTCTTGGGTTTTTAGTCTTTCTGCAATTAAGTCTACACGGTTTACAGATGCTCCTAAAGAAGCTCTCTCTGCCAATAATTTGTCATACTGCTGATCCATTCCCGTTATAAATTGCGAAGCACTTCTCCCGGTATTTAACTCATTGATAATATTATCAATCACTTTAAACATGTTATTTGCATTGTCAGGGAAATTAAAGATGTTTTGAGCATTGACGTTCGACGTAACAAAAACATTTTGGCTCACTTCTAAATTTATAGGCGAACTGTTCGTACTGACAAAGTCTCCTTTACCAGCATTGGCACTAGAATCATATGGGGCTTTGTTCGTATCTGTTCCTGCAAATATATACTTCCCGTTAATTTGCTGGTTAGCAAGCGTTCCCAAATGATTCTTCAATTCCAAAATCTCTGACCCCATCGTTTTCAAATCATCAGGGGAAACGGCCCCATCCCCAGAATACACCATGAGTTCATTAATTCGCTTCAAGACGCTACCAACTTCATCCATGGTACTATCGGTCATATCTAACCAAGATTGTGCCTCATCCACATTCCTTTTATACTGATCATTCTCCATCAAAGAAGAACGATAAAACATACCACGTGCTGCCACTACAGGATCATCTGATGGCTTCGCAATCTTTTTGCCAGATGATAGCTGCTCCTGCAAACTATCCATATTCCGCATCGATTTATGCAAATTCCGCAGCATATTACTATTCAGCATGTTCTGCGTTACACGTACTGCCATAATCTATTCCCTCCTAATTAGAGGCCCACTCGGCCCATGCCGTTGATGACTTTGTCCAAAATTTCGTCCATGCTTGTCATAACACGAGCAGAAGCACTGTAAGCATGCTGGTATTTCACCATTTCCGCCATTTCGTCATCGATCGATACGCCAGATACAGATTGACGCTGGCTATCTACGGTACCGACGAGCATTTCAGAGTTTAATTGGTTACGCTCAGCTTCCTGGGCATCAACACCCAATTGGCTAATCGTATAACGATAGTAATTATCTAATGTAGAGCTTTCTGCCAAATCGTTAGGTCCTGCACCCGCAGCCAACACCTTGAACTTAATCGAAGCAATCGCAAGAGCGCTCTTGTTATTCCCAACAGGAGTGCTGCCTGCTTCTGCTTGTGCTGCCGCGATGGCATCCAAGCTCTTCATAATTTCTGGATTAATTACAATCCCAGATGCACTTGTTGGATAATTTTTGGATGCTGGGTTAGCAGCCAGTGAGTTCGCATCTACAAAGAACGGGAGATCCTGTACGGTACCGTTGTTAATATCACTCAAGCTTCGACCTGCCCGATGCAGATCGTTGATTTCCTTCGTCAGATTCACAGCCAAAACATCCAAGCGTTTGAGCATATTCGGTACGATCTGATCACGAGATTGTAACGTTCCTGCCATATAGCCTGTTGTTGGCACAAATGCCGCTCCACCCAACGTCATGTCACTCATGCCTGTAACTGGGTTTTGTACAGTAGCTACCGGCTGTGATGTAATCCCTGTTACAAAATCGCGACCTTCAATCGTCACGTTTACCATACCAGCTGTTGATTGCGTCGCACGAATCTCCACCAGCTTGGAGAGCTTGTCCAAAAGCACGTCACGTTGGTCATAGAGATCATTTGGCTGATAGCCATGCGGTACCACGTTTGCAATCTGATTATTCAAGTTTGCAATCTGTTGGCCCAAGGAGTTGATCTCCATCGCTTTTACGTTTACCACATTGTTGAGATCTGTTCGTACTTCTTGAATGTGTTTCGTCAGCGTATTAAACGTATCCGCTACTGCCTTGCTTCGTTCCCGAACAACTGCGCGGGCTGATGTATCAGTAGGGTCCTTGGCAAGGTCCTGCCAAGCTTGCCACATCTGGTCCATAACTTTTTGCAAGCCAGTATCGGAAGGTTCATTCATGATCCCTTCTAATTTCTCCAACGTTTCCAAACGGCCATCCCAGTAGCCTTGGCGTTTGTATTCGTTCCGATACTGAATATCCAAAAACTCTTCCCGTAGACGCTGAATACTGGTAGCTTGAACCCCTGTCCCCAGCAACCCCGGTTCGATGCTCGCTTGCATCCCCACATATGGCAAACCAGTCGTAGCCTGCATATTCACGCGCTGGCGGCTGTACCCTTCCGTATTCGCATTGGAGATATTGTGTCCCGTTGTATTTAGCGCGGACTGTTGAGCGAACAAGCCGCGTTTGCTAACTTCAATTCCATGAAAAGTAGAGCGCATTTCGACACCTCTTTACGCTTTTTTATTGAAAAAAGTTCGATTAGCCTGACGATACGTATCCGAGGTCGGCCTTCCGTAGATGAAGTCGTCCTCGGGCGTATCCGTGATCAGGTCGAGCGTCATGTTTACAAAAGAAAGGGATTGCTCCAGTAACTGCTGATTCAGGTCGTTAGCATCGCGCAGTTCGGTTACAATCCGGCTTAGCTCATTACGACAAGAAGTGAGTCGCATCTTCTCTTCCGCACTGGTCGTCAACTTGATCAATTCAGCCAGTGTGCCTTCTTGCAGCGCAAAGCCCTTCTGTGCTGTCAGTTCTTTTACGACTTGCTGGCGGGCTGCTTCTGCTTCCGTGATGCCCTTGATCAGTTTTTGCTCCTGGCGCGTGAGGGCTACCAGTTCATCTACTTTTCCTTTTACCAGCACCTCTTTCTTGTGCATGGCTAAGGTGTACAAGGCTTTGTGCAACTGGATCAAGTTGTCGAGCAGATCGTAGAGTCTGTTCATTCCTTGCTTCTCCTCATCTTCCATCGAAAACTATTTAAAGAGGCTGTTCAAAAAGCCTCTCTAGATCTGTGTTACAGCTTTTTCCAAAAGGACAGGAGCTTATCAGCGATTCGCTCACTTGAAACGTGATATTTTCCTTCCTCCACTTGCTTCTTCAACTGCTCCACTTTTTCCCGACGTTGTGGAGAGTTGACATCTTCTACTTGCTTTTGCATTTCTAGCGCTTCTGTGGAAATGTTTACTTCATCCTTGCCCATCGGGATTTTGCCGCTTTTGCCTACCTGGTTGTTACCTGTCTTGTTGTAAGCATTGATCATCCCGACACGGTTAGGTTCATTAATCCGCATCTGATTACCATCCTCTCATACCAACGGTCTTTTCATAGAAAAAACCGATGACACCTCTTAGTAGTATCATCGGCAATTTCATGATGTACGATTAGTTTTTTTGCACAAAACTATTCGTCACTATTCTGCTTTCTTCGATAAGCCGCCTTAGCCAGATCGGCGCGTTGGAACTCTTCCAATCGCTGCTCTACCTCGATTTGTTGCGTGATTTCATGCTTCAAGCCGTTTAGACAAGATTCGCAAATGTTGCCTGCTCGAATCAAAAAACCGCAGCGCTCACATGGATAACCAAGATTTGGACTTCCGGCAACCGAAATGCGCCCTTCCTTGATAAACTTCGTGATTTGTTTCACGCTCACACCGGTGGCTTCGCTCACTTGATGAATATTCGATCCACGATTTTCACGCTTGCGTAAAAACTGGGCGCAGGCCTCATATTCTTGTTCCACTTCTTTACAGCATGTGGGGCAAATGTCACGGACTGCTTGTACAAATACAGCATCACACCGCGAGCAGTTTGCCAACTTGCCCATAGCCATATCGGACAACCCCTTTTCCGTTCAGAAAGTTCATACGGTTCTACATCCGTTGTATGCCTACATCATAGCTTAATTTTTCCAAACTGGCTATCGGTATATTGTCAAGGAATATACTTCACAGCTTGGCCCCAAACGCGCTCTGATTGTCCTCGCGCACGAACGCAACGTCGAACCCGTCGTATAAATATCGTCAAGGAGCAGAATGTTAGCAGCAGAGGGCACAGGCCCATCCTGGCCATCCCATACAAAAGCTTCCCGCATGCTTTCGTGGCGTACTGCGCGCCCTTTTTGCTTGCTCAGCTTTGGGGTGTCCTTCGTTCGACGTAGCAGCGGTCTCACGGGAATCTTGATCGCTGCTCCTAAATAGCGAGCCAGCAAGTCAACCTGATTGAAGCCACGTTCCCGCAATCGTTGTGGATGTAAAGGAACCATCGTGATACAGGTAAACCCCATAGACCTGTAATAACGCTGAACCGTAATGGCGAGAAGCGTACCATAGTATAAAGCTAGCCGCTCGTCACCGCGGTATTTAAACAATCCAAGCAAATCCTTCTCTCCCTTTTCATAGCGAAGCAAACTCCGATTTGCCACCAATATCTGATCATCTTCTCCATGAACACAATCCCTGCATAGCCCTTCGTCGCCGATACTAACCTGCAGCTCCCTATCACGCCCGCACCGCTGGCAAATATCATGTCCAATCACTGGCAAAGAATCAAGGCAAACTCCACACAGCATAATCCCTTTTAACATCCGGTAGATGACCGGATAGCTCGCCTGATCAGATAGCTGTCGCGCCTTTTCACGAGCGGCCGTTTCCTTTTGGAGAACTACGATACGTCCACCACAACGCACACACATCCCACTGGTCATGAAAGTCCTCTTTGTTCCGCGAGTCTTTGAGCCAAGATGTTCATCTGTGAAATCTGTCTGACAGCCCGCTTTGGAGAAATAGCGCGTTCTGCTTGCAAAAATAGAACGCTACCCGTCGTGTCATCAACTGATCGCCCTACTCGTCCTGCTATCTGCACCAATGACGCTTCGTCAAATACAGGTGCCTCCGAACCTACCACTACTACGTCACTCTTCGGTATGGTCACACCCCGCTCCAAAATCGTAGTCGTCACCATGACGGTATAACGTTTTTGTCGAAATGCGAGTACCTTCTCCTCCCGCATAGGGTCTGCCGCATGAACACCGGCCATCTCCCCTGCGTGAGGAGGAAGCCACTTTTGAAGGTACGATAGCACCCTGTCAATTTCATCAACTCGCGGGACAAACACAAAAACTTGTCGGCCTTCATTCAGAGAACTACTCACCGCTTCTATAAACGGTGCCACAACTCGATTCGTCTGAACGCGCTTATGTAAGCCTTGTACCGTGAGAATCTTGGGGACAGGAAGCGCCGCACCATGATAGCGTCCAGGTAACAGAACATGCGTATCAGAGGATAGCGGTATCGCGCCAGACGATCCTAGGAATGAGCGTCCCTTTCTAACGAGCCGCTTTTGCAAATATCCCGGAGGTGTCGCGCTTAAATAAAGGAGCTTCCCATTCTTTTTCACTGCTCTGGATAGAGCGCGATACAAAATAGGATCATTATGATAAGGGAACGCGTCGGCCTCGTCGAGAATCACCAGCAAAAAACGCCGATGGTAGCGCATGACCTGATGCGTGGTCGCAATCGTGATGTCACTCTCTTCCCACTTCTCTGAACTCGAACCGTGGACAGCTATCACTTTAGCCCCTGGAAAGACTCGCTGAATCCGTGGAGCCAACTCCAACACGACGTCTTTTCGAGGTGTTGCAATCAAAACGCGACCGCCAGCAGCAAGTGCCTCTGTAACAGAAGGGAATAACAACTCTGTTTTGCCCGCTCCACAAACCGCCCAGATCAAATATTCCGACAGCCCTGGTCTCGGATTGGCTACAAAGCAACGCGCTCGCTCAGCTGCCCGCGATTGATCTTCCGAATACTTTCCCGCCCACTCCAATCTCGCTACGTTCTGCAAGTGTTCTGCGCTACGGATAAACGATGCTCCTACATCCATTAAAAAATACGGTGTACAACACTTACTCCTACCCATACCTAAACAAGCTGTGCAATAGGCGCAGCCTTGCTCACACGTATGACAATAAGTAAATTCCACCTTCGCTCCTGCACTTCCGCAGCGTTCACAGACCAACTCCAGCCGATTGCGCCACCATCCTTTTGTGACCATAAAACGAATGCCAGGTCGCCACTCCGCTTTGTTTGCCAGCACGAATGAATGCAAAATGGCTGACAAATCATGCACGTCCATCCCTCGCCTTATCAGCAAAGACTCCACTTCATCCCAAAGGAGCGCACGCCCGTCCAAAATCTCACTCAAAACAACTTCTTGTGGTTTCTCGCACGATGGGCTCCTTCGAAGAAGTTCGCGACCACCTAAATAGCCCAACTGAGCATCCGGCAATTTCCCCGATACTTTGCTACCTTGATAAGGAACTTTCACACTCTCCTCGACTGGCTCCCAAGAAAACCACCCCTGCCCTCGACGATCCTTTACGCTCACTGCTTCCCGTCCATATAAGCTACTCGCTTCGCACACGCTACTTACCGCCAGCGCTCTCAACTCTTTTACATATCCATCAGTCAGCATCCGTCCTTTACCGACTTGTTCCATCAAATATCCGTTTACTTTCGCACGCAAGGAAAAAGCCAGAGCAAGCGACGATGTCTTCCCAATGACATGCAGGACACACCCTTCTCTTTCCTGCCAAAAAGAACGATCTACAGAAAAGCTCGGCGTAACATAAGTCTGCACCTGTGGTATTGACCCCCCGCAAGCTTTGATATACAGCAAATACTCACGCATATGCTCACTCCCCCGCCCTCTTGCCATTAGTGTGCAAAAAGACAGAGAGGTCCAGCAAATAAATTTCGGAATCAAAATCAGGCTGTAGAAAAATAAAAAAGCCGCCGATCTATTGTCGACAGCTCGTAATATTTACGCTTAATAAATTTTTATGCTCCCTCTTTTTTCTCCCGCAGATCAATGACGATGGTTCCAGCCGCCTTCTCCTCCTGACCGTCTTCCAAACAATATCCGTACGGATAACGATTCAAGACGACTGTCATCTGTTTCGTATCATCGTCAGATCCATCATCTATCAAGGTAATTCGGATTGGTCTACCACTCCAATACGAACGAAACAGCAGACTCCTCACTACACGTTCCAGCACCTGTTCCGAATTGCGCACCAGTAACCGATAATGCTCATACGGGAGCTCGCTCGCGCTATCCGTCCGATTGGTCCAGCGCTCCGCGATCATTACCAACAAAGAGGAGCAGCCAAATGCTGCCAAAAGCCATACAATCAGCTCTTCCATCACGGTCATACCTCCTCCTATACCAAGGTATGCCGCACGGCTTGAACAGAGTGCAAATAGGAAGCGCTTCCTACAGTTTCACCCAGCCGTTTTTAATGGAGATGACAACAGCTTGTGTCCGGTCTTGAACATTGAGCTTCTGCAAAATACTACTAACGTGATTTTTAACCGTCTTTTCACTAATAAACAAGAATTCCCCAATGGCACGATTGCTTTTCCCTTCTGCCATCAGCTGCAATACTTCCCGCTCGCGACGGGTAAGCGATTCGATCACTTTTGGATCGATGGCTTGCGATTCATCAACGGAGAAGCTACGCTCTGCCGTCCCTTCCTGCTCGCTCAGACGACGGAATTCTTCAATCAGCTTGCCCGTCACCTTTGGATGTATGTATGCACCACCACTAGCCACTACACGCACTGCGTCAACGAGGTCTGACGTTCCCATTTCCTTCAGCAAGTAGCCAGACGCTCCAGCGCGGAGTGTACGATACACATATCCCTCATCATCATGAATCGAGAGCATAATCACACGAGTAGAAGGGCTTACAGAAATCACATTTTCTGCAGCAGAAACGCCATTTATGTTCGGCATGTTAATATCCATCAACAAGACATCCGGCTTGTGCTCTTCCGCCAATACTGTGGCTTCTCCTCCGTCTGCACCTTCACCGACGACCTTGAAATCTTCTTCCATTTCCAATATTCGCTTTACGCCTTCGCGAAATAATTGATGGTCATCCACAATCACAATGCGGAGTTCTTGCTGTCTCTTATCCATGGTTCATCCCCCAGTACTTATTTACGTATCATGTCACAATTTTATCGGTATTTGGAATATAACCTTGGTTCCCTCTCCCGGAGCGGATTGCAGCTCGACACTACCCTCTAAGAGCTGTACACGCTCACGCATTCCCAAGAGTCCAAAAGAGTTGCCATTCGCCATGCGTTTTTCAAGATCGAATCCGACCCCATCGTCTTTGACAACGAGGCTTAACGAATCTTGTACAAATTCCAGCTTCACTTGAACTGTCGTAGCACCTGCGTGCTTCTCCACATTGTTCAGACATTCCTGAACCAAACGGAAGATCGCAGCCTTTACTGAACTGCGCAAAGGTGGCTCCACACCAAATACTACCAGATCGATGGAAGACTGAATACGCTCTTCACACGTTTGAATATATTTTTGCAAGGTAGGTACTAGCCCTAAGTCATCTAATGCCATTGGACGCAAATCAAAAATAATTCGTCGAACATCCGCCAAGCTCAAACGTACCATTTCCTTTAGCTCGTGCAGTTCCATTTGCGCTTCCAAAATGCGCTCGTTTTTCAACATGCGTTCTACAATTTCCGAACGCAGCACGACATTTGCCATCGATTGAGCTGGACCATCGTGAATCTCGCGCGCGACACGCTTGCGCTCTTCTTCCTGAGCCTGGATTACCTTTAGGCCCATCAACTGATGCTGCTTAGCTGATTCCAGCGCCTCGCCTATCTTACTTAAGTCACCAGTCAAATATCCAAGCACAACGCCCATTTGAGAAACCAGCTTTTCTGCACGAACGATGGTTTCTTCCAAGGTACGCAGTTGACGCTCCAAATCATTTCTTCTGCGCTTCAAATTATTTTCCCGCTCGCGGTAAATGGACAGTTCTACCTGAATACGGCTCGCCTCTTCATACGCAACCCGGATATCTTCCTCCGTGTACATATGAAAATTACGACTGACCAACACGAGCTTGTTGCGCGATTTGCGATACGCGAGTTCAAGCGCATCGACTTTTTGAATCACTTTGGAAATTTCTTGTCGAAGTTCATGTAAATCAAACTTCAATGAGTTGCCATGCTGTCTGGCGTTTTCAGCTATATCAAATATTTGAGTTTTACTCGTTTCTACGGTTTCAATCGTTCGCTTGATCACCCCGTCCAGCACGCTGATGTCTATCGCTTTGTTCATGATTGCTCTCCTTCAAACTCATTTTTAGCCTTCGTGAACAACTGTTGGAGGTGCTCTTCTTCTACATCTCGCAGACCCATGTCATTGCGTGGAATGGCAAACGGATCTGTTCCCTGTTTTACGAATCCCCGATTGGATGTAAACACATAGCGGTAGCCAGCTTGACGAGCTGTCTCCAGTACGCTTGGACTTGTGTATCCAAACGGCAACGAGATGACTTCGATCTCTTGCTTCATCCATTCGCTTAAACTGACGCGAGATATACTGAAATCCACATAGAGGCGGTCCCTGTACTCTTTCTCGTCCTCTAAACGCTGCAAGTCTTTCAGATAGACCGGAGCTGTTTCTGGGCCAAGATCGCCCCACTCATTTCGTTCTTCCTCTTCATGCAGACTGTACGTGTGGGACCCGATCGTAACCAGTCCCGTATGAACCATTTCGTTAACCTGTTGACGCGTAAGTGGTGGCGTCATATTCTCCCGTTTTCGGTCAGCTACATCTCTTAAGCGCCCCGCAATCGCGAAGTTCACTGAAGGGTAGCCGTATGTACGTAAGATCGGAAATGCTTCTCTGTAATAACTCTCATACCCATCGTCAAACGTAATCAAAACAGCATTCACAGTCGGTAAGGTACCCGTCTCCATAAATCGCAGGAACTCATCCAACGAAATCGGATTCAGGTCGTTATCATGCAAAAATTTCATGTGTCGGGCAAATTGATCAGGAGCTATGACATACCGCTGATTCGATTGATCCGTGACATGATGGTACGTCAAAACCACAACCTGATTGTTATACCACTTTTTCGTTTGAACCGCTGCTTCTTCAATTGGTGTGACGTTTGGCTCAGCATTTTTTGTCTCACTTATGCTTATAGACGTATCCACTTGGGGAAAAGGTTGCACTTCTTGTTTATTCTTTTTTTCCAGAAAAGATTCGCCTAACAACCCAATAGCCACTGCAAAAAACAAAAAAGTAAGAAACACGATCAGGAAGAGCCTTCTGTTCGGCAAAAAAACCCCTCCTCTACTTCCTCACTAGGAGATTCGACACAGTCCTACAAATTCCTGTGCAACAATTGACCCAATAATTGGATCA
Source organism: Brevibacillus sp. IT-7CA2 (assembly GCF_949767855.1). Classification (NCBI taxonomy): domain Bacteria; kingdom Bacillati; phylum Bacillota; class Bacilli; order Caryophanales; family Paenibacillaceae; genus Brevibacillus; species Brevibacillus sp. IT-7CA2. The sequence goes on from NZ_CATKQT010000054.1 coordinate 89,228, forward strand.
CTCTGCTCCTAAAACGAAAAAGAGCCCAGTAGCAATACCAGGCTCTTTTTATGTCATTCAGCAATATTACAGTTGAGCAGCCTCTTGCTTCAGAACTTCTGCTTTGTCTGTTTGCTCCCAAGGAACATTCAGGTCATTACGTCCAAAGTGGCCATATGCAGCTGTTTGTTTGTAGATAGGACGACGCAGGTCGAGCTGCTTGATGATACCAGCAGGACGCAGGTCGAAGTGTTTGCGAACCAATTTCACCAGAGCTTCTTCGGAAATGGTACCTGTACCGAAAGTATCTACTGCGATGGAAACTGGTTGTGCTACACCAATTGCGTAAGCAACTTGTACTTCGCATTTGTCTGCGAGGCCAGCAGCCACGATGTTTTTCGCTACATAACGAGCTGCGTAAGCACCGGAACGGTCAACTTTTGTCGGATCTTTACCGGAGAACGCACCGCCGCCATGACGAGCATAACCGCCGTAAGTATCTACGATGATTTTGCGGCCAGTCAAGCCAGCATCCCCTTGTGGTCCGCCAATTACGAAACGGCCAGTTGGGTTGATGAAGTATTTGGTATCAGCGTCCAACAGTTCAGCTGGAACAACTGGTTTGATTACTTGTTCAACCAGATCTTGCTTGATTTGCTCCAAAGTTGTTTCAGGAGCATGTTGGGTAGAAATAACGATTGTATCGATACGAACTGGTTTGTCGCCATCGTACTCAACGGTTACTTGTGTTTTTCCGTCAGGACGGAGGTAAGCAAGTGTTCCGTTTTTACGTACTTCAGTCAGACGACGAGCCAATTGGTGGGACATGCTGATCGGAAGTGGCATCAGCTCAGGTGTTTCATTGCAAGCAAAACCAAACATCAAACCTTGGTCACCAGCACCAATTGCTTCGATCTCAGCGTCAGTCATTTTGCCTTCGCGTGCTTCCAATGCTTGGTCTACACCAAGTGCAATGTCAGCGGACTGCTCGCCAATTGCAGTAATAACACCGCAAGTGTCAGCGTCAAAACCAAATTTCGCACGGTCATAACCGATTTCACGAATGGTTTCACGAACGAGCTTTTGGATATCCACATAAGTGTTTGTAGTGATCTCACCTGCTACGAGAACCAAACCAGTAGTTACGGAAGTTTCGCAAGCTACGCGAGCGTTTGGATCTTTGGACAGGATCGCATCCAAGATGGAGTCGGAAATTTGGTCACAAATTTTATCCGGATGTCCTTCAGTTACAGATTCGGATGTAAACAGACGACGACCTTTTTGCAAAGCCATGAGAAAATACCTCCTTTGACCTCATACAAATAGTGTGGTAGCCGAGTCAGGATTTTATCTACGTAAACGCAAATAAAAAACCTTTTCCATCTTTTAGGAGGAAAAGGTTTGAGCGTTTTTTGCTTCCTTCATCCTCTTATCGGCCAGAACAGATGTCCGTTCTGCTGGTTAGCACCGCTCTAGATCGGTTGCCGGGCTTCATAGGGCCAGTCCCTCCGCCTGCTCTGGATAAGAGTATCCATTACGGATAATAGAATAATTGTTTTTTTCAGAGATGTCAATAGGAAAAATTTTACTTATAGTTGATAGGCTTTGGAAAGTACCACAACTACCTCGGCGCGAGTTGCCCTTCCATTCGGTTTAAAGGAAGAACCGTACCCATTGACCCAATTTCTAGATGTTAAAGCCTCAATAGCAGGAGAAGCCCAATGACTCGTTGGCACATCCTGATAATTCGAGGTACCACGGTTATACATCAAAACATCACGTGCCCGCGCGATCATTACTGCCATCTCTGCACGCGATATCGGCTGATCCGGCTTCATTTCATTCCTCGGGTACCCTTTCAAAATTCCCAATTGATAGGCTACACCTAGGTTGTGGTACGCCCAGTGCCGCTTTGGCATATCCCGGAAGGTCGTTTTTCCTGTGTAGGTAGTTGCTACCTTGGAACCGGTCGCACGCATCGATTTAAGCAGCATCGTGGCAAATTCTGCACGGGTCACTGCCTGATTCGGCTTGAACGACGCATCATTAAACCCATTTACAATATCGCGAGAGCTAAGTCTGACGATCTCTGAGCGCGCCCAGTGGTCCGAAATATCGCGATAGCCCCCTATCAATTTCTGCTGCGTCACCGTGAGTCGGTACGATTCATATTTGAACGCAGTACCGCTATTAAGGCGTACATAATATTTTCCTGGTTGCAAACGCAAACCGATAACATCGTTTCCTCGGTTAGACAGCTCCGCTACCTCATTCGTCGAAGCGATCGCATAGTTCATGTTTCGATCGCTATAGAGCGCGAAACGAAAGCCGCTATCGACAGGAATGTACGGCGCTCGGAACGTCACATACGATTCACTATTCACAGTAAATTGGAACCAGTCGGAATCAGTAGCTGTCGGTATTGTGCCTGACATCACTGTCCCACCGCTTAACGGAGACGCTTTTTGATAGGTGTCATTCGGCTCATTAAAATCTTTTTTTACTGGCGTGTACCCCAAATCCAGCTGGTATTCGCCATTGACTGCATTCCGCGAATACTCGCTCACACGGATGTAATATTTACCCGGAGACACCTCTTTACTGACCCGCTCTGTCGGATTGCCCTTTGTCCCATTATCGTATAGAGGATCCCAAACTACTGCTTTTTGACCAGGCTCTTGTTTACCAAGACCCAGCAACAGATCCACTCGCTTGTTGTCAGGGCTAACAGTGACATCAAAATGCCCGTACTCACGAACATAATAAGAGAACCAATCCTGATCGCCTTCATCATGAAAATTGCCTGTCACACTGATTTGGTTCCCTACAAGTGGTCTGGCCGTTTCTTGTGTATCGTTCGGTTCATTTCGGTCAGGGTTGATTGAAAATTTACTCGTCAACACGTATGTAAAAGCGTTGTTGACGCCTCCATTGCGCATTAAGCGGATGTTCATTCTTCCCGCCTTGACCGGGACCGTTATCATATCTCGATTCCCGAAGTAATGTGTAATCGGTTGACGATTCTCAGGGTAAAAGGTAGCAGCCATCGCCGAAGAAATACCCGATGTGACTGTAGCCGTAAAGCTGACCTTTCCATCGTAAGGGATGTCCATCTTCAGCCAATCTACGGTATCTTTTGGACCCAAATTGCCGCGTATTTGTGACTCAATCGGAAACGCCTTCGCTTTGGAAGAAGAATCATTCGGCTCTAAAAAGTCGTAAGAAAGTGCCGTTTTTACTGCTTTGTTGACATCTAACAAGCCGTATCCAGTCTTCCGATCCCATCCTTTCTCTCCCAAGTCAGTAGCCGTTTGATAAAGCAATTGCCTCACATCAAATGGACTGAGATTAGGGTGCCGAGCGAGAATGAGCGCAGCTGCACCAGCTACTTGCGGTGCCGCTGCTGAAGTACCACTAAACGAGCCGTATTTTCCCCCAAGCTTCGTTGTGTATACATTCAACCCAGGAGCTACCATATTCAGCTCAGGCCCCGTATTTGCCTGATTCAAGACTTCATTGTTACTCCTCACAGCCCCTACCGCCACGACTGTTGGATACGCAGCTGGATACGCCACACGGCTACTTTCATTACCACTTGCTGCAACCAAAACGGCTCCGCTTTTCTCCGCTCGTTGTATAGCAGCTGCCAACGACTTGGAGTAAGCCATACTGCTAACGGACATCACAATGACTTTGGCACCACGATCCAAAGCTACATTGATGCCTTTCGGAATCAGTTCTACTTCCGATTCCGCCTTGCTATTCAAGATTTTAATCGGTAAAATCTTGGCATTCCAAAGAACACCTGAGACACCAATATTATTATTTCCACTAGCAGCTAGAACACCGGCTACTTCTGTGCCGTGCCCGTTGTCGTCCTGTGCTGACTTCCCAGGATTAACGAGATTCACACCTGACAAAAGGTTGCCCTTTAAATCAGGGTGTTTATAATCTGCTCCAGTATCCAATACAGCAATAATAATCTGCTCATTGCTATTTACCGTTGGCCAAGCTTTATCTGCTTTAATTTGACTTAGATGCAGCTGGTTGGTCAAATAGTAGTCATTGGATGCCGGAGGTGCTGCTGCGAAGACTGATTGGCTGTTTGCCATAATGAGCGTGACCATTAATGTAACAGTCACTGACATGTTCACTGATCTTTTCATGTAAAACAGTCCTTCCTTCTCTCCCCTGCAAAAGTAGCAGTCCTAAAAGGAAATCAGGTATTTGTAATCTGGTCTTTAGCATAGCGGATGAAAAGGGGGACACGCAACCCTCATTCTCCAATATTTGGAACGCTTTCATAGAAGAAAACCCTTTTTACCATCGGCAAAAAGGGTTTTTCTCCTTACTGTAACAAACCTTTATTGTCTTCTACTTCAGGTGCTACCTGAGCTTTTTCTTTTTTTCGTTGTTGCGCTTTCGGAATAAAGGCAGTCAGTTCAGCAATATTTACCGCTTCTTTTTTAAAGGAAGAGGAAGGAATATCGAACGCCCACACGCGATGGCAGTTCGCTTCCACCTTCATGTTTTCCAACGTGAAGTGTACGCGTGCTACTGTATCGCCCGCTTTATCATGAACAATAATTGGCACTTCGGTAAACTCCAGACGTTTTCCTAATCCGTTACGGAAAGCAACGATAACTTTCAAGCCATTATCTTCACCAGGCTTGATATCGAGGACTTGCAAATCTACTTCTCCCTCTACAATCGGGTTCTTCTCTTCAGCCTGTTGCAAATACTGCTCCGTCTCCTCTGAACTCAGACCCCAATTATAATTTTGGTTATCCTCTACTCCGTGCTTTTTCGGCTTGATAAAAGTCAGCATCAGAGGTATCTCTTTTTCAGGGATACGGTCAAACTCATCCCAGCGGAACATAAATTCCATCGGGCGACTAGACATTTCTCCTACTGGTCCCGAAGCAATCAGATCAAACGTTTTTCTCGCGACCTCTTCTCCGTCCTCCGTAACCAAGGACAACGGGAGCTTTTGAAGCAAAACGCTGCGCTCTGTCGCATTGCGAATGTAGGTAAGAACCAGATAACCATCATTAGTAACCTGCGTGAAGAACGGAATGATACCGACTTCGTTACGAACAACCGGAGGCATTTCATCATGCGCGTATTGCAATAGCTCCTGCTCAGCGTCATCCAATTGATTTTCCCAAGGACCGTTCATCACCAAAAACAGTTCCTTCGAATCCACACGGTTTGCAGATTGTTGCGGATTATCCAGTCCAGATACACCCAGATAAAACTCTCTATGAAGATTCTCATGAATATCTTCGCGTACTTGCTCTAAGCTCTCTTTGGAACCAAACCAATTTTCCAATAACCAACTCATATAGCAACCTCCTCTTTCCCATCCTGAAAAAATGTGCGTGCTACTCTACAGTAAGCGCCCATCTTTTCAGGTCGGCATCAGGCTTCTTCACAAATTTAGGTGGGAATACAATCAGCCACGGACGGCTGTTTCCAGGCTTCACACGAATGGTGCTTGCATCTAGAGAACCTGTCGCAACTACATCTCCATTGGAATCCGAAATCGTCAATTTGAGCTTTTCCGGACGGTAATCATGGCTGAGTCCATTTCGGAAAAGCATGGCTACCACAAGGTTTCCTTCCTCGGTCTTCCGGATGTCAAACCCCGTTACTTCCACCGTATTAATAGGAACCAACGGCAAAGACTGTGTCAAAGCTTCCAGACGATCCTTTTGACGATCAGTCATGCGCTTCTCCATTTCAGGATCAAGCTCCAGTGTACGAGGCCAAACATGTGTATTTCTGCCTGCCTTCATTACCACTTTCCAACGGCTAAAGGTGAAATTCTCATGCAAATAGCTTTCTTCCGGGAACAAAACCTCCCATGGACGGCTGGAATGCGGTGGAATAGCCTCCATATCTGACAAATCCACTCTGATCCGTGCAAAAGGCTTGTCGTCCAGATAAATCGCTAATCCTACGTTTTTAATACGCACAGGTTTATTTGTGGCGTTGCGGAAAAACATAGCGACAGTCATTCCATTTGGCTGCGGAATCATACTGAAGCCTGTTACGCTAATCATACCTGGTACCATCTCAGGCAATTCTGCTTGCAAAAAGCGGAGAGTATACTTTTTCTCCGAATCCAGCTCACTTTCCCATATCGGGCTCAAGGATAGCTCAGTTCGAATTTTCTCAGCCTTCGTAGCAGACTTTTCCAGTCCGCCATTGCTATCCATTTCGACTTCGTTGTTAGTCATGGAAGCTAAATCAATTGTCGACTCCTCCTGAATCTCTTTTTTCAGATCCTCTAGGGAGCGCTTCTGTTGATCTTTACCTAACAAATTCTTCATAAAAGAAAACATATGATACCTCCTCACACGTCCGGGCACGAACGAAGCTTCTCTTATCATCATAAACGTTTTAGACTAGCCCATGCAAATTGGCCTCTCGAAAAATCAAGCTCCTTGGGGTACGCTCACTTTCCAACGAGACAAATCTGGCGCTTCCTTTTGAATGCTTGCCGGTGGAAAAATAAACACCCACGGCTTGCTGGTATTTGCATTTACATTCAAGCCATCCAGTTCAAATAAGCCTTCTGCCACTTTATCTCCACTTGCATCAAACAGCGCCAACGGCAATTTTTCCAAGGAAAGGGACTGCGCAGAGCCGTTGCGTATCAGAAGCATGACATGAAGATCGCCTTCTGACGAACGCCCAAGCTGTACACTCTGGATATTGACCTCTCCCTCTTTTAAAGCAGGAAGATTCTTGGCTAACTGAATCAAGTAAGTTTTCTGCTCTTCAGATAGCGCCTTAATCCAGGATTCCTCTAGCTCCAATTGGTGTGGCAGAACCATTTTCTTCTCCGCCAATTCAAAAGCAATTTTCCAATTTGCCAAAAGAACATCCACTTTCAGGAAGTGTTCTCTATCAAATACAAACGACCACGGTCTTGCGGAACGTGGTGGAATTTCCCCGATCTCGCTCAGATCAAATATCTGGCGGGTAAACAACTCCTGATCACCGAACAGTACCACCAGTGTCGTCTCATTCAGCTGCACAGGTTCATCAGAACTGTTCCGGATGAATGCTGTCACTTCAATCCCTTCTTCATGCGGAACAAGAGCAGTCCCTGCCAGAGAGATATTCCCCGCCTGCAATGGAGTCAGTTCTTGAGCCATAAATGAGAGCGAATACTTCTCCTGTGGACTAAGCTTATCTTCCCATGATTTATGCAGGGAGAGCGTTGTGATGACGCCAGAAGATGCATCCTGTACCTGGCCTTCTTCTTGATGTGACTGTGCGGTATCAGAAGCAGACAAGATCGATTCCTCTTGAACCTGCTCTTGAACCTCTTTCGCCGTTGGTTTATTCCCCATTAAATTCTTCAAGAAGGATAACATATCGTCGCTCCCAACTTTTCTCTACATCTATATACAGTTTGCATTCGTCATCCACTATAGCATAGTGACATCCTTTTGCAACATAGAAAACTTGGCATTATAAACAGCAATGAAACGGTTTTTGCAACCATAGAACGGAGCCATTCGTAATAGTAGTTATGTTAGGATACCCGTATGATGCAGATGATGTCAAGGAATGGAAAGATATCCTTACTTCAAAGCTCGAAACCTATTAGATGTTAAAGTTTACAATATTATTCAATATTGCTAGAATATAAGTGTCTAAACAAATAACTTGGGGAAGCACCATTTGCCAACTGACCAGCTCAGTTGGTCTTTTTTCTATCATAGGGATAAACTAATATATGTACAAAAAAATAAAGGACCTGCCTGTTACTGGCTGGACCTTCAGATTTGCTTACCACGTTACATAATCGCTAATTGTAGTTTCCAATCCAATGTCTCTCGAATCCCATCAGTTAAACTTGTTTTAGGTACCCACCCTAATTTATCCATAATGTGAGAATTAGATAAAACAGAATGATTAATGTCACCTAATCTTGAATCTACATAAACAGGTGCTCCCTGTCCATTTAATAAACAGTTAAACAGGTTGTACAGCTCGTTTAAACTTGTGGAAATTCCTGTGGAAACATTAAAGATTTCTCCATCTCCCGCTTGCAGTGCAAGTACATTTGCTCTAGCGATATCCTTTACAAACACAAAGTCACGTGTGGTGCTCCCATCTCCATAAATAATTGGTGATTCTCCTCTGCTGAATAAATCAGTGAAAATAGAGACTACACCGCTTTCTCCATTTGAAGACTGCCTTGGGCCATAAACATTGGCATATCGTAAAATAGTAAAATCGATACCATAAAGTTCATGATACATCCTCAAATATTCTTCGGATGTCTTTTTCGTTAAGCCGTACGGAGAAACTGGCTTAAGCGGATGACTCTCTTTAATAGGCAATTCGAAAGGCATTCCGTATACAGCAGCTGTCGAAGCAAATATTACTTTTCTTACTTGATACTTCCGAGCTGCTTCTAAAAGATTGAGTAGCCCTGTTAAATTGACCTGAAGATCCGTAATAGGGTCTCTTAAAGAATTAGGTACGCTAACTTGCCCAGCCTGATGTATGACAATGTCAAACTTTTCTCTAGAAAAGAGCGGATACAAATCATCTCTAATATCTTGTTCAATGATTCGAACGTTCCTAATGAGATTCCCCTTTTTCCCTACGGATAAATTGTCCAACACGACAACGTGATGTCCACACTCAATTAATTCATCTACAACATGGGAACCTATAAAACCTGCCCCTCCAGTTACGAGTACTTTCATTAAAGTCTCCTCTTCACGCATTTGTGACAGCTTCTATCCTTCTCAATAATTAACAGGAAATTTACTGTCACCTTTTTTCACCTTAACAGGCTTTTCTTTTCCTTCTGCTTTGGTTTTATCAAGCAAGACAATGATCGTACGTAACATAATGATTATATCTAGCAGAAGAGAGTAGTTTCTAATATAATGCAAGTCATATCGTAGCTTATCCTCAACATCCGTCGTGTACTTCCCCATAACTTGGGCATATCCCGTAATTCCAGGTTTTACAACATGTCGGTATTCATAGGACTCGAACTGTTGGACAAACTGCTTTGTAAAATATTCTCTCTCCGGCCTTGGACCCACAAGTGACATATCACCTATGAGTACATTGAACAATTGAGGCAGTTCATCTATTCTGGTTAGTCTCAATAACCTTCCGACTCGTGTAATACGAGAATCGTTTTGCTTAGCGATGATTGGCCCCGTATGTACTTCTGCATCTTCTATCATTGAGCGGAATTTATAAATTTGAAACTCATTTCCATGTTGTCCGATTCTTTTTTGCCTGAAAATGATCCTTCCTTTTGGCTCCTCAAACTTGATCATAAAACACACAAAAAGAAAAATTGGGGATAAGAGCACCAAAAAAAGAAAAGAGAAAATCATATCAAAAACCCGCTTGATCAATCGCTGGTCAGCAGGAAGACCAAATGGCTTGACTGCTAGGACCATCGTGTCATCAAGTGATGTGATAATCGATTTAGAAAGCAGCAAATCATATAAGGATGGAACAACATATACGATCTTATTCTGTTTCATAGCTTGGTAAATGATCTGGGCTTTCTTTTCTTCCAATAATTCTGGGGTTATTATGACGGAATCTACCTTATTCATTTGTGCAATGATTTCTTCTAGGCTTTGATCAGGCTGAACATGTTTCCACTTTATAGCACCGAGGAATGACATGTCGATCTTTGCAAATTCAACCTGTGAACCAATTAGCAATGTTGTACCTGCTTTATAATCACGTTTACATTTCGAATAAATAAATTTCCATCCTGACAGTAATCCAATCATAAGAAAATAAGAAATTACTATGACAGATCTCGGCAGCGCAAACTCACGAAAAATAAAAGAAGCGGCCATTGTTAAGAACGTAATGAATGTAGTCGCAACGAAAATACTTCTGACAACATCCCATATGCTTTTTCTATTTAATGTATAAAGCTCATAGACTGTTAGAAAAAACAAGCTAATCAAAAGAATCCAAGGTGCAAGCGCCAGAAATGATTCCCAGTTTCTAGCTGTAATATTTTCATACCTCAAGAAAAAAGCCAGAACATATGTTAAAAAAATGATGAACAAGTCGACCGTTAACAATATAAACTTGTCAATGCGTCTATCCAATATATTAAACATAAAAAAACCCCTAACAATATCAATTGCTAGAGGTATTTTAACATACTTACTGTTTTCCAAACATCACACATTCATATGTCTATGTCGATTCTTAGGATTTTTTAGGCTGATTTATTAAGAGTTGCTCTTCTTCCACATCTCTTAACGGCTTTGCTGGATTACCGACAACAATCTTTCCAGAGACTACCTGTTTAGTTGCAACGCTTCCTGCCCCAATGACTCCATCTTCCTCCACAATCAGTCCGGGTAACAGAGTGGCATTTGCTCCTACCCTGCCGCCTTTTCGAATTGTACACCCTTTAAAAGCAGAAAATCTTTTTTCCGTACGTCCAATATAGTTATCATTACTTGTTACAACACCAGGTGCAACAAACACATAGTCTTCAATCGTAGAAAAAGCAGTGATGTATGCATTTGTCTCAATCTTGCAATATGCGCCTACGCTACATTCGTTTTCTATAGCCACTCCACGGCCGATAATCGTTTGGGTGCCTATTGTTACCTTTTCACGAATAGTAGCAAGATCAGCCACGAATACTTCATCTGCCAGTTGCGCATTCACGTAAACAATCGCACTGGTTCCAATTGTACAACGATTTCCGATCACAGTTGGTGGATGATCTGTTTGCGCCTTTAAGATCGATCTTGCAGCACGCATAGGTTTTTTTCCAATTACAACATTGTCATGTATTTGGCATCCTTCGCCGATTTTCGTGCCTTTGTAAATGATAACGTTATGACCGATCGTCACATTATTACCGATGACAACATCCTCTTCCACTATACAGTTGAATCCGAATGTAACATTCTCTCCTACAGTAGCCTGACCGCTGATGTGTAGATTCATACGTACGACCCCTCCAAATAAGACTTACCTTTCTATAATTGCGACCAGTTCTTTTGCTTGCATTTCTCGTGAAAAATATTGCTCAACAATCTCCTTGCCCAAACATACCAACGGATACATGTTGCCTTGAGCAAGATTATAAATCACTGTAGGTAAAAAGTCTGAGCCATCTTCTTTCATGTTCCCGTAGATGCCTAAGTGATTTCGCTTTAAAAAGGCTTCTATCTCTCCCCTAACCGTTGTTATGATTGGCTTGTCATGCATAAGATAGTCAAATAGTTTATTGGGTAATGCCCCTTCAAACAATGGAACATCTTTTAAACAAATAATGAATGCGTCGGCACACGAGAGATATTTCTGAACGTACGCTTTCGAAACAGCTGGGAGAAAAAGTACGTTATTGTCTAGTTCATATTCCATAACTTTCTGCTGAAGTTTCCCCTTCTCCACACCTTCACCCATTAACACGATCTTTATTTTACTTTCTTTACGCAATAGTTTGGCTGCTTCAATTATCTGCATAAGATCATTTGCCGGACCATGTGCTCCTGCGTACATAAAGACGAAATCATGTTGCCCTATCCCCATTTGTTCCCTAATCGTATTTCTTTGCACGGAGCAATCTTCAGGCATGGACACGTTTTCAAGATCGATGCCATTCGGCAGGAAAAAAATCTTGTCTGCCCTAATTCCTTTTTGCTGGATTCTACTGCTGATTCCCTCAGTAAGCACAACGATTTTGTCAGCTTTTTGATACAGCACTCTTTCCATCCATCGCAATATCTTAATGATGAATGTATCATCTTTACCTGTAATATCGACAAGTGAGTCTGGCCAAAGATCTCTAATTTCAAGAATAAAAACTGCTTTTCTGATCTTCGCTACAAGCATTGCTGAAAAAGCAGTAAATAAAGGGGGTGATGAACCTATAATGACATCAGGCTTGTCACGTTGAAAAAGTCCTACAACCCAAAACCAGCATGCATACAACAACATATTGATCATACGAAAAGGTCCGTTGTCTTTGTATGCAATTGATCCTAACCACAGAAAACAGAACCCCTCCATGAACTGTTTCTTTGCTAGGGTCCATCTGGAAAACCGAAATTGCTTATTGTGATGGATGAAATTACTCCCCCAAAGAGTAACCTTGTACTGTTTACCCAGGTACTTCGCCAACTCATAGTGTCGAGTACTAGCTGGATATTCAGGAGTAACACTATATTGGTTAACAATCCAAATGCTTTTCATGATTTTCACCTAACAAGTTAGCGTAGAGAAATAACAGCTTCTTACTTTCTTCTTCCCAATTACCTTCCATTCTTGCCCATTCCCAAGCGTTTTCCCGGTATTGTAGGAGGTACTCTCTTTCACTTACCATTTTTCTAATTGCCTCCGCAATGCTTTTGGGATCTTCGGGATCAAATAATTCTCCAAAATGAACCTGATCATTCAACTTGCGAATTTCTGGCAAATCACTGGCGCATACAGCGAGTCCAGCCATAATATACTCGGACAATTTATTTGGTAAGCTGTAATAGTTATTTAAGCATGTCGGTTTGTAGGGAATTATTCCGATGTCTGCAAACGCAGCTCCCTCCGTCAGTTGTTCCATCGTTACAGGTTCTAAAAAAGTAATTTTCTCCGTGAGCTTTAAATCAGCTACAAGTTGCCTCAGTTCATTCTCAATAGAACCAAAGCCCCGAATGAAAAGCTTGCAATCGTCTGGCCAATATTCTACACTTTGAATCATTTCTTCTAACCCGCGATCCGGCATGAATCCACCGTGATATAATACGGATACTTCACGAATTGTCCCTCTGGTGATTGTTTTCACAGGGGTCATATTCTGACTAACGTAATTCTTCAGAGACAATGGCAGCGCAACGTTGTATCGCTTTTGTAACTCTTCTGCAATCGAACCATTGACTGTTATTACACGGTCTGCTCTCTTGATTAACATACCTTCTACGATTTGTAGACATCGTTTTATTACTGCAGATGTTCCTTGCTTTTGTTCCGTATATAGTTCATGGGAGTCATAGACAAGCTTTGATCGATGGATGAAACTCGCTATAAAAGCAATGGGGAGAGTATCAAGGTCATGGGCATGATAGACCGTCGCTTTTGTCCCAAATGTTTTCATGGAAAGCCAGACCATTTGATAAGCCTTAAGTAATACCTTTAATGGAAATCCCAGCTTCTTTTTCAATGCGGAGTCACCAGTCATGAACTGGTCAATCTTTCTCCTTACTTTCTGTGTGAGGAATGATACATTAGCCCGCTCCACTTCATAACCAGGCGAGAATCGCTCCTTTGGCTTATCATCCTTGTTCAGTCGAAGTCCTATAATTTTCACCTTATAATCGGAATCAGCCAAAGAAGCAGCCTCTTTCCGTACACGCGGATCTGGAGTAACAGTGTTACTGACGATCATACAAATATCAATCTCTGAATTTCCCTTGCGCAAATCGTAAGTGACACCTCCACGGTACCTAAGTCTCAAACTTAGTCAATAAACTTCTTAAACCAAAGCTCTACATTTAACAAAGCCCAAAGCTCCCAGCTGTTGTCTTCTTTCTTGTTCAATGCTTCTTGAAGTTGTTTAGGTTGAAACATCCCACGGTCTAACGATCTTTTATCTAACAATGACTCATTTAAATAATTTCTGAGTTCATTTTTAAACCAATAGTTAATGGGGGTAGGAAATCCCTTTTTGTCAGTTCTCTCCAGAACCTCTTTAGGGATAACATTTCTGACTGCATCCTTCAAAATATACTTAGGGTCACCCATCTTGACTTTGAGCCCAGGAGGGATTTTCGCAGCCGATTCTACAAGTCGGTAGTCAAGCATTGGAACACGAGATTCAATGGAGACCGCCATACTTGTTCGATCCTCTACTTGCAACAGTGCAGGTAAGTAAGTTTTAAAATCATGGTAAAGAAGCTTGTCGAATAGCTCCTCAGCGTTATCACTGTTTACATATTTAAAAAACTCTACATCACTATCATATGAGTGGTAGGTAGATAAAACCTCACTACCTAATAACGATACATCTAAAGCCATAGAGGTACTGAAGTGTTTCCACTTTTCTTCTGGTGAGCTAGAACGAACCGATAAGTATTGAAGAGCTTTGTTAATGGTCGTTCTGATGCCTCTACGTTTTAAATAATTTAGCAAGAAATGTATCTTGTTAAATCTAGAAGACGTCCTTGGTGACGAAGTACCAGGAGTTACAAGATCGGTAGCTGCCATTGTCCCCGTGGTTAAAAAATATCGTGGGTAGCCACCAAATAGTTCATCTCCCCCTTGTCCACCCAAAACAACTTTCACATGCTCACTTGCTAGTTTTGATACGAAATATTGAGGAAATAACCCCGGACCAACAGCTGGCTCATCCATAACCCATGTCATTCTATCCATTACATCAGGAAATGTTAACCCCTGTGGCACTACTTCCAAATAGTTAGTCTTCGCATGCTCTGCTACTGCTTTTGCATATTTTGTTTCGTCATAGAAGGGGTCTTCTGCAAACTTGCCTGAAAAGGTTTTTAACGTATGTTGGTCACCAAGTAGTTCTCTAGATAAACAAGTAATCGCACTCGAGTCTATTCCTCCACTCAGATGGCATCCAAGTGGTACATCACTTCGCAAATGGATTTTGACCGAATCGCGCAATGTTCCTAGAATCATCTCACTAGCTGTTTCCTCTGTAAGCGTATGATCGTGTCGAAACGATACATCCCAATACTGCTTTATTTTGGAGTTGCCCGAGAGATCACTACTTAGTGTATGTCCTGGCATCAATTTTTTAATTCCTTTAAAAAACGTCTTATCTCCAAGCACATACATGTATTGAAGGTAATCTAATATGGCTTCGTAATTTGGTTGTCTCTTTATTGTTCTATCTTCAATGATCGCTTTTATTTCTGAGGCAACTATTAACCGCTCATCGTCCAAATAGTAATAGAACGGTTTGATCCCAATCCGATCTCGAGCAGCAAAGATTCGCTGTCTTCGTTCATCCCAGATGACAAAACTGAACATTCCATTAAGATATGCAACGCACTCTTCACCATAAAGCTCATAGAGATGTAGTATAACCTCAGAATCACTTTCCGTTTTGAAGTTGCGTCCCTTTCGGCGCAGCATTCCCTGCAATTCCTGATAATTATAAATCTCCCCGTTAAAAACAAGCCACATTGTTTGATCATGGTTAGCCATCGGTTGGTGTCCGCCAGCCAAATCAATAATACTTAACCTTCGAAATCCCAATCCAACAGGACCAGACGTATAAATCCCTTCATCGTCAGGTCCTCGATGGATCATTGAATCTCGCATTTTCGAAAGCAACTGAGGGTCTACGGGCTGTCTGTTAAAGTGAAACATACCTACAAAGCCGCACATGTTATTAAGCTCCTTATTAACTATTGCCCATCAATGAAAGTTTTGAACCAAAGCTCCAAACATAACGCTCCCCACGTTACACGACCGAAATCCTTTTCATTGGATATCGCCTTCTCCAATGCATCTGTTTGAAAGATTCCGCGCTCCCGAGCTTTTTTATCAAGCAGTATCTCACGAACAAATGGCAATAGCGCATCTTTATACCACAGGTTCAGAGGCACTGGGAAGCCCATTTTATCTTTTCTATTAAATACCTCATCAGGAATATGGTTTTTGATTACTTTCTTGAATAAGTATTTAGGCTGTCCACCCTTAAATTTAATAGCAGGAGGAATGGAAGCCATCAGTTCAGCAATGCGATGGTCTAACAAAGGCACACGGGATTCCAGCCCCCATGCCATGCTAGTACGATCTTCAACGTGTAGAAGTGCAGGCAAATGGACCTTCATATCAAAGTAGAGCATTTTATTCAAAAATGAAGCAGCATTAGAACCATTAAATATTAAACCGAACTCATTCACTACACGATCTGAATGAGAAAATAGATCACTACTGTAAATCGCTTTCGTGTCCCCAGAACGATCCATTAACCTGAAATATCTTTCATCTTGGGAGCTAAACAATCCATCGGCCCAAAAATATTTAAGCATTGGTACGTATTGCTGTAGCATTGGCAGACTAGGAATAATGGAAGCTAATGTAGCCGCGTATTCTCCGCGATGCTGGGTCTCCATAATTGCACCTTTTAGACATTCTTCTAAATACCCAACCAAATAGCGAGTATACCCAGCGAAGATTTCGTCGCCGCCTTGGCCGCCCAGCACAACTTTCACATGTTCAGAAGCCAATTTTGAAACCATGAATTGTGGGAAAACGCCAGGACCTGCAGCCGGTTCATCCATGAAACGAATGATTTTAGGAAGAGTTTCCATAAAATCTGCTGATGAAGGATATATTTCGTTATACGTTGCTCCAGTCTGCTGTGCTACTAACTTTGCATAGCGAGTCTCATCAAATCTTTCCCCTTCTTCAAAGGCACCCGTGAATGTATTTAATGAGCTCCCCGTCACATTTAACATTGAGGCCAAGCTAACTACCGTACTAGAATCTAGACCACCTGACAGATGAGCACCCAAGCTTACATCAGAACGCAAGCGAATTTTAACTGCGTCATCGATCAGTACTTTGAGACGATCAGTGAAATACTCTTCTGTGTGTTCATAATCGATATCAAAATTCAAATCCCAGTATTTTTCGATTTTCTGGATCCCCGCTTGTGGATCCACTAGCATGTAATGACCTGGAGGAAGTTTTTTAACCTTATCAAACAATGTTTTTTCTCCAAGCACTGTTTGAAAAACAAGGTACTCTTCCAAAGAATGTTGGTCAACATTTCGAGTGACTTGACCTGTAGAGAGTAGCGCCTTAATTTCCGAAGCGAACATAAAGGTTTCATTCTGATGCCAGTAGTAAAAGGGTTTTACACCCATGCGATCCCTTGCGCAAAAGAGCAGCTTCTTACGATCATCCCAAATCGCAAAGGAAAACATCCCAATAAAATATTTAAGACAATCAATCCCGAACTCTTCATAAGCGTGCACAATGACTTCTGTATCCGAATACGTACGGAAACGATGTCCTTTGCTTCGAAGATTCTGTGCCAATTCCATGTAATTATAAATACACCCATTAAAGGTAATCCAAACGGTTCCATCTTCATTTGAAAGTGGCTGTTTCCCGCCCTCTGGATCGATAATAGCTAAACGGCGGTGCCCAATCCAGAGCCGATTCTCCGGGGACATCCATTCGTCAAAACCATCGGGACCACGATGAGCAATAGCATCGAGCATATTTCGCCCCTGATGCTTAATCTCATCAAACGCCCCCCTATTTGATAGGATTCCTGCAATACCGCACATGTCCTGAACACTCCTAATTCTTGAATACTTTAGTGTTGTATATATGAAGGAGCTTCTGTCCTTCGACTTCCCAGTTTAATTCAGTCGCAGCTGCATTGCATTTCGCTTTCAAATCGTTTTTCCTATCTACATCCTTAAGCATCTCGCATACGGTTTGTCCAAAGGCAGAAGAAGACCCCATGTTTGTAACTTGAATAAATCCGTACTTTTCCTGCATCAAGTTAAAAAACGGCAAATCATCTGCAATAATCGGAACCCCAGCTAAAACATATTCAAACAATTTATTCGGTGAGCAGTATAAGTGGTTGTCATCAATCGGGCGATAGGGAATGATACCTATATCGGCCCCAGCAGAAAAATGAAGCATTTCCTCACTTGGGACTTTTCCCAAAAAGAAAATACGATCCTGAATATTTTCCTGAATCGCCACTTCTCTCAAAACTTTTTCGTATTCGCCATACCCGATAATCGCCAATGCTGTTTTTTCTGGGAAGAAACGCACTCCTCGAACAATGGTTTCAAGATTTCGCTCAGGGGAAATCCATCCTTGATAGAGGACAATATTCCAGTCTTCAGGAATCCCACTCTTTTCGCAAAGAAGGGCCCTTGATTTCTCAGGATTGAAGTTTATTGGCTTTTCCGTACAATTCATAATTACTTCCGGTCTTTTCACTTGATAACGTTCTTCCATAAGTTGAGCTATAAACGGATTTACAGTAATCGATACCGTCGGTTGTTGAATATATTTCTTCTCCAACTCATAGTACTTACGCTGTAGTGTCTTTGGTAGGACCTCTTGGGCATAGTAGAGTTCATGCGCGTCATACACCAAAGGAACCCCTTTTTTTGCGGCAGCATACACACCTACTTTTAAACACGGCAAATCATGAACATGATAAACGTCAGCATCAAGCTCCAGCAGTTTGGTAAGCATGAACTGATCAAAAGGGTCAATCTCCAGAATTGATCTTGCAATCTTCATAAATGCCTTGTTTACGAACATTTTCACTCTATCGTTATTGGGAAGATAGGATCGAATCTTCTTTAAGCGCTCGTCATCCCAATCGTACTGATAACGATGAATTTCAATGCCTTCCCAATTGTAGTGTTCTTCTTTTTCACATTCAAATCCAGCCAACAGTGTAACAGAGTGCCCTGCATTTACCATAGTTTTTGCTTCCAGCAGAATCCTTCGATCAATCATGTAACTATCTGGGGTTATCATTACTATTTTCACTTCAATCCACCCTCTACCAGTTTCCGTAAGCCTCTTCAATATTAATAGATTTTATGTTTGTTCTGTACCCTGGAGACCAAAGAAAATTTAAGTCCCGCACTTGTGGAAATACGATCGGGGTAGCTTTTGAACTGCTTTTAAGACTAATTAAGCTATCTTGGAATAACAAACCAACGGTAGGATCCAGTGTAATTATTTGTGATCCGACCTTCACCTCGACGACAGCATGGAATGCGTCTTCGAAATAATTTATACTTTGATACCTGACGTTATAATTCAATAGTCTTAAAAAGTCATGCATTTCACTTGCGAGATTTAAACAGTGCGCTGTCAAACTGTACAAGGGAATTCTTGGTCTTAAATCTGATTCTGGAACCTGACTATACATATAATTAACAGAGTATAGATAGGTTAAGACCGATAAGAACTGAATATCATCTGGTAAATTTCGAACATCATCTAATACTTTCTTTACATTTGGATACTGTTTCAATGAAATAGAAAGAAGCTGATCATCACTCATTAATTTGTTAGCTCTTAAATCTACCTCTCTAGATTCATTGCCAATTTTCAAGCCAACAATTGAGTCATTACTTACGTTACCAATAACAATACCCGGTAAATTCCTCATTTTATCCACTCTATCCATAAGAGGAACCTTATGGTATTCCCACATTAACATATGAATAGCTAAATTTAGTTCATAGATTAATGACTCTGAAATTTGCCCGACGTTCTGTGCAGGAGAGGGATAGTTAGAGAGTAAACGCCTGATCAAATAATCTGAGTTTGCTTCACGCTCTATATTAGATACAAAAAATTGGCCAACCCATACCTGTTGTCTATAGTTTGGATGTTTTTTGTGTCTGACATCAACTTGCAGTGAATAGATGCCTTCTTTAGGAAATCGGTAACCAGTAGCAAGGGATGCCTGATAGGGAGTAATTACTTTCCAATCTTCTTCGCCATACTTGCCCCATAATTGAAATTCAAGATCACTCAGTTGAAATTTGCCCTCTTTGATAATAAAGTCGATAGGTTCATTAACTTTTTTTTCAACGTAAAACGGTGCCCAGCTAATTCCCTCTACCAATTCCATATCTTTGATCGGCTCTACAACATTAAACTGCTGAACCCAATGTTGGACATTCTCTGGATGTTTTAGATCCTTGATATCAATCTGAATATAATTTTCCCCGGTTTTTGTGAATGCAAAATCTATCAAGGGTAATTTCCCGTATGGCTGAACTAATTCCCAATCTTCATTAGGAACCTTGACCCACATCTGATAAACCAATTGTTCTTTTGATATTGTATTTTCTATTGGAAAAAGATTAACTCTTTTATTCACATCAATTACTGTTGATTTTGGAGTCCATTCGATATTCTTGACAAGTTTCTCTGTTGATTCTATTGCTATTGCTCTTGAAGGAAAATAAAAGTTACCAAGCAAAAGAAAAAAGGCAAGAACAACATAAACCCATTTCATAGTACGTGGATTACACATATTCATCAATTATAGTCTCCCGTGATGTTAGTAAGTGTTTTGATAAATGTCCGTCAATCTATATGCTAAGTAGTTATAGCTAAAACGATTAACTGCGTGCTTCCGAATATCCTCTGATGCATATTTCTCAATATTGCACCCTACAGTAATCATAGCTTCGGCCAAGCTTAGCGGATCTTCTTTCTCACAAAGCTCTCCTAAAAATGACTCTGTAACGATACTCTCCGGTCCTCCACATCGAGTCGCGACTACAGGCTTCCCTGAAGCCATAGCTTCGATAAGCACTACCCCAAATGTTTCCGCTTTGCTAGGCAAAACAAAAACATCTGTTTCTTCTCGTAAAATACGTGAAACTTCTTGCCTAGATTGAAGCCCTAAGACAAAACAACATTGTTCCAATCCCAACGTTTGAATCAATTCCCTTACTTGGGCTCCTATTGTGCCATCTCCAACAATTTTTAAAGTCGCCTCAGGTAATGCCTGATGAACTTTAGCAAATGCCTTCACTAGTGTGTAGGGATCTTTTACCTCTTCCAAGTAACCAACATACGTAAAACGTAATGCTTGGGTATTTACCGAAAAAGCAGGATCAACATAGAAGTCATCAATAGATACGCCGTTATGCAGTGTTCTGATTTTGTCCAGTACAGTCTTATCTGAGAAGTAGCTCTTCACTTCATTCATCAAAGATTCACTAACGCAATAGACCTGATCTGCACGTCCAATCGACCGTAAAGTTAGTTGTTTAATTAAAGCATTTTTTGTTAAATTACTGAATGGACCTGTATGCTCTGTGAGAATAAGGGGAACTTGATATTTTTCCGCAACACTAGACGCAGCAGTGCCATCTAAATAGGCTGTATGAGCGTGTATCAAATCAAACTTGAAGTCTTTCCATACATTCTCGATTACTCCTAAGACAGCTTGACTGTAAGACCAAGCATGAAAGCGGAACGGAATGAATGGTGACCCCACTCGATAAGGCGGGTATAATACTGGGACTCCGTCGTATTCCTCCCACTTCGTGTCAGCAAGAACTTGCGGATATACTTGATTCGCTCTCCATAAACTTTTTATGTTGATTCCATTCATCCAGAATGGCCTACATGAAATGACTCTGGCATCAATTCCTTCATACTCTCTCAATGCTTTTACTTGCTCATGAATAAATGGTCCGCTAACCTTTTGATCAGGATGTGGGAACATGTGACTAAGTACCAAAACTCTTTTCACTTTTCGATTGAGATTTTTGGTCCATAAAGTAGCAGCGGGTAAAGCCTCTTTATAATCAATCTCAACCTGTGCGCATCTGTCAGCAGTAATCTCCAGTTCTTCAGTCAAAATTTTATGCTTTCCTTCTAGAACTGTCACTTCATTTTGCAAACTCTCACACTTTTCGCTGATTTGCACCATGTCTTGTTTGATTAACTTATTTTCTTCTAGTACCAACAGGTTTTGTTGATTTTCCAATTGTCGTTCTGCTTCAATAGTATCTAGTTGCTTCTGCGCTAGTACCAATGCTGATTCAGCAAGAGAACGGTTATTTTCATTTCTATTTAATAACTCGTTGAGATAATCGATTCTATTGTTATAAAGCTTCTTCGCTTCCGACGTCTTCTTTATCAAATCGATCCAGGAAATCTCTTTTTCAGGGACATACTCTACTCCATCATGTGTGAACCACATCGGCTTTGGCCATAATCCTTCGTGGTCCGTCCATAGACTCCAAGACACTTGGTAAGATTCATCATTTGAAGATAATATAT
Organism: Brevibacillus sp. IT-7CA2; assembly: GCF_949767855.1. Taxonomy (NCBI): domain Bacteria; kingdom Bacillati; phylum Bacillota; class Bacilli; order Caryophanales; family Paenibacillaceae; genus Brevibacillus; species Brevibacillus sp. IT-7CA2. The sequence goes on from NZ_CATKQT010000054.1 coordinate 111,029, forward strand.
TTAACCCCCTGCTCAACTGAAGAAAGGGTTGTACACAACCAGGTTTTGGGGCAATATACTCTAAACTATTGACAATAACCTTCCCATACAAATAGAGGGATAAGGGTAATCCAAATTTATCAGCATTCCAGGAACTATTTATCGGGACTTCAAATGTTTGATCTTGCTCTTCTACTGACGAAGCGAATAATAAAGTGGGTAATCCAGTAATACCATCGATGGCATACAATTCTACCCGATCGCTATTAGAGAAACCTGACGCCTTTATTACTAGTTTATCACCAGCTTTAGATACGACTGACATACGGATTGGTACTTCAGTAGTTTTATCGCTTTGATTTGTAATACCATTTTCAACTATTTTGGTTGTTTCAGGTAGACGAAACCTTGCCCACACTGAACCAACTGTAAAATCAGGACTAACTGCTTGCAAATGATTAGCAAACTGTACTCGATGGATGCTATCTTCTTGTTCTGTAATGGAAGGTACTTCTTTAAATGGAGCTTCGTCCAAATAAGGATTCTGATAGAGTGCAATTAGTTCACTTCTATCTTGTATACAAGTAGTGTCGATCCCATCAAACCATTTCTCATGCCTGATAGCATCAAAAAACGGCAGTATTTGGGTAGCCTCTTGATCGGGAATATGTTGCTCTTTTGACTGGCAGTTTGGACAAACTGCTCCATCCCAATAATGGAAGATCCCTAATCCTTGCTTTACCTGTATGCTTGGATCGTGTGGAGGCAATGTTGTGGCGCCACTGTAACGAATTTCTCTTGCCTTCCAATCGATTAATGAAAATACATCTACTATTTTCTTTTTATCGAAATTCCGTTGATGCCAATGAATATGGTAGACTTCCCCGCAATTACTACATTTCGTTTCATTCGCAGCAAGCTGTTCACTGTGTGGCACCGTTAATAGAATGTACTTTTTAGCCACCCGTTTCATCTCTAGAAGGCCCTGAGCAAACTCTTCCTCTGTCAAATGTTCAAATACATCATTGGACATGACCAAATCAAACGAGTTATCTGGAAAAGGCAACTCTGTAATAGAGCTAACTACCGTATCTCTTTTTACGTATTTTAGAGCCTCTTCACTTATATCTACTCCCACAACATGAATATGGACGGGAAGATGATTGGTTATCTTCCCGTCGCCACACCCCAGGTCGAGAATGCTTTCCACATCTGAGGGAATCATGTTAAGGATATCGTGTAATACTTGGCGCTGATACAAATCTGGTGTATCACTCCAAATTTCAGCCTGCTTATAGTACTGTTGGTTGTCGTTTTGCATCCGATAACTTCACCCCAAATGGCTGTAAACAAAGCCCCTTCTCAATATTATCTTCAAGCGATTGTACAATTTCAAAATGTATACTTCGATCTAGCACATGATAACTCTCAGCTTCCACACCGCTTTTCGTGAGTGTTTTAAAAATAGCTGCGCTCGCTACATATTTTCCTCGGCCAATTAAAAGTTCATCTACATCAAATGAGAATGTTCCTTTTCTCGGCAATGTAGCAATCCCGCTTTCTTTTGTATCGGCAATCCACTGACTGGCAACTTTTCCATCAGACATATATATACAAAACACAAATACTGGGTTGACCATTTCAATATTCGATTCATATTCAATAACTACCTGAACAGGTTTCCTAGTTTCAAATATTTTTGCTTCATGAAGTGACTCATTTAGCATCCGAACGGATACAATTTTCGCTTCTTTACTACCGTATTCAGAGAGTTCTGCTGCACGTAATACTTCACTTTCTCGTATTTCTTCTTCCTCATTTTCCTTCGTTGATACCCCTTTATCTTCCAAACCTGTTTTCGCCATTTCCTCATTCATCAAAAACTGTGGTGAAACAATAAATTCATATGTTGTAAACTCACCAGCAATTAATGCGCCTAGCTGTCTGTATTCAATACCATCGAACACTTCAAGATTCACATTTCCACCAGAAACTTGTGCCGTCACTTGTAAGCTCAGTTCCTGTAGATTTTGTAGGTAGACCTTCGGAACCTTATACTCAAAAGGTGCGTGACAATATTTCCCGCCGAGATTTTTATACTCTCGATAGTAACCATTCGCGTCTCTTAATGATGGTCCCCAATCCATGTATCCTTTTGTATCCATTATGTAGTGCATTTGATCAGGTGAGTTATCCATGGGCCCACCTACATCAATTGTCCCAATTTCTTCTGTACCAGAGAGAAGCTTGATTTGGTAAACTCGACTAGAACCATTTGGTGGTTTCCCGTTTTCACCTACAAAATGGAACAAAACGGATTGAAATAGATCATCCATACTTTCAAGCAAGGCAGCCTGCTTCTTCTGTATCTTCAAGTCCCTTGCCCGAAGACGTATTTCTTCTTCCTTGCGAATCATTGCGTTGTAATTTTTAATTACCTCAAGGGGATTTCCGTCTTGTCGTATACGACCACGATCGATCCAGATTACTCGATCACACAACTGCAATACACTGTTTAAATCGTGGCTGACAAATAGGACGGTTGCTCCTGATTGAGCTGTTAGTTTCTGCATCCGCTCCACGCATTTTCCTGCAAAGTAAGCGTCTCCAGCTCCCAATACCTCGTCAATAATCAAAATTTCTGGCTCAATAGATGTGGCAGTAGAAAAAGCTAGTCTCGCATACATACCTGCCGAATATGTCTTGATAGGCTGATCAATGAATTCTTCAAGCTCAGAGAAGTCAATAATCTCTTCTTCTTTTTCTTGGATCTGCTTATCAGTCAATCCTAAATAAGATAAAGCCGCCTTTATGTTTTGGCGGCCCGTAAATTCAGGATGAAATCCCGTTCCTAATTCCATAAGGGCTTGAATATTGCCATTTACCTCAAGTGTTCCTTCTGTCGGTGTGACATTTCCTATGATCGTTTTCAAAAAGGTGCTTTTTCCAGCACCATTCCGACCAATTAATCCAATTCTCTCCCCTTTTTTTATTTCTACGCTAAGATCCCGCAATGCCCAAAACTCTTGGTAATAATCTTTGCGCCAAAAATTAAGACCAAACACATCAAGAACCTTATCGATAGGTTTGGAATACAATCGATATAGTTTTCCTAGGTTAGCAATCTTAATGGCATGATTAGACATTGTCTATAAACACCCGCTTCATTTTCTTAAAGAACCAGTAGCCAAGAACAAAAGTAGCAAGAGAAAAGCACGCTAATGTAATAAACGTTGAAGTTGGAGGCAATTTACCCAGCATGAGAATGTTCTGATTGGATACTGTTAAATAGTAAATGGGATTCAAACTTAAGAACGGTCGCAAATACTCGGGAATCATATCTACCGTATAAGCAATTGGACTAATCATCATCAAAAAAAGTATGAGCACGCCAGTGATACTTTGTAGATCCCTTGCGTACACATTCACACTAGAAAGAATCCAAATAAGCCCTAGTGTAAATAGAATTTGAAAGACCCATACAAATACAAATAACGGCAACACTGCCGTCCACTTCCCAAATGACAGCAAACCGATTAATAGCAATATCGTTCCTGCCACTTGGGTGGTTTGTGAAACAAGAACTGCTTTTACCGGAACTAGCTCAATCGGAAACATTGTATTTTTAATTAAACTCGAATTGGAAACGACACTGCTTACTCCGTTTCCTAGGGCTTCTGAAAACCCAATAAACGGAATTAAACCACAAAAAATAAGCAACACGTATTCATTAGAGTTAAAAAGTTGAAATTTGACCTTAAAAATAAATATGTACACTGCTGCGTATGCACCCAAAAGCAGTAACGGGTACAAAAACAGCCACACTAACCCTAGCAAAGAACCAGCATACTTGGTCCTGATGTCGCTTTTCGTAGTCTGCCACAACAGCTTTCGATATTTATAAAGAAACGTAAATGGTTCAAGTAGTATTTTCACTATGCTCCACCAACTAGTAAACGGATTATTTGTTCAGCAGCATCTCCGTCACCGTATACTTTGGGGACTTCATTTATCGTAAAAGCTGCTTCCTTGTAACGATTATAAGCCTCGACGATTGAGTTTGAATGAGCACCAGTTAATACGTTTGCCCCCGCATTTACTGTCTCTACCCATTCGGTTTCATCGCGCATCGTAATACAAGGTCTTTGTACGAAATATGCTTCTTTTTGAACACCGCCGCTATCCGTGAGAATAATTGCTGCGTTGCTTTCTAATTCAATCATTTCTAAATATGAAACTGGCTCGATGAGCAATATATTCGGATTCACCTTAATTCCGTATTCATCCAAGTATTTACGAGTCCTTGGATGCAACGAAACGAGCACAGGGATATCTTGTGCAATCGTACCGAACGCTTCAAAAATTCCCGTTAGCCTGCCTCTGTCATTCGTATTTTCTGCCCGATGAACAGTTGCCAATGCAAATTGGTTCGCTTCCAAACCATACGATTCCAAAATTGTAGTTCGCTCATTATCTAATTTGGCAAGATAATGCTTCATACAATCGTACATAACATCACCGACAACATGTACCCCTTCATTGATACCTTCCTTGTGGAGATTATCAACAGAGTGAGATGTTGGACAAAAAAGCAAATTGGAAACATGATCGGTTAATACACGATTTACTTCTTCTGGCATATGTCGATTGTAGCTTCGGAGCCCCGCCTCCACATGGGCAACAGGAATATGGAGCTTAGATGCAGCCAATGCGCCAGCAAGGGTAGAGTTTGTATCGCCATATACGAGAATCCAATCCGGCTTTTCTTCCAAAAGTACCTTCTCAATTTCTGCTAACATTTGGCCGGTTTGCTGACCATGAGCTGATGAACCGATCCCGAGATGATAATGTGGAACAGGAATATCGAGTTGCTCAAAGAATACTTCGCTCATGTTTCGATCATAATGTTGTCCTGTATGAACGATTACTTCAGAAATTTGAGGATTATTTTGCTTTTGGGTTAATACTGCCCGAGAAACCGCAGCTGCCTTAATAAACTGCGGTCGAGCCCCAACAATCGTTACAATCTTCATATTTAGCTCCTACCTACAATCGGTAATATTTTCCCTGAATTTTTTCTTTGTCTTTCATTCCGTCTCTCGTATCAAAAATGATCTTTGCTTTTTCAGAGATTAATTGATAATCAAATGCTGTATGCTCTGTTGTTAACAATACAATATCAGATTGCTCCAGCACTTCATCTGTCAAATTAACGGTTTCTTTTTTGTTACCCTGATGTTTGAATACTGGAATGTTTGGGTCAACGACGATACAAGTTGCCCCCTGTGACTCTAAATGTGAAATAATAGAAAGAACGGGTGATTCCCGATAATCATCTATATCTTTTTTATAAGCTACACCGAGTATTAAAATCGTAGAACCACTTAATGATTTTCGCTCTTGATTTAAAATCTTCATTACTCGATTTACTACAAACTCTGGCATCGCATTGTTAATTTCGCCTGCGAGCTCAATAAGACGAGTATGGTAGTTATACTCACGAGCCTTCCAAGTAAGATAGAATGGATCGATAGGGATGCAGTGTCCTCCCAAACCAGGCCCAGGATAGAATGGCATGAAACCATAAGGCTTTGTTTTTGCCGCATCAATTACTTCCCATACGTCTATCCCCATTTTGTTACAAAGTACCGCCATTTCATTTGCAAGGGCAATGTTAATATGACGAAATGTATTTTCGTAAATTTTTTCCATCTCAGCTACTGCTGGAGAAGATACGACATGTATTTCTCCCTCAAGTACAGTCTGGTACATAGTAGCAGCAACTCTTGCGCATTCGGGTGTAACACCCCCAACGACTTTAGGAGTATTTTTTGTGTTATAGTGTTTGTTTCCTGGGTCTACCCGCTCCGGTGAATATGCTAAAAAGAAATCCACTCCACATTTTAAACCCGATTCTTCAAGAATTGGCTTTACTAGTTCCTCAGTTGTCCCTGGATAAGTAGTGCTCTCAAGCACAACAAGCATACCAGGCTTCAAATGGTTGGCTATTTCTCGTGCCGAAGAGCTAACATAGCTCGTGTCTGGTTGATGATACTTATCTAAAGGAGTCGGTACGCATATTGCCACCGCGTCTACATTATGGATAAAAGAATAATCAGCAGTAGCGTTCAACTTTTTTGCCTTTACAGTAGACAAAAGGTCTTCGTTCAGTACATCCCCGATATAATTAATCCCTTTATTGACCATGTCAACTTTATCAGATTGTACATCAAATCCAATTACTTGAAACCCAGCTTTTGCTTTCTCTACTGCCAGAGGCAAACCAACATAGCCCAATCCTACCACACCGATGACTGCTGTTCTTTCTTCTAATTTTCTAATCAGTTTTTCGGCTAAGGGAGATATCGTATTCTCTAGCATGGTACTCATGAAGTTGCTCCTCTCATCTCGAAAAATTCTCTCACAACAGAAATTACGTACTGTTGCTCTTCCTCAGTCATTTCTGGATAAAGTGGCAAAGCCATAGTACCCTTCGCGGCTTTTTCAGACTCAATCAGGCTTTCTCTATCGTAGCCCAAATCTTTATATACTTCTTGCAAATGCAGTGGGACAGGATAGTAAACACCAGAAGAAATACCTTTCTCTTGCAAGAAGGCCATTAGTTCATCACGAAGGTCTGTTTGAATAATGTACAAATGATAAACTGCATAGCGGTTCTCTTTTTCAAAAGGAACCTGTATAGGCAAATCTTTCAGTGCCTCGTTATAAACAGCTGCTTTTTGTCTACGAGCTGCATTCCACTGATCAATATAGGCAAGCTTTACGTTCAGCATTGCAGCTTGCAGACTATCCAATCGACTGTTGTAACCGATCATGGAGTGATAGTATTTGGGATTGCTACCATGTGCGCGTAGAATTTTTATTTTTTTGGCCAGTTCTTCATCATTTGTTACGATCATACCGCCGTCTCCATATCCCCCCAAATTTTTCGTTGGAAAGAATGAAAAACAACCGGCGACACCCAATGAACCGATTTTTTGCTCCTTGTATTTTGAGCCAATTGCTTGACACGCATCTTCGACAACATATAAATTGTATTTTTTAGCCAGTGCCAATACTTCGTCCATATCTACAGGTTGTCCAAAAATATGTACCGGAATGATTGCCTTCGTATTTGGCGTTATTGCTGCCTCCAGCTTGCTTACATCAAAATTATATGTTTTTGGATCGATATCAATAAATACCGGTTTAGCACCTAGTTGAGAAACCACTTCCGCAGATGCAAAGAAAGTGAACGGTGTAGTAATAACCTCGTCACCTGGTCCTATTCCAAGTGCATCAAGTACGAGAAGCAATGCATCTGTACCATTTGCAACTCCGATAGCGCATTTTACGTTACAGTAATCTGCCATCTTTTGCTCAAAGTCAGCAACATGCTTACCCATAATATAATTGCCACTCGATAATACATCATCAACAGCTGCTTTTATCTCAGCTTCGATGCTTCTGTATTGCTTTACCAAATCAAGCAATGGTACCTTATGAGTGGTTGTATTCATATTGACGATTCTCCTCTTCTACTCGTTCATTTAATTTGACTGGCTTTCCTAGTTCTGCTGATTTATAGATTGCTAATACAAGCTTTAAAGCCTCTAGCCCATCTACTCCGCTTACAACTGGGTCCCGATCACTCCGAATTGCATCAACCATGTCTCTAATGATTTCTTCCTGCCCAGGGGTACCATATGGATCTTGTTCAACCTCTTGAATGAGCGCTTCTGCATGTTGCTTTGGAAGAGACTCAAATTCCCAATGCTTGATCCAGTTAGCTGTAGTTCCAGATACAACAGCTGTTCCGCTCTCACCAAAAATACTGAGGGACTCTTCGAAGTTCTTTGGGAATATAGTAGCAGCAGCCTCGATGATCCCTAATGCCCCATTTTGGAATCGAACTGTTGCGGCTGCAACATCTTCAGCTTCTATATTTCTAAGACGTGTTGCAGAGTATCCTTGTACTTCTTCCACCGGCCCCATTAACCACAATAGTAAATCTAAATTATGTATAGCTTGGTTCATTAAAACTCCGCCGTCCATTTCCTTCGTTCCACGCCACGCTGCTTGATCGTAATAGGCTTGGTTACGATTCCACCGTAACGTTGCATTAGCGTGACTTATCTTTCCAAATTGGCCAGTTGTCATTGCTTTCTTAAGAGCCATAATGGCAGGTCTAAATCGATTTGGGTGCACGACAGATAGTTTTACGTCGTTGCCCTTACATGCTTGTACAATCGCTTCCGCATCCTGAATAGTCAATGCGATTGGTTTCTCTACGATCAGATGCTTTTTAGCATTAGCCGCTTGAATTGCCAATTTTGCATGCAGCCCACTTGGTACACAGATGCATACAACATCTATTTCTGGCTGTTTTTCCAGCATTTCGCCTAAATCTTTGTACCCACTTACTTGATATTTTTCACAAGTCTCCTGCAATCTCTCAACCGACGTATCACAAACTGCGACAAGTTTCGCGTTTTCGACATTTTCGATCGCCTCAATGTGTTTCTTTGAAATGTGGCCGCAGCCTACTATGGCGAAATGTATCATGATTCTATCTCCATTCTATTCTTCTTGTATTACTATACCATGAATGAAACAAAAATATATTTGTAGAATAACATCATATCACAGCAAATATAAGTTTCATTATTATACAGAAGTCGACAAATACATAGTTTCCATTACGATAAAAAAGGATGTTGATATGATTTCAACATCCTTTTTCCTTACCTATCTATTTCAGTAACCTTGCCCGATAGTCATCCAAAAGCTGCTTATAATTCGGGGACTGTGCTTGTAATTTCTGAGTCAATTCGATTGCTACACTATTTTGCCCCAACTTCTCATATGCAATGATCATGAGAGCCTGCACTTCGAGTGTAATACTCGGATCAGTAACCAATTTAAGTTGTTCAAGACTATCTGCGTAGTTCCCTAAAATAATATTCGCTTGCCCAAGATAAAAATACGTATAGGTATTCAAATCTAATGGCCGCTTGTCAGGGATTGCCTCTTCCTTGAAAGGTTCTATCCGACTTACGTAATCCTTATATTTATCTAAAGCCTTCCCAGCAAGTGCTGCTGCTTGATCTTTTTGATTTTGTTTTGCCAATTGAAATGCAACCTGTGCATTTACCTGAATACTTGCATCATAGAAGTGAACATTAAAATGATCTTGCTCCCAAGCCTTTTGGAAATATTGATCGGCTTTTACCCAATCATTCATGAAGAGATATACATTGCCGATCTTGTATAAAACCTCTGACGCCTTGGGTTCGAGTTGCTCAATACTATTTAATGTTGCTTCTGCTTTAGATTTCCACTCGCTCTGCTGTGACTGTGTATACTTCGTCGCATACACTTTAGCCAGGTTCATCGCATATTCCGTATGATAAGGGTTTAGCTTAACTGCTTTCTCCAATATCGGTTGTGCAGCTTCTACATCTACTTCACTTGTTAACGCAGAAATAGTGTTTTGTGCAAAGAGAATCCTTCCCGAATATACACCGACTATTCCTACACAAACAGCGATAAGAGCGATCAAGAACCGCGAGTATTGGAAGGCTGGATTCGTATCTTTTGACTGTAATGGTACTGCAATTGCTATCAGCCAGAAAACTATAAACCATACCGTACCAAAAGAGAAATCAAAATCTATGAAAGCATGCATCAATATAATGGACAAGGATACTAGGGAGGCAACTGCGATAGTCGAATCGCTATCATCCTCTTGTTCTCTCTTGATGCGAATGAGTATCTTTACTACCAGAAAGCCTATCACGCCAATGAAAACAATGAGCCCCAACCATCCTGTATTAAGCAATATCTCCAAATAACCGTTATGGACCTCATTACTATAGTAGGGAAGCTCTTGATGAGCAGGATAAACTACTCTCCATCCTTCGCCACCAAAACCGAATACAGGGGCCTCCTTACTCACTGCAAAAGCATCCATATACATATTGGTTCTTCCTAATACACTAGAAGTACCCAAGTTAATATCAGTAATTCGCTGTTGCAATGACTCAGGCATAGCCTGATATAACAAGCCTTGGTTTTTGAAATCCAACAAAGTTAATAACCCAACTAATAAAATAAAACCAGGCAATACAAAGCGAATCAGAGGTTTCTTCGTTTCTTTCATAAAACTACTATTTTTAACGATCCTTTGTGTAAGCAGCACCAGTACCATTACGAGAATACTTGCCACAACGAATGCAAGTAAACCTACATCATCTACGTTTTCAGACCCAGCTGCAGTCATTTTTTGAAACACTAGAAGTGAAGCGACTAGAGAGAAAACAGTAAATGCAAGGTATTGAATTTGTTCCTTGCCCTTGAGAAGGAGTACTCCAATGAACCACGCCACAGGAAAAACGACCATTGCCCCACGTGAGTACGATAAGAAAAAACAAACGCCATATGCTACCAACGGCAAGCTGAAGAAGAGTGTAGTAAAGACTTTGATTTCTTTTTTTGCCAAATAGACAAGAGCATACAGCCAAAATGCACAGATAATCGTAGCAAATGTATTGGGATATTGGAGTGGCCCTGCCAACCTTCCCGAAAGGACTATATCCTTAAATACAATCCAATTCCAAAAACCAGCAAGCGAAAAAAAACTAATCCATACGCCCGTTGCGTTAAAAACGATTGGCAGCAGCTTTTCCACTTTATCATTGTGGTCGATCTGTCGTAACCAAATTAACATGATAAAAAGAATCGCGTAGGTCAACCAACGAAATAAGTTGTCCAAAGCTCCCATAGGAGTCTCTGCACCGAGTAGTGATAACACATGAGTTAATGGAATAAAAAATACAATCAAATAGATTAAATGTCCATATTGTTGGTTTTTCCTGATCATCCATAGGGCTGTGATCAGAAATAGTAGAATTAGACTTACTTCCATTAAATAAAAATCAGTATCAAAAAATAGCCCTCGAAGATATGGCGTGCATAAAAACAGGAGGGCTAAAGCTGCAAATAGCCCCCATTTCACTAATTGTTGCATTTTAGACCTCCGGCTTGCTTGTTTCCTATTTAGATTCAAGTTCCTTTACTATGTTAGCGACCTCAACCTTTGTATTTGTTCCCTCAGGAGCAAGTTCCAAGTATTTTTTCATATTGGTTACCGCTTCTTGTTTTTTGTTCAATTGCATATACCCGAATCCGATAAAACGATAAGCTTCAAAATACTTAGGATCACTCGTAATTTCCGACAAGACTTTTACTGACTCTTCAAATTTATTTTGAACAAAGTAAATTTGTCCAAGCTTAAATTTAAGATCTGCAAAATCCGGCTTTACTTGAAGACCCTTGTTAGCTGTGAGAAGCGCATTCTCGAAATCTTGATTAAACATTTGAATTGCTACAATATTGTTGTAGCCTTCGATCATGTCTGGTGACTTTGTGACTGCATTTTGATAATAACTCAGTGCTTTACTGAGATCATTTTGTTTTCGAGAAATATTACCCAGGTAGTACTCATAGATACCATTTGAAGCGTCAAGCTTTACACATTCCTCAAATGCTGACTTTGCTTCATCCATTTTTTCAGAATTGTAAAGAGCTAATGCAGCATCAAACTTCTCCTTAACAGGATTTGAAGTTTCAGACTTCTTTTCTTGAGCTATAGGTGTAGGTGCTTCGGTTTCCTTTGCACATCCAGTAATAACTGCTAAAGACAATAGGAATACACCCACTAAATGTACGTACTTCATGAACGTTAGGTCCTCCATATTCTAGAAAATACAATACTCAGATACCATTCTATATTAGCACATTCCTATTAATTAGTTGCTGAAAACAAAAAAAAAGAGCCTATTACTAGGCTCTTTTTAATGCTCATTAGTTAGCAGTGATTGGTGTTGTGTTAACTTTGAGCGTGTTATCTTGACCATCTTTAGTGTTCAGGTCAGATTTGTAAGTAGCAACAGTTACAGTTTGTGTAGTGTTGTACTCAGGTAGAGTCAAAGTTACTTTCTTGTCAGTGCCACCTGCAATAGCAGTTGGAGCAACAACAGTTCCGTTAACTTTAACAACGAAGTCGTCCAAATGAGCAGCGTCATTTGCAACTACAACATCTTCACTGAAAGTCAGAACCAAGGAAGTAGAAGACTCTTTCTTAGCAGAAACGAGTGTTGGGTCTACGTTGTCAGTGAAGCCATTAACAACGATGTCTTTGCTAGCTGCGTTCAGCTTGCTACCATCTACAGCAACTACGCTATCAGCGATGGACAGCAACGCACCGCCGTTAGAAGCGATTGTCTCGTCTTGCAGTTCGATTTTAACAGTTGTCTTGCTGCCGTCGAAGTAGATCGCATTAGCTTTGATCGCTTCACCGTTAAGTTTGTAGTTAGAAGCAACAGCTGCAGCTGGAACCATGTCTTTACCAAAGTTGATGGTAATTACATTGCTAGCAACTGAAATAGCAGAAGTCAAATCGATTTCGCCTTGAGCAGAACCGGACTTAACAATGCTTACAGAAGCAGCAGCGTTAGGATTTTGACCAAGGTCTTTCACAGCCCCTGCTCCGAAATCAATTGTGTAAGTACCAGCGTCGATAACACCAGCTGTTCCTGTTTCAACGGAATTAGCATCTACTTCAACGATAGTATTTTTGCCGTTAGCATCAGCTACTACATTAGCAGAAGTAATCGCCTTTTTCACGCCATCTTTGTCTTTCAAGACAATCTTAGTAGCGTCTACAGTTGTGGTCAATTCTTCAGAGAATTGAACTTGGAATACTTCGTTAGCTGGTCCAGTCGCTGCTTTGTTAACTACTTTACTGAAGCGGTTAACGATTGAAGGAGCTGCACCATCTTTAGACAGAGTCACAGTGGAAGTGAACTCGTTACCAAACATGTTGTTGTTCAGAGCTTTAAAACCGTTAACTGTTACAGTCAGATTAGTAGTGGTTTCAGTATCACCATATACTTTTACTTGACCGTTGTCAGCTACAGTTACATAGTACTCATCATCCGTACCAGCACCGTCTACAGGTGTGATGGTAGAAATCAAAGCATAGCCGTTCTTCTTAACAGAAACAGCATTCGGTACAGATACTTCTTTATCGAATACTACTTTGAATCTGTACTCACCAGCAGCTTCTACTTTTGTTACAGTAGGAGCAGCTGCATCGACAGTAACTTCAAATGTTTTTGTCAGGTAAGATGCATTGTTAGGTGTAGGAGCTTGAATGTCCTTCACGTTAGCAAATGCGATAGTGTGTTGACCAGCAGTCAAGCCAGTAGCAGCACCTGTGAGCGTAATTTCTTTAACCGCAGGGTTAGTAGAAGGAACGTTCACGTTTTTGTTATCAATTGTGATCAATCCGATAGAACCTACATACTCGTCGAAGGAAACAACTACGTCATTACCTTTAACTTGTACAGACTTAACAACTGGAGCAGCAGTATCTACGAAGGAGAGTGTTTTCGTCTCATCCTTCTCCAAACCGCTCAGGTTTTTGTTCAGAACTGTCTTTTTAACAGTTACGGAAACGTAGTCACCAGTTTTGAGTGGGTTTGTCAAAGCGATAACTGCTTTCGTTTTATCAGTGCTATCAACAGTTGTAGTAAAGGCAGTTACTACGGAGTTGTTGACTTTCACTTCATAGTTGGATTCGTCTTCAGCAGTTACTGTATCCAACTCGTCATCGAAATCAATTACGATTTCTTTCGCGTTCAGAGCGTCTACTGCTTCAACTTTCAGTTCGCCCGCTGGACCACCGATTGCATCTTTGCGAGGATCGTAAGTTGCACCGTTAGAACCATCGAGGTTAGATTTCGTATAAACGCCTTCGAAATCAGTCTCTTTCAGGTCTCTTTTAACTTTGCTGAACTCACCGTTCATGATTTCGCGGAGGCTTGCACCTTTACCGTCGAAGTCAACGTAGATCAGTTTGTCGAAAGAAGTTACTCCCATGTCAGCTGCAAATTTTGTTTTACCTGCATCTGTCAGGTTGAACAGGTCACGCAATTCATAGTATCTGTCTACATCTCCACCCAGGTAAACACCAGATTTTGGTGCTGCGAAAGCGGAAGAAGCCATGCTAGCAATTACTGTAGCAGAAAGGATGGAAAGAGCTACTTTTTTATTCACGTACTACCCCTCCGTAAGTTTGATAGGAAGTCTCTATTTTTTGTGAGTGAGTATGTAATGAACAGCGGAGAGAGGTCACTCCCTCCGCTGCTCGACTCACGTAAAAGGCTTTAACTCACAAAATTATTTTTTGAAAGTTACGTTTGCTTTGTCGGTTTCGCCTTTTTCACTTGTTACAGTGATTACACCAGAAGTAGCATCTGTTTTGTCAGTAGAGAATTCGAATACGATTTCTCCGTTGCTTACTTTACCAGTGAAGGTTTCGCCGCCAACTTTGATAACTGCGTTGTCAATCTCGGATTCTTTACCGGATTTGATTTCTACAGTTACAGAGTAAGAGTTTACTGGACCGATAGCGAACTGTTTACCAGTTGCGTTATCAGCGATAGCATCCCATTTACCGCCTGGGTTTTCGCCACCATTGCCAGGTGTTTGTTTCAAGAACGCTTCCGCTTCATCTTCCCAACCTTCTTTGTCTACTTCATCTTCGTCGGAAATGATCAATACGTAGTCGTATTTGTTACCAGAAACGTCGGAGCTATCGATAGCAACGATGTAGTCGCCTTTGCTCACGCCGTCTACGCCTTCCAGATCATCGAAGATGTCCAGGAATGCAGTGGAAGATTTAGTGGAGATAGTGGATTTTTTGTCGTCAGCATCTTTAACAGTGATGGTGTTGCCATCTACGTTAGATACCAGACCCACTTTCATTTTGTCGATGCTAGCATCTTTCCACTCGTCTTCGTCAGCGATCTTAGCGAGCATTTTCTCGTCGGAATCTTCGAGGTTGTTGTTAACTACTTCAACAACATCGTCCACAACTACTTCATCGTTAGTATCCAATTGGAATGCGATGAAGTCGCCGCGTTTGATACCGCGATCGTCTTTCAGATCTTCAGAATCTTTGTCCAATGGGTAAGTTTTCAATTCGACTTTGTCACCGGTTTTAGTGAGAACTTGGATAGTGTCATCTCCACCGGATCTTCCGTAATCCCAAACCATACCGTATTGGGCATCGCCACCCAAACCGTCACCTTCAACTACGAAGATTGCTTCAACTTCATCTTTATCTTCGTCAACTGTGTAGTATACAGTCAGATCGGATTCGTCTGCAATGTCTTTGAACTTCGCAGCTTTAGCGTTTTTCAGTTCAGGACGTTTGTTTGCGTCTTTGATCTCACCAGTCATGTTGAAGATAGCAGTATCATCATTTACTTCGTAGTCGTCAACCATTTCGTCGTCTTCGTCAGCAATTTTGTCCCACTCAGCTCCAGAAGAACGGATCAGATCTGTTTTCAGGATGCGAACTTTTTCTGCTTTACCTTCTTTGTCAAGTTCAACTTCCAGCAGAACGTTGCTGTCGTCTTTCTTAGGTTGGAGAAGGTCTTCCAGTTCGCTCTCGTTACCGTTTTTGTCGAAGTTTTTGCCGTTTACATCATAGATGTCTTCAGCTTCCAACTCAACATTCACTTTTTTGCCTTTTTGAGTCAATACAGTGAATTGCCATTTGTCTTTACCATAGTCCAGGTAAGCTGCACGAGTAACGATTGCTTTTTGTTTGCGATCGTCGATTGGATCCTTAGTAGTTACGTGACGAACACGACCAGAAGCATCCAGGTACAGTTTTACTGTTTCGCCGTCAAGATCTTTGATCAGATCCCAGTTGGATCCATCAGTATCTTCAACGTCTTTGTTTCCGTTATCGGAGTAAGTAGCACCTTTGTAGATACGGTATGTTTTGTCTCCAACAGTCAGACGGTAGTCGTTGCTGTTACGCATAACAACTTTGTCTACTTTACCTTCTACAATCGTGTCAGTAGCGAAGATCAGGAACTTGTCTTCGTCACCTTCTGGATAGTAAACGCTGTAAACCATGTTTTCTTTCAGATCGCTGAATTTAGCTGGTTTACCATTGACGAATACGAGGAAGTCTTTACCTTCATCTTTGTTTTCCAGCTCATTGAACTTGTCGTTGTCAATGTTCGTGATCTTTTTCTTTTCAACATCGACTTTGCTGATCACTTCAGAACCATATTTACGACCTTCGTCAGTTTGGTTCATAGTTTGATCGTCGATTACGTGCATGTAAGCAATTTCGTTGTTGTCATCCAGAACAACTTTCACACCAAAAGTGAAGCCATCGCCATCTTTGATGATTTCTTTCAAACCGTCAACTGCATCAGTGTAACGTTTGAAGTTGTAAGTAACAACAGTGTCTTTGTTCAGACGGTAGGATTTCTCGCTAGCATCCAGAACCAGTTTCAGATCTTTCAGATCGGAGCTGCTCAGATCTTTAGCATCGGTGAACGATTTGCCTTTCAGTTCCCATTCGCTCACACGGTCCATGATAACTTCTTCGTCTGTGGAACCTTCCATCCAAACGATTACGTCTTCACGGTCGTCTTTGATCCACACTTGTACGTGTTGACCAGCGAATTCGTTAGAGTTGATACCGTCAGCTACTTTGTAAGTAGTGTTGCCGATACCAGCATCTTTACCATTCAAAGTTACTTCGTTAGCTTTGATTTTGCCCAGACCGATAGCAGGTACGTTTGTTACCAATGGCAAGTCATCGCCATCGCGACCAGCTTCTTGAGCCCACTCCATGTCACGAACAGTAACTTTCAGGTATTTAGTCAGGAGGTTTTCATTCGTGATTTCATAACGAACGTCAGTCCCGAATTCTTTTTGCTCCATCAGGTCTACACGAAGAGCGTTGTCGAGCATTTTGAAGATGTCGCCACGAGTTGCTGCATTGTTAGGAGTAGTGATGCTCTTAGCAATGTTCAGCTCGGAAGCTTTGGAGATCATGCTGTTAGGCCATACACCCTTAACGGATGGCTCATAACCCAGTGCACGAACGATCATAGTAACTGCTTCTGCATAAGTAACTTGGTTTTGTGGTTTGAACGATTTGTCCGGGAAACCTTTTACGATTTCTTCGTTGGAAGCTACGTTTACGAAACCAGCAAACCAATCAGTAGATCTAACATCAGTATAAGTATTGCTGAATTGTGCCAATTTCGCACCTTGCTCCAGTCCGCGAGCGCGAACGATCAGAGTAGCGAACTCTGCACGAGTGATAGTTTTGTCTACACCGTAATCGCCGTTGCCATAACCTGCTACCAGGCCAAGAGCTTCCAGACGTTTTACGGTTTTTTCCATTTCAGCGTCCATTTTTGGAGCTGTAGTTGTTGCTGCTTCTTCTGCTGCGAAAGCCATTGGAGCAACAGTAAGTGCGAGTGCACTAGCCAATACACTGTTAACGACCTTTTTCATAACCTTGTGTTCTCCTCCTCTAGTATAAACAAATTGTTCTTGGGGAATATTTGTTGTTAATCTATCTTTCTTTTTAAAGCCCGAATCCTGCAAGCGCGTGTCACCTCCTTTCGCAGGAAAGCCTCGCTTTTTGTGTTAAAAATCTCTAGTATATTCAGTATTGTGTAAAATGCAACAATCACTAGTGTAACACAACTGCTAGAATTCGTGAATCTTTTTTACACAATTCCCCGTTTTTCGTGTGACATCCTATTAAACGCCTGAGCGAATCAAAAGTTGCGGCGCCTTCGAAAAAAAATTAAAGTTTTTTTCGTGGTTCGTTATTCACCTGTCAGTTATGTACGAAGTGACATCCGCCACAATCCGTATTATAGGGGAGATATGGCGGGCTGTCACGACTGAACCTTTTTCCAATTTGATTCAAAAGCTTACAAATCTTGTTTCCAGTTAGTTACCCAGCGCTGTTTCAAAAGCTACAACGGCCAGGTTGTATGTCAAAACAGCTTTTTGGTACTCGTTCTCACTGGTAGACAATGCTTCTTCGGACTGGATAACCTCCAAAGTAGTTGCGAGGCCATTTTCAAAGCGTAGATTCTTCAGGCGATAGCTCTCCGCAGCAGAGTCCTTTGCAGACTTGCGGAAATCAATCGCTTCTCTTGCCGCATTCAGGTTGAGATATGCTTCTGTTACATCTTTGGTAACAACACGCTTTTGCTCATCAATGGAAAGCTTAGCTTTTTCCACATTGTTGCGCGCCTGCTGACCTTGAAGAGTAGATACAGCCAAATACTCATCGATCAGCTTCACGTTCAGTTCAGCCAGCTTGAGCTCTTCTTCTGCTCTCGTAATTTCTACCCGGTTAGTGAGTGCCTGCTGCTTGGCTTGCTCAAGCGTTAGCTTAATAGGAGCCGTTTGCTTATTCGATGTGATGAGCTTCCATTCTTGATTTAAATCTACTCCAAGGAAGTCATTCAGATTCATGAGGGCAATTTCTACAGCGTTTTCTGCAGACTTCAATTGTGCTTTTGCCGCTGCTACTCCCATCTCTGCTTCCAAAACATCTGTTTTTGCATTCGTTCCCACATCGAATGCAGCCTTTGCTACCTCCAGCTGTGCTTCTGAACGCGCCAAGCTTTGTTTCTTCAAGTTTAAATCATCTTGAGCAAAAATCAGTTTGTAATAGACATCTTGTGCCCCTAGCTTTGTTTTTGCTTCAGCTGATTTTACATACAGTGCATTTAGCTTTTTGTTCACTTTCCCATTCTCGTTTGTCACAAATTTGCGTTGTGCATCTTCCAGCGTCTCAATTGTACTGCTTGGCATTTCAGAGTTACTCACATAAGTAAGTGACTGATTAATGTCTGCATTTTTTGCATCCAGACGTGTCTCATTAAGCTTAGCATTTGACTTCAGAGCCTGTTCAACGGCTTTTTCCAAAGTCAGGTCATCACTTGTAGCAGCCTCAGGAGTAGACTGGCTCTCTGTACCGGTTTGTGCTGTTGTTTTATCATTTGATGCTTGTACAGTCGTAGGTGCCTTAGTTTGATCGGAGCCTGTATTCGCAAATGCCGTCAAGCTTCCTGCGCCTAGTGCTGTTGTTAATACTGCCGCCAAACTGATGGACATCCATTTCTTTTTCGAATATGGAAAATTCACTGAATTCCACTCCTTTATTTTATATTGAGCATAAAATTATTAACCACATTAAATATGTGGTTTGTCCCAAGATCACTATATCACAGAGTTATACTTCTCACACGCAAAAATATGCCATACCAGCATTTTCATAAGGGAATCATAGGTAGCTCCTCCCTTTCCTTTTTTATTCCACATGCACCACATAGAGTACTACGATTATGTGTCAAAAACATTTCAGTGTTCGCCAACATTTCTTTGGCATGCTATCCTTTTCTTGAGGTGATTGTACGATGCTTACCCAATACAAAACGATCGCTGGCTACGGTGAGGATTATATCGTTATTGAACGCTCCCGTTTTATCGGATATGCCCAGCGGGTTACAACCGAGGAAGAAGCGACAGCGTTTATCGCGATGATTAAAAAGAAGCACTGGGACGCTACCCATAACTGTTCCGCTTTTGTCATTGGCGAAAACGATCAGATTCAGCGCTCGAGTGATGACGGCGAGCCCAGCGGTACAGCAGGCAAACCGATTCTCGAGTGTATTAAGAAAAACGGTGTGAAAGATACGGTCGTGGTCGTCACTCGCTATTTCGGCGGAATCAAGCTAGGGGCTGGCGGACTCGTTCGGGCTTATACAGCTGGAACGGTCACTGCACTAAAGGCTGCGAAGATCGTGGTGCATACCTTGCATCAAACCATTTCTGTCAGTGTCGACTATACGTGGTGGGGCAAGGTGGAAAACGAACTGCGTCTGGGCGAACATCGCGTAAGTGGTACGGATTTTACAGACAAGGTTACGGCGCATGTGTTGATTCCTGAGGGTGAACAGGATGAGTTCGTCGCGCGAATGGTTGATTTGACAAATGGACAAGCTCAGATTGTGCTCGGGGAAAAGGAATATGTGGAGGTTCCGGTGGACGCGGTCGGAGATGTGGAAGAAGAGTAATTTCTCAACAAAAAAGCTGAAGAGGCGGATGACCTCTTCAGCTTTTCTTCTATTATATATAGCGAAATATATTCACTTACTGCTTAGGTAGTTTTTTGAGTTGGACCATCACACGTACTGTGATAACAGCCATCTCTGCACGAGTCAAATTATGAGTTGGCTTGAAGCTGTAGGTTGGCTTTTTCACGGATGGGTCATCGACTTCACCGTTCATAAGCTTACCTTTGCTGACAGCCAGCACAGATGGAGCTGCATAGTAGCTTACATCTTTCGCATCTGTAAACATTTTATTCAATGCCACTTTGGATGCATCGAGCGTAGCCAATTTCATGTTAAGTGCACGCGCAATCATGATTGCTGCTTCTTCACGCGTCAGAGAGTCGTCTGGACGGAAGTAGCCTGGCTGTTTTCCACGAATAATCCCAGCGCGAGCAGCCGTCTCGATGTACTTGTACTCATAATCCCACGTATTGCGATTAGGACGGACATCCGTGAAGGTTGGTTCTAACGGATCACGCTCATTGCTATCCTTATATGGACCTGCGTTAATTGGCAGTGCCAACGCTTTTACCAGCATCGTTGCAAATTCACCGCGTGTCATGTCACGGTTTGCACCAAAACTGCTTCCGCTGTATGCCGGCATGATTCCTTTTGCATACAAGGTCTCAATCGCATCGCGAGCAAAATCATGGGTAATGACATCATCGTAGGATTCTCTTGTTTTCATGACCATGTAGTAACCAAATCCAGCAAACGGTACCTGTACGGTTTTCGCGCCAGTATTCACTACACCACCAATGTTTCTCCACTCGTCACCATTGTGATAGTAAATGGTCAAGATGTTGTTCGCAGCATTTACGATCGATGGATCATACTTGATAGTAAGTGTTCCACGGAGACTCGGAACCAGATTGTCTTGCCAACGGCTCTTAAAGTCCTGAGCATCGCCTTCATCGTAGTATGGATCACGTCCACCAGGAGCCTCTGTGTCACCTGCATCGACATAGTACAACGGACTTGCATAGTTAAAGTTGGATTCGAGTACCAGCCTGTCCTCCAAATTATCTTCTTCAATGGTTACTTGTCCTGTTGTTCGGTCTGCCATACCAAAATAGAGAGGCACATCGACAAAAATGTCTCCGTTTGGATTCTTCACTTCTTGGCCAGCACGGCTGTCATCTGGCGACAGCAATACGGTACCTTTCGGGAATTTCAGATCAAATTGCTTATCAAATACGCTAAACGCTACTTTCTTCCCTAATACATCACGATATTCAGCACCATTTACATTCGAGCTCGCATTGTAAATCTTGATTTCGTCTTTATAGGTGCTATCGCCTACTACAACCGAAAATTTCACTGTGTTCAAACCTTTTTTAAGTGCAACTGTAGATGTAAACACGTAGTAGGTTTCTGGAATTGTTTTTCCTTGGTCATCGTCGTAATAGAAGTCAGGGTTTGTTGTATTCGTTACTTTCGCTTCTGTTTTGCCGAACAATACTTTGTCCGCATTTTCCGCAAACACTTTTACAACTGCACTGTTGCTATTAACGATGATGTATGGATCGTTTTCTTTTGCTTTTACTGGGGACAGAACTTCCCAGCTGGAATATTTCTGATCGATGTTGATGTCATAGCGAATGACAGTACCATTGTCATCTTCTGCTACGATTGTGTAGACCGTTGTTCCACCCTTTTTCAGAGTCAGAGGGAAGAGCGCCAGTTTTTGTTCCTGATCTTTCGCATCGGTTACAGCATCTTGTACTTCTTCAACAAGATCCCCATATTTCTTCGTGCTCATTTTCCCTTCAAATCGGGAACGAGACTGTGAATCAATGTTGTGCTCATCGAACAGGTCTTCCAAATCGTTATTCAAAGCTGCTTCCAGACGAGTCTTTACGTATTCCTGATTCGTCGTGTCTTGATCCCAATCCCCACTCTTGTAGCGGAAATCATTGATCCGTTTTCCGTTCTTTTCGATATATACATGTGTCGCATCATTTACGGTAAAGCTCAGGCTGCTCAAGAAGTTGGCACCCGTCTTATAGGCTGGGTCTCCAGCTTTTTTCATCAGCTCTTCGGTTTTACCATTGGAGATGATCTCCAGCTTCACATCCTCCACAGATGGCGTCTTGGATGTGTTATACGAAACATTGTAGGTAAAAACGGTTTTTGGATCGTCTTTTAACGTGATTTTCAGGACGTTGTTGCCCTTTTTATAAGCGAGTTGGTCTTTTTGAATCAAGAATGTGCCCTTGTTGGTATCGATATCGGTAATGTTGATAGTTGCTCCGTTCAACGTCGCCTCAATATTACCCGACTTCAATACGTAGTTGTACACTTTCCCGTCAAGATTTCGGATATCGTTCTCACTCTTCACTTGATATCCGTCTTCGAAGCTACGAACCTGTCCAGTTGCATCTACGTAGGTGATTTGTGCATATGGAGTAATACGAATATCCAGTGTATACGCAGCAGATGTCGATACTGTACCGCCATTATACCCAATTACCAATTTACCCTGACCCTGTGGTAACTTTCTCAGCGTAAGTGTAAATCCATCGGACCCTGCCTGGATAACATAGTCAGTCCCTGCCGCCAGTGTTTGTCCGTTGTAGGTAATGTTTACAGTAGAGTTTGGATTCGAGATATTTTGCGTGACGACCTTCAATTCCAGCGGCGAAGTAACAATCGTATTTGCAGCCGTTGGAGACAACTCTTGTGCATTAGCCAAATTGATCACTTTTGTAATGTTTGGCTTCGTGCTGTCCAAGTACTTGAACTCGTACTCGTAGTTCGCAACATTAATAAATCCAGATGGAGATGTTACGGTATTATTCGATGCTTTTGTCAGGTACTGGTAGCTCAACGATACTTTGTACGTTTTTCCGTCTTGGAAGACTCCGGCAGGTACCGGCAGAGTAACCGCATACTCGGTAAAGCCGCTTTGCGGATTGCCGATCGGTGTAAATGTTAATCCACTTCCACTCTTGTATTCAGTCTTACTTCCACCTTCGGAAATCGTGACCTTGAATTCCTGGAACTGCTGCTCACCAGCAATATCTACAAATTTCAAAAGTGCCGCACCATTCAGTGTCATGGCTGGAGAATACGTTGCACCTGTTACCGTTGATAGTTGGTTCGGCTGTAGTGACACTCCACCCAGCATTACTTTGTAAAACTGATCAGAGCTTCCGGATGATGTAGTGGTAACCAACAGCTTGCGGACGAATGTTCCTACTTCCTTATTTTGGTTAAATACTCTGATTTCCAAAGTATTCTCACCAAGCTGCGATGGTACAGTCAATCCAAAAGATCCAGTGCGGTTCACCTGCGTTTTAACCACATCACCTGTACGCAGGTTTTTCACTTCAACAGTATCTGCATTGAGTGCTTTTCCGTCCATGTTCAAATTCAGACGGTTGGTCGAAGGAACTGTGATATAAGTCGGACTCGAAGTGACATTCGGATCGTTCAGTGCCGTATCATTTACTTTCAAATCACTAACGAGCGGTGTGTTGTTGTATTGAACAAAGAACTGGTAGTGCTCTTTTGTTACATTTCCCACCTTTTCATAGAAGGCGACTTGATTCAGACCTGGTTTCAGGCTGATATTGCTAAATGTAAAAGTGCTTCCGTTAATTGATGGAGCAGTATTCGATAAATCCTGGACGGTCTGGCCGTTGTTCGTAATCAGCTTGATTCGCAAGCTGCTTCCGGTTACACCACTGCCATACGTACCAATCAGTGTGATTGTGGAATCGCCATAAACTACTGGGTTATAGGCTGTCGTTCCACCTGAAAAGTTTGTAATCGAAATCGGGCTATTCTGCGAGTTGTACTCGTAATAAATAACGTCACGCTCACCTGTATTCGGTGCATAAAGCTGTACAGCATTCAGACCAGGAGATAAATCAATATCTGGCAATACGCCTCCTGCTCCATTTACAGTTCGAACGGTCACTCCGTTTACTTGGACTTCGACAGCCTGTGTTTTATCCACTGCGGCTGAGATGCTATAGGTGTATGGCAAGCCCGTTACTGTTCGACTTGTTACCTTTTTTGGATCGCTTTGATGCTCACCTTGCCCAGAATTCGTGAACTTTAGCGGGCCTGTTCCCGAAGCGGAAGGGGTTGGTGTGTACTGAAAGTAGATTTCTGTTGTATCGTTTGTTGGATCTAGCGTTACTTTTGGTCTTACCGTAACTTTAGTCACTGCCCCACTGCTGTTCAGTTGAAAATCTGGCAGTACAATTTTGTCATTTGCGAATAGTTGGTTATTCGCAAGGGGGACCCCATCAATTGATACATCAACGCCTTGACCATTTTTCGAGGTATCTTTGTAAAAAAGCTCGACACCATATATTAATTTCGATTTGGTCTTGAGTGGGGTACTGTACGCATAACCGTTACCGCTACCAGTCGCAAGATAGTCAGTTGGCGTCTTGATACCAGCCCCAGTATTCCAGTTGGAACCAAGTGCCGCAAAAGCAGGTACGGCAGGCAAAATACCTGTAACAATCAGCATCATCGCCAGGCACATCGCCAGCCAGCGACGGAATTGTTGATAGGACTTGTTCATTTTTTCACCTCTCCATATTATTCTGAATTACTTATTTGTCCCGCTCAAAAAAAGATCGGGCATTATACTTCTCCCCTTTCTTTATCGGACAATTTCCTTCTGTACTTAAGTGTTTCCCCCTAAATTTTGGTGAAAAAAAGCCCTAGCATCAAAATGATGCCAGGGCTCTTCGTATTTTTAATTCGTCCGACGCTGTTGTTCGGCTTGCTTAATTTTGATCCGTCTATACGTATTAATCAGCGGACGGTGGCGACGGCTAACGAGTCCAACGATCTCCGTTCCAAGATGAATAACGATCAACAACGCAACCATGACGATGATCGTGGTCCACTTCGTCGTCTTCGTCAGCAGAATAGCCATCATTCCAAAGAAAATGCTGATCGAGTAAATCATGAGTACAGTCGAACGATGGGACAGACCCATGTTCAGCAAACAGTGATGCAAGTGCCCTTTGTCTGGGCTCGAAATCGGCTTTTTGTTCACGATGCGGCGCACAATGGCGAAGAACGTATCCCAGAGCGGTACACCCAGCACGACGATTGGAATGATAAAGGAAACGAACAACGCTTCTTTAAAGCCCATGATCGACAGAGCAGCTAGGTTGAAGCCCAAGAAAAGCGAACCGGTATCGCCCATGAACAGACGAGCCGGATGAAAGTTAAAGTAGAGAAAGCCCAGGATCGCTCCGAGGAGCACGAAACAGTAGGTCGCTACCTTGTAATCATCCATCAATAAGGCCATGACACCCATTGTCCCTGCAGCAATCGCTGATACACCTGCCGACAGGCCATCGAGACCGTCAATCAGGTTCACCGCATTCGTTACCCCGACAATCCAAAACATCGTGATCGGAATCGCGAGCCAGAAAAGCCAGCCACTGCTGAAATCAATGCTTCCGCTATACGGCAGATTCACGACACCGATCTTCAAGCCAAAAGGAATGACGACAATCGCTGTTGCGACTAGCTGTCCGAGCAGCTTCCATTTTGGAGAGAGCTGGTACTTGTCATCGAGCATGCCGACGACCATAACGATCGTGCTTCCGATGAAAATTCCCAGCATTTCCGATATGCTTGTATACGGGACAAATAGGAAGAAAGCAACCAGATAACCGATATAAATAGCCAAGCCACCCATACGTGGCATGATTCGCGTGTGTACCTTGCGCTGATTCGGGGCATCCACTGCTCCTACTTTTACAGCTAGTTTTTTTACATACGGTGTTGCAATAAACGATATGATCAGCGAAGTCAGAAATCCGAGGATTAGTGTAGACATCGACTGTTCTCCTCTCTACGGATGCATCTAGGAACGGCTACTCCATTTTTCTTTCAGTACGGTTAGAACAAACCGAGGAATAGCCAGTTGACGCTTCAAGCGAGAAGGCTCGGAAGCAAGTCGGTAAAACCATTCCAAATGCAGTTTTTGCCAGATCTCGGGAGCGCGTTTCACTTTCCCGGAAATGACGTCAAAGCTTCCGCCTACCCCCATCATCAGGGAAGCATTTAACTGATCGCGATACTTTGCCATCCATTCATCTTGTCTGGGCGCACCCAGTGCGACGAACAGGAGCTGCGGTTTCGCTTCGGCAATTTCTTGTACAATTTGAGTTTCTTCCTCCGGGCGAAAATAGCCATCCCGACATCCGACGATTCGGGCGTTCGGATAACGAGCACTCAGTTTGTCTTTTGCCAAATGAATGACATCCGGCTTGGCGCCGAGTAAATACACGCCCCACTGATGTTGATCGGCTTTCGCCATGAGCGCTTCCAGCAGTTCCACACCCGTAACGCGCTCATAAATCGGCTGATTCGTCCATTTTGCAGCGTACACGATTCCAATTCCATCTGGAACGACATAGGCTTGTTCTACAATAGAACGGAAAGCGCGATTCTCTCTCGCTACCATGACGATTTCCGGATTGGCGGTCACCACGTGGGTCTTTTGACCGCTTTGTATGCGCTCTGTTATATGATCGACAGTCTCACGGAACCCGCGAGTCGTAAATGGCACATCTAATATGGTTGCGACCTGTTTGGTCATTTCTTCACCTTCAAGTGCTTGTTATTAAATGAGTGTTTAAAAAGACGACTTTTTAAACTACCTATTCATGCATGGAGTTGCCCATTAGCCATTCTACCCGAAAAGAAAGGCACATTCAAGATGATCATGAATGTGCCTTATTTCCTGCTGTCAGGGCAAACATCAATCCGCCCTCTGCTACTACTTTCCCATTTACCAGTGCTCTGCCATGCCCTTTGCCGACGGTACCACGCACACGAGTAAGCTCAACCTCAAGTACCAGCGTATCTCCCGGCTTCACCTGATCTTTGAAACGGAATTCATCAATACCTGCGAACAGTCCGATTTTTCCTTGATGTTCCTCCATGCTGAGCATCGCTACCGCCCCAACCTGTGCCAATGCTTCCACAATAAGGACACCAGGCATGACTGGATAACCAGGAAAATGGCCTTGGAAAAATGGTTCATTTACTGTGACATTTTTAATTCCAACCGCTTTTTTTCCTAACTCCAGCTCTTCGATTTTGTCTATCAGCAAAAACGGGTAACGATGCGGGATGATTTCCTGAATTTGCATAATATCCAAAGGCGCTTTGATTTCCATTATGTATCGCTCCATTTCCATACTTAACTAGACTTGTCTATGCATGAATACCCTTTGACCAACGAAACAATATACATAACTCCCGCCCCAGTTGAATGGACAAGCGGGGTTAAGATAAAAGGGGCACTTCCTCCCGAAAGAGTGGGAAGTGCTCTTTTTCATCCTTACACGCGGTTCAATAGTCGAGCCTTTGCCAGATAAATCGCGCTCACAATAAAGGAGAACGCTATAACCGACCAAAGTATCGCTTCACTGTACTCATAGCGATACATCACTAGCGGAATGACAACATACAAAAGAACAGTTGTCAGCTTGCCGTAGGCGTTTGCCGGGACGGTTTTTTTCCCGCGGAAGTGGTAAACAGCTCCTGTTACTATCATTGCCAGATCGCGCACAAAGAAAAACAGGGCGGCCCATATACTAATTCGATCTGTCAAAAATAATGAGGCGATGACAGCC
This sequence comes from Brevibacillus sp. IT-7CA2, assembly GCF_949767855.1. Classification (NCBI taxonomy): domain Bacteria; kingdom Bacillati; phylum Bacillota; class Bacilli; order Caryophanales; family Paenibacillaceae; genus Brevibacillus; species Brevibacillus sp. IT-7CA2. The sequence goes on from NZ_CATKQT010000054.1 coordinate 138,663, forward strand.
AGCATCATTAATTTATCTGCCAGCGGATCTAACATCATTCCGATGGTGGTCACAAGCTTATGCTTCCGCGCGATGTACCCGTCCGCAATATCGGTCACTCCCGCCAAAATCAAAATGCCTAAAGCGATTTCAACATGATACGGAAACTCCGAAAAAAAGACATACAGGTACAAAGGGATGAGCACGATGCGAAAGATCGTAAGCAAATTAGGAAGATTCACGGACATCCCTCCGTATTCAAATCGTCACTTCCTTTTTCAACCACTCGATCTATTATACTCTGTGGACAAACACCACAACAAGTCCTCGAAAAAATAAGAGCCCCAACCATAGGTTCGGGCTTGTCCAGCTAGGTTTTTACGTATCTTCAAACATTAAATCCCACATATGTTTGTAGGTTCCCAGATCGAATACATCGGACATTGGCTTCTTGCCAACCCCACCGTATCCGATCATCAGACCAATGACCAGTGAGAAAAACAGCAGGAGTGGGACCAGCACCATCTTGGCAACTCTCAGCCGCCAATTCTTGCCGCTCCGTTCCCGCTCTTTTCCTTTTGACTTAACTTCTTCGGTCTGACGCGGGAAACGTTTGCTCTTCCCTTGTTCCATGCTCCTCTCCTCCGTCATGCTGAAATTATATGGTTATCTGCTTCTTAGTTGATTAGCAATGCCCATCATTTGATCACTGATGCCGACTGCGCGTGAGTTCAATTGATATGCACGCTGAATGTTCACCAGTTGGGACATTTCCTCTGTCATGCTTACATTGGAGCCTTCCAATGCTCCTTGTCGAAGCGTAGCATCGCCTGCAATGAGGGCATTAGTGTATTTGGTAGTTGGATTTGCACCGGAATCTAACTCCGCATCAAACAGATTCTGACCGACTTGCTGCAGCTGATCAGGATTGTCTACTTTCCAAAGACCGATATTGCCGTAAGACACTCCATTTGCAGTAAGCGCTCCCTCGGCAGTAATTTGAATATTGGTGACTGGCTCTGGCAATACAATATTTACGCCGTTTTCGTCAGTCAAAATGTGACCAGAGGTAGTGTGCAATACATAACCTTGTTCATCATCATCGAATGAGACCTTGAAAGAGCCGTCGCGTGTCAATCGACTTTCCTCTTGAATGACAACACCAGTAGCGTCCTTGATCTTGTGAGTGACTAGAAAATACCCGTCTCCCTCAACCAACACATCTGTTGGCACATCAGTAACTTTCGCACTACCTTGACCGAGATCCAGCTTGGTCATGCCAAGACGGGCACCGCTTCCGATCCGAATCCCCACTGACGTATTCCGATTTTGATTGTCTGCTGCCGGCTGTTCATTCATTGAATCGGAGAGAAGCTCGGAAAACGATGCGACCCGGCGCTTGTACCCGATTGTATCAATATTCGACAGATTGTTGGCTGTATTGTCCAACGCTTGCTGAATACCGCGCATAGCAGATGTGGAAATATTAAGCGACTGCATCTTTCCTACCTCCTATTATCCGTTAACACGACCGATTTCATTAGCAGCCTTATCCAACGTACCATCAATTGTTGTAATGACCCGTTGGTTTGCTTCATAAGCGCGAAGAACACTCATCATGTTCGTCATGGTTTGGCCAGGGTCTACATTGGAGCGCTCACGCCAACCTTGTTGCATACCGTATCGCCCTGAAATCGTAGGTGTAGCGTACGTACCTGCTGCCAGAGCTGCTTGATCGTTCGCTTCAGCAACATCTATCGCTTCGACGTCCATGTCGCCTTCCCAACGGAATACATTGGTTCCCTCACGAACCAGCATCAAGGGATTGGTTACTACAGCCAGTCCCAAACGAGGATGCGCTGCCAAAGATTGATATTCATTCGTGTTCGGGTCCTTGTACAACAATTCGCCAGCTTCGTTGATCTTCAAATCTTGTCCAGCATTAATTCCACTAACTGGGTCATTGACTCGAACCGCCTGATTTTGATTGTCCAGAACATAGTACCCATCAGCTGTTACCAAGTAACCCTGCGCATTCACGCTCCAGTTACCGTTTCGCGTGTAGCGAATATTCTCTTCTTGAGCTGGCTGCGTCAAATCCTCAATCCGCGCCACACTGTAAAACAACCGTCGCTCATTGCCATTCTGATCTGGCTGAATATTGTCCATCAACGCAAGATCATACGGATTGCGTGTCTCTTCAATATCCCCCTGCGCAAAATTAGGCAGCGCCTCCGACATGTATACCCCTGTGTGCAAACGCCCGATAATGGCAGGCTGTCCAGGCATAGTAGGGACGCCTGGAACATCCAGTCCTTCATGATCGTTCATGCGGGAGAGCAATTGCTCCGGAAATGCACGCATGACACCCACGTCCTGTTTGAACCCGGGTGTATTGATATTTGCTAAATTGTTCGCCAGCGATTCTTGCCTGTTCTGCAATGCTAGCATGCCAGATGCAGACGTATACAAGCCTCTGATCACTTAAATCTTACCCCCTGAATAATCGCTTATTCGAGTGAGCCGGCATCTTGTCCAAATAGTCCAGCATCATTCCTGTTCCTTTTGCAACGCACATCATTGGCTCTTCCGCTACCAGCACAGGAACCTTCAGCTCCTCTGCCAGAATCTCGTCAATACCGTGCAATAATGCGCCGCCACCGGTCAGGAAAACACCCTTATCAATTATATCGGCAGAAAGCTCCGGAGGTGTTCGTTCTAAAACAGATTTTGAGGCTTGTACAATCGCACTCACCGACTCAGCCAGGGCTTCCTGGACTTCAGTGGAGCGAATGGTAATTGTTTGCGGCAAGCCGCTTACCATGTCTCGACCACGAATGTCCATTTCGTCCTGGCGTCCGCCGGATACGGTTCCAATCTGAACCTTGATATCTTCAGCCGTACGCTCTCCAATCAGCAATTTGTATTTATTTTTTATGTAACGCATAATAGCCACATCGAATGTATCGCCTGCTATTTTAATGGAGGAAGACGTGACAATATCGCCCATCGACAATACCGCTACATCGGTCGTTCCCCCACCAATATCCACTACCATATTACCGGACGGCTGAAAAATGTCCATACCTGCCCCAACTGCAGCAACTTTCGGTTCTTCTTCGATAAATACTTCTCTTGCTCCACCACTGCGCTCAGCTGCTTCGCGAATTGCTTTTTGCTCAACAGACGTGATGTTGGTCGGGCAGCAAATCAAAATGCGCGGACGGGCAAACATGCTCTTTCCACCAATTTTGTTCAAAAAGTGCTTCAGCATGGCCTCAGTGATCTCAAAATCCGCGATAACCCCTTCTCGCAAAGGTCGGATCGCTACGATATTTCCTGGGGTGCGGCCTACCATGCGATAGGCTTCATTTCCCACGGCCAAAACTTTTCTGGTTTTACTATCTATTGCCACGACAGATGGTTCGTCTAGGACAATTCCCTTGCCTTTTACAAAAACCAAGACATTGGCCGTGCCCAAGTCGATTCCGATATCTTTGCCAAACATGAAAGGTCCTCCCTGATTACCAGTTACATTTCTACCTAATATCATAGGCTCTTCTACGTGAGAGGACAAGGAAATTCTTTCTTACACACTCTCCTCCTGTTCTACTCGTACTTTTTTACTACGACGTTTGTACTTGATTTTGGTCGCTTCGCCTCCCCGAAGATGTCTGATGGCTTTGTGATATTCCAAAATTTCCTTAACCTGGTTCGCCAACTCTGGATTTATCTCAGGCAGCCGCTCAGTCAAGTCCTTGTGCACAGTACTTTTCGAAACACCGAACTCTTTAGCGATCATCCGAACCGTATTTCTTGTCTCTACAATATATCGGCCGATTTTGATGGTCCGCTCTTTGATGTAGTCGTGCACATTACTCGCCTCCTTGTATCTACATTGTCTGATACAATATATGGGTGCGTAGGGACACATATTCTACGTTTCCAAGCCTGACAAGCCAGCACGGCCGCATCTTTTTTCAACAGTTTGTACCATACGCAAAAAAACACCCGCAATTGTTGTATTTTGCAGGTGTTTTTCTAAATTCATTGGTTATTGATTTTTTACTTCCGTATCAGCCTGAATCAAGTATTGCTCTGGATTGACAGGCTTGTTATCGATGCGAACTTCGAAGTGAAGATGTGCGCCAGCGTCTTTTTCAAAGGTATTACGCCCAGCAGACCCGATTACTTGACCTTGTGTCACTTCATCGCCCGGTTTGACTGTTACGCTTTCCAGACTTTGATATACCGTAATCATTTTATCTGCGTGCTCAATCTCAATCTCGTTGCCGACAAGTGGATCGTTCACCACTTTTACTACTTTACCCGCAAGAGCTGCGATGACATCAAAACCCTTGCCATCCGTGGATACGAGGTCAATACCTGTGTGCGGGTAGAAGGTGTTGTCGAAGCTCACCAATGCTTTTTGCTGATTCTCCTTGGAAGCTTTCTCATCGTAGTAGTTCATGCCCACATTGTACTGCACGCCTTTTCCTACTGGCCAAGCGAGTGGTTGTACGCCACTTGTAGCAGGTACCGCTTCTTCGTTTTGCGGTGTAGTCGTCTCAGGAGCTGCAGGAGTTGTCACTGCCACGCCATCTCCGCCATTCGTCATTTTGGAAACCGTGTCCATGACATTGCCCTGATACCACATCACAAAAGCGAGAATGATTGCTGCGGTGCCGATGTAGATTGCAGGAAACGCCCATTTCTTGCCCAAAACTTTTTTCCAAGAACTTGCCTTCTTGAATGGAATCGGTTGATTTTGATTTTTTTGATCTTCCATTTTATTCATCACCTCATCCCTCAGTATCGCCAGAATTTTGGCGTATAAACCTGAGAGAGTAGGGAAAAGTAAAAATTTGCTTTTCTTTTAAGCTGGGATCACTCTTGTATACTCTTGCAGACTAATTCCTTGATAGAAGTGCTTGACGATTTGCTCTGCGCTTTTGCCGTTTTTGGCCATTCCATTTGCTCCCCACTGGCTCATGCCGACACCATGACCGTACCCTTTGGTCGTAATGAAAACCTGAGTGCCGCGCAAGTCCAATGTAAAGGAAGAAGAATTCAAATTGAGCTTTTCACGAAACTCTCTTCCTGTAAATTCCTTGCCACCAACGCTGATGGTTCCTACGCGATTTCCGGTTGTACGCGATTCGATCCGATACCAGGAACCATTAGTAGAAGCCTCCTGTGTGAGCTTGACGCCCAAATTCTTTTCTAGCTCCACGGTGGACATGACGACCGTTTCCTCATAGCGAGGAGATTGAATATCCCAAGGACTCGCAACGCTCTTCAAATAAGGAATGGGCTTTTCCCAATATTCATCCGAGTTTTCTGTAAAACCATTACTGGTGGAAAAAAACGTCGCGTCAATGGGCTCGTTCTGGTAGGTCAGGATAACCCCTGCCGTTGCCATAACTGCTTGCTGGATGCGTTTGTTTTTCCATTCGTATTGGTCTCCCCAACGCTCACGCCGCTGCTGTTCATCCATATAGACTTGATGCTGTACCGTATCCAAAACCTGACCGCCTGATGGCACATCATCAAACTTGCCCTCTTTTACTCGGCGCACGATATAGGTCCTGGCCGCCAACGCCTGTGCTTTTAATGCCTCCAGCTCGAACTCAGCTGGCATTTCCGCCGCTACGACTCCGGTAATATACGCTTCTAGCGGCAATGTTTCCACGGCCTTTTTTTCTGTACGGTACACCTTTACTGGCAGAGAGGAAGCCGATTCCTTCATCGCCGGTATGGCAGGCTCCGAGACGGCCACCGTTGGCTGGCTGACAGGGCCTATTTCTGGTGAAAACCAAAAGACCAGAGCAGCAGGCATCAGGACGAGCAAGATCGGCAAAGCGATAAACCACATGAGTAGATAGCGTTTCATGCAAGAGATCCTCCCCGTTACGTACTAGACACAAAAAGTCTGAATAACCTACTAAAGTCTATGTTCTGCAACAGAGCGGTAGAACGAGAGAATGAGAGAGTCGAGAGAACGAAAAAAGACCCCCTGCATACGCAGAGAGTCTTTCGTTTTGCCATATGGTTGACGCATTAATCAAGCAAAATTAGGAGAGAAGCTTACTTTGATGGTTTCGGAAACTGATTTTTCACGAGCCTTTTCTTCTGGAACCACGCGTTCTACATCTGCTCCCAAAGCCAGCAGCTTTTCCGTAAAGTTCACGTAGCCACGGTCAATATGGTGCAGGGCAGAAACCTCAGTCTCTCCCTCAGATACGAGTCCAGCCAGTACAAGTGCTGCACCCGCACGCAAGTCAGTTGCTGCTACCTTGCTGCCTGTCAGCTTGGAACCGCCTTCGACGATGGCACTGCGGCCTTCGATCTTGATGTTCGCATTCATGCGGCGGAACTCTTCCACGTGCATGAAGCGGTTCTCAAATACCGTTTCGGTCACGATGCTCGTTCCTTCTGAAACAAGCAAAAGCGCCATCATTTGCGACTGCATATCCGTCGGGAAGCCAGGGTATGGCAACGTTTTGAGGTCAACTGCTTTCAGTGCGCCTGTGCGGCGTACACGAATACCGTTTTCTTGCTCCTCAATGTCCACGCCCATTTCACGAAGCTTCGCAGTCACCGATTTGAGATGATCACAAATCGCACCTTCCACAAAGACATCCCCGCCAGTAATCGCTGCAGCAACCATGAAAGTTCCTGCTTCAACGCGGTCAGGAATGACACAATGTGTGCAGCCCTTCATCTTTTCCACGCCTTCGATGCGGATCGAACCTGTACCCGCCCCGCGGATTTTTGCTCCCATTCTGTTCAGGAAGTTCGCCAAATCAACGATCTCCGGCTCTTCTGCCGCATTTTCGATCAATGTGGTTCCCTCTGCCAAAGCAGCGGCCATCATAATATTTTCTGTTGCACCGACGCTAGCAATATCCAGGTAGATTTTCGCACCCTTCAATCGTCCTTCTACCGTCGCTTCAATAAACCCTTGTCCGATTTCGATTTTGGCTCCCATAGCCTCAAACCCTTTTAGGTGCTGGTCGATCGGGCGCGTACCAATGGCACAACCACCCGGAAGAGCGACACGAGCTTGTCCTTTTCTGGCTAAAAGCGGCCCCATCACGAGGAAAGATGCGCGCATTTTGCGGACCAGTTCATAGGACGCTTCTACACTCGTAAGCTTGGAAGCATCGATCGTCAGCACTTCATGATCATATGTAAGGGAGATTCCCATCGATTTCAAGAGGTCGCATATCGTCCGGACATCGTCGAGGCCTGGTACATCTGAGATGACGCAAGTCCCTTCTTCTGCCAAGATAGATGCTGCAATAATAGGGAGTACGGCATTTTTGGCGCCAGATACTTTTACATTTCCAGCCAATGCCTTACCACCACGGACAATAATTTTATCCAATGTGTACCCCTCCGCGTGCTAATATTCCACAGTGATGATTGGTGTACCTACCGTAATCCATGTTCCAGAATGGCTGTCACGATGCGTAGCCACCTGTAGATTCATCTTTTGACCGTTTAACGCAATGAATGATTCCCACATAGGGGTATACCCTGAAATGCTGACAACCGTATCATCTTGCAAACGTTCTAATTCTGTCGCCTGGAGAGTACCAAAAATCGACAATATTTTACCCTCCTGTTGGTCAACACCCATCTTAACATTGTACAATCCGCGAATACAAGTGCTAATTTGCGGAATAAAGTCGGCGCTTTGCAGGGCATTCGTGAAGGTTTCCTGTACTTGTCCAATATATAGTAGGTTATCACGGTTTCCAGATAACTGAAGTACTAGATATACAGAAAATGCTCCGTTTTTAGGAACTCCTGTCACCTCGTAGCTCAGTTCCACGCCGTTTTGTGTGTATGTAGTCCTATATGCGAGTATGTTGTGTTTGCGCGATTGTTCGCTTGGGGAAAACGGAATCTCAAGTTGTTGTGCCCATTTCGTCGCCAACTCTTTTACTTGTTCAGGACGCAGGCCTTCTCCCATTGCCGTACGCATACGTACCTGAACCGATACACCCGTTGCGCCCGTTTCTTCTAGTACTTTCATCATTTCTGTCACAACCGGCTTTTCTTCCTTTGCTTGTGCAGGCATCCAATACACGGCCCCCATCACGAGCAATAGAGCCAGCACGCACCAACCAGACCATTTCCCCATTGATATCCTCTCCCTATGCTTACATGTATCTCTTTGTACTTCTCATTTTGTACATGTAGCTGGGTGGATATACCAGCGAATCGTCGTCTTTGGGTATTTAGTTGAACAAATTCCCGAATGTCAGGGACCAGCCCAAGTAATCAAGGAAAAAACGAGACACTTCATATCCAATCACAATGGAAAGAAAAATTTGCAACAGCTTCGCCTGAGCACCATTTGGTTTTTTCAAAATCTTATCAAAGCGAAAGGATTGCAACGCCCACCAAGCGAGCCCAATAAACGCAATCGATAAAATGATACTCAACAAGCCATATACTTCTTGTGGCATGTTCGTTACCTCCTCATTACCCTTCCAAGAATCATAGAAAAAGGGACGGCCCGATTACGAGCCATCCCTTCTATTGTACCTGAAGTGCTATTCAGTTACGAGTATCACTGAGAGCTGGGAGAGAGCATGTTCCCAAAATCAAAGGACGGATTGAAATGAATCTGGATATAGTCGGTGACCAGACCCGGGAAAGCACCGAAGAAGACAGTAGCAATTGCCATGATGAGAATAAACATCCAAATGCCTTTTGGCACAACCATAGGTGCTTCGGTTGTCCCAGGACGCATGTACATCTGACGAATAATCCCAAAGTAGTAGTAGTAGGAAATGACGCTGGTGATGATCATAATCGCCGCCAGCCAGTAATTTTCCACCACTAATGTACCCATGAACAGATAGAACTTCCCGAAGAAACCAACCGTAATCGGGATACCTGCCAAGGACAAGAGGAAGATACTCATCGCAATCGCCATCACTGGTGAGCGATGATACAATCCGGCGAATCCTTTCAAATCCTCTGTCTCTTGCTCACGAGATACAACCATAATCACAGCGAAAGCACCAAAGCTGACGATCAAGTAACCGAACAGATAAAAGATCACTTCGCTGAAAAAGAGAGAGGTCGGCGGTACAAACGGCACGAGCAAATAGCCCGCTTGCGCAATACCTGAGTAAGCCATCATACGCTTGACGTTTGTCTGCCTGAGCGCCATCGTGTTCCCGATAATCATCGAGGCGGCTGCCATCAATCCCAGATAGAGGCTTCCCTCTTCGAAAAAGAATCGTCCTGATCCCGTTCCATCGGAAACGTTGAAAAACGAGATCATCATTACTCGAAAGATCAGCGCGAACCCTGCTGCTTTTGACACAACTGCCAGAAAAGCAGTGACTGGGGTAGGAGCACCCTGATAGACATCTGGCGCCCACATGTGGTTAGGCGCTGCAGATATTTTGAATGCAAGACCTACTGCAAGAAACGCAAACGCCGTATAGACGAGGAACTGATAGCCCGCCATTCCCGCTTCTGCCAATCGGAAAGAGATTTCATAAATATGTGTGGTTCCCGTGAGTCCGTATACGTACGACATCCCAAACAGGAGCACTGCCGTGGCAATACTTCCCGAAACGACGTATTTGAACGCCGACTCGTTGGAAAGCTGCGATTTTTTTCGCAATCCGACCAATACATAGGACGAGAGAGACAATAGCTCCAGTCCCACAAACAAGGTAATCAAATCAGCCGACGAAGCCATGACCATAGCCCCGAGAAGCCCGGTCAGCAGCAAATAGTAATACTCGCCTCTGTGCTGGATTTCCCCTGATTTCAGATAGGACAGCGAGATGAGAATGGCAAAAGCTGTCCCTGCCAGGAAAATCAGCTTGAACGCATTGCCGTAATCATCTATTCGGATCATGTCGATCATGTAGCTGTATGGCTTATCGAGAGCATTCATATTGATGATCACAAAGATCGCCGCTATGACCGTTGCCAGGAAGGATAGCCAACCGATGACCTGCTTGCCAAGGCGCTTGCCCGCAAAAAGATCCAGCAGTGATAAAAAGGTAGCAAAGCCAAGAATGATAAACTCGGGCAGAAGGTAGCTCCAGTCATATGAGAAAATATCTTTAACTTCCATGGATTACCCTCCTATTCCCGTTACGATAGGTACGATCGTTTTCAGCGCCTGCTGCATCGGATTCCCCAGAACTGCCGGATAAACCCCGATGAGAATAATACATCCCAATAGGACTACCATCGGAATGACTTCCATCGGCTGTGCATCAGCAAGTCCTGTACATCTACCTGGAGTAGGGCCAAAAGTCGTCTTCAAGATCGCTCTGAGTAAATAAACCGCGGTGAGGACAATCCCGATCGCTCCCACTGCTGCCATTACTGGCAAACGACCAAACAGACCGAGGAAGGCAAAGAACTCACTAATGAATCCGGACATGCCCGGAAGTCCGAGTGAAGCCATCCCGCCTGCCAACAACACGCCGCTAACAAACGGCATGGACTTGGCTAAACCGCCCAAATCGCCCGTCATCGATGTCTGTGTCCGATCCCAAATGACACCGATCAAGAAGAAGAGCAGTGCTGAGATAAAGCCGTGGGATACCACTTGGAACATCGCTCCCTGAAACCCGATCGTGTTCATCGAAGCGAAACCAAGCAAGACGATACCCATATGGCTGATACTGGAGTAAGCCAGCACCATTTTTAAATCCTTTTGTACGAAAGCCAGTACAGCTCCATACAAAATGTTGATAATCCCCAAAACTGCCATCCACGTAGAGAAATCATAGGCTTGCTCTGGGAAGAAGCCGATTCCCATCCGCAAAAGACCGTACGCCCCCATCTTCAGCAAAATTCCGGAGTGAATCATGACGATAGAAGGTGGAGCCTGTACGTGTACGCGTAGCATCCACGTGTGGAACGGAAATACTGGCAGTTTGATCGCAAAAGCGATAAATAGCGCTAGGAAGATGCCAAAACGCATTTCCGGCGTAAGGATTTCGGTTATCGGATGCCCTGGTGTCGTCAGAATCGCCGTGATTTCATCCATATTGAGCGTCCGCATGATGACAAAGATAACGATGAAAGCCAGCAGCATGATCCCTGAACCGATTCCGTTATACAAAAGGAATTTGTTCGCCGCTTGTTCGCGCTCCCCATATCCCCAAATCCCGACAAGGAAGTACATCGGTACGAGTGTCAGCTCGAAGAAAATGAAGAACAGAAACAGATTGTCTGCAGCAAAAACTCCCAGCATGCCGATCAACAGCAGGTGAAACAGGATAAAATACTCCTTCTGCCTCTTCTTGATCTGCCACGAAGCAATTGCTGCGAGGGTACCGATAATCGCCGTCAGCAAAATCAATGGCATCGAAACACCATCTACACCGAGTTCATAGTTGATCTCAAAAGCAAAGACGGTGCCTGCCTGAGCCATTCCAATCGGAATCGAAATCCAATTGTGCTTTTCTACGAACTGCAGATTGGCTGTCTCGTAATCAAACATACCGAACATCCAACCTGCCAAGATAAGTGCCGGCAACGTTCCAAAAATCCCGACCTGCTTGATCACACCTGCATGTCGACTGGGGATAAAAGCCATGACAAGAATCGCCAGCAGCGGAGAGAACACCAGTGATGACAAAAGGATATTACCCAAAGAGTCCACCTCCCTTGGCCGTCAAACTGATGGCGATGATCAAGAGTAACAGACCGAATATGAGCATTGCCCCATAGGACTGAATCTGCCCACTTTGTACTCTTGCGTGCAAAGATCCGATTCCTTGGGTGATTTTTGCTGTCAATCCAACCAAACCATCCACAATATACTTATCAAATACATCCAGGACAAATCCAAGCCAGCCTAATGGACGAACAATGACATTGTGATACAGCTCATCGATGTAGTACTTCTTGTATGAAAGCTGATAGAGCCACGGCATTGCTTTTGGAATCGTGTCCGAAGAGATTGATTTCTTGCCGTACATCAGGTAAGCCAGCACGACTCCAAGAATCGAGATCAACAGAGCCACAATCTGCAACCAAGCTGCCGCGTGCTCACTGCCTTCTCCAAAAATGCTCGTGATTGCCGTCCCTGTGTTCGTTGACAATAACCAATCAGAGAGTAATGGCGCGTACGGTGTATTCACAAAACCTGCGACAGCCGCAAGCAATGCCAAGACCAAGAGCGGACCTGTCATGACTCCTGGAGATTCGTGCGCTTCGTGCTTGCCACGTGCCCTCCCTGCGAATGTCAGGAAGAACAGACGGAACATATAGAATGCGGTAAAGAATGCTGCTAGTAGCGCGATGAACAGCAAATCGTAGCGATGCGCTCCATAAACAGCCCCCAGAATCGCTTCTTTCGACCAGAAACCAGCGAACGGAAAGATCCCCGCAATCGCCAAGCAACCGATCAAGAAAGTCAAAGCGGTGATCGGCATCTTTTTCCATAAGCCACCCATTTCGAATACATCCTGCGTATGTACGGCATGGATGACACTACCTGCTCCAAGGAAGAGCAATGCTTTGAAAAACGCGTGCGTCATCAAATGGAAGGAACCCGCTACATAACCAGCAGCACCAGCTACCCCCAACGCCAGCATCATATACCCAAGCTGGCTGACTGTGGAATAAGCCAAGACACGTTTGATATCCCGTTGGGTCAGACCGATCGAGGCTGCAAATATGGCGGTGAATCCTCCTACATACGCCACAACTGTCAAAGCCGTATCGGATGCGATAAACAGCGGATAGGTAGCAGCGACCAAATAAACACCAGCCGCAACCATCGTTGCCGCGTGAATTAATGCAGACACAGGTGTTGGACCTTCCATGGCTTCAGGTAACCACGTATGAAGCGGAAATTGACCTGATTTTCCCATGGCCCCAACGAAAATGAGGATCGCCGCGAGTGTAATCATCCATGGTTCCAGTCGTCCGAGTGCGATACTTTCAAAAATCGCCCCATACTCGAAACTTCCGGTCCACCAGAACAACAGACATATCCCGATGAACAGACCAAGATCCCCGATGCGTGTAACGATAAAAGCCTTCTTGGCAGCCGCTTTTGCCTCTGTCTTGAAGTAGTAGTAGCCAACGAGCAGGAAGGAGCATGCCCCCACCAGCTCCCAGAAAATATATACTTGCAACAAATTTGGCGAGATGACTAATCCCAGCATGGAGAACGTGAACAACGCCAGGTATTGATAAAACACCGGAAAACGTTCATCCCCATGCATGTAGCCTTTAGAGTAGATTTGGACCAACAGACTGACCAATGTCACAATGACGAGCATCATGGCATTCAGCGGATTCACTTCGAATCCCATGTTGATCACGATATCGCCGATATGCAGCCAATCTATCACATAATTGTAATCGGTTCCCCCACTTTGGAATCTCTCCCAGAAGATGAGCACTGCGATTCCAAAAGAAACAGCCGTCAGGGTAATGCCCACTATGGCCGCTCCCTCTTTCAATTGGCGACCAAATGAGACGATCACGATGAAAGCAAGAAGCGGAAACAGAGGGATCAGCCAGGCATAGTGCATTAGAGTATCCATCTTTGTCCTCCTTTTCAGGTTTCCCTCTTATCGTTTCATTTGGTCCATTTCATCTACATTCACGGTCTCCTTGTTGCGGTACAGCGCAATCAGAATCGCTAACCCTACGGCAACCTCGGCAGCTGCAACCGTCATCGTGAACAAGGTAAAGATTTGTCCCGTCACAGATGGATACAGTCCGAATTTGGAAAAGGCGACCAGGTTAATATTAACAGCATTCAGCATCAGCTCGATTGATAACAAGACGACGACTGCATTTCGTTTCGTCAATGCGCCGTACAAGCCTACACAAAAGAGAATCAAAGCAACCATTAAGTAGGAGGAAATACTTACTGTCATTCGTTATCCCCCTCCTTTTTCGCCATGATGATCGCACCGACCAACGCGACCAACAACAGAACAGACAATAGCTCAAATGGTATGACAAATTTGGTGAATACTTCGATACCGATTTCTTTTGCATTATCTACAGGAGCCTCTGCAGGTGGCGGTGGCGCAGGCCACGGTGTATTTTGCACACCCCAGAATAATAATCCGAACAGAACGATTACGAAGAGCAGGATAAAACGGTTTTTCCATGTCCGGCCTGTTCCCTCATCGTTCGCATCGTGCTTGGTCAGCATGATTCCAAAGAGCATCAGAATGGAGATAGCCCCTGAATAAACCAGAATTTGTGCGACCCCGACGAAATCCGCTCCCAGCAAAACAAACAGACCTGCAATGCTGATAAACGTAACACCCAATGAGATGACCATGTGGACGACGCGCGTAAAGCTGATCATAAACACAGCGCCGCCGATCGTCAGGAGAGACAGGATAAAAAAGGCAACGAATTCGCCTGTCATACTAATTCTCCTCCCTGACGTTCGTATTGTTGTCGTCGAGCCACTTCAAGTTCTTGTACAATTCGTCCCGGCTATAGGCAGCCAGTTCGAAGTTGTTTGTCATCACAATCGCTTCAGTGGGACAAACCTCTGTACACAAATCGCATAAAATGCACAGCTCAAAATTGATATCGTACGTATCGATAATCTTTCCCTTTTTCTCCGGATCAGGATGGGGCTTCCCTGTCAGTTGAATACACTCTGTCGGACAAATGCGTGCGCATTGGTTACAGACGATGCATTTTTCAGGAGAAAAGTGCTGAATACCGCGAAAACGAGGCGGCATTGGAAAGGGCACATCCGGATAGAAGTGGGTTACTTTTTTCTCCGTGAGCTTTTTAAATGTATACCCCAGGCCTTTGGCCAGTCCTAGCATGTGTGTCACCCCTCAGGATTTGAGAACTTGGCTGCACCACGTTTTTGACGAAAGCTAGCTTTCGGCGAAGCAAGCCTATGGCGAAGCCTGCGCTATGAAAACAGTGGGACGTAGTCGTTTTCGATCAAGTCGCTACTAGAACATGCCATTTTGGTAAGACACCACTACGGCTGTGAGCAGGATGTTGAACAATGCCACGGGCAACAGCACTTTCCAGGCAAACGACATCAGTTGATCGACACGTAAGCGCGGCATCGTGGCGCGAATCCAAAACTGGAGGAAGACGTAAACTGAAAATTTAAGGATAAACCAAACGATTCCCGGAATGAAGTCCAGTGATGGATGAATCGGCAACCATCCACCAAAAAAGAGAATCGTGATCAAGGCACCCATCCCGAACATATACACATACTCCGCCAGCATGAACATCGCAAAACGGAAACCGGAGTACTCGACGTGGTAACCACCAACGAGCTCCGACTCTGCTTCTGGCAAGTCAAACGGCGTACGATTCAGCTCTGCCTGGGCAGCAATGATAAATACAACAAATCCGATAAACTGCGGAACAATATTCCAGACATCCTGCTGCGCGTTGACAATATCTTTGAGATTCATGCTGCCCGTCAATAGAACGATACCTACCACGGACATGACCAGAGGTACTTCATAGCTGATCATCTGCGCAGCGGAGCGGAGACCCCCGATCAGCGAGTACTTGTTATTCGAGGCCCAGCCAGCCGTGATCACGCCTAATACGGTGATCCCAGACAAGGCGATATAGTACAACAGCCCTATTCCCAGATCAGCGAACCGAATCGTGTCCGTAAAAGGCATGACCGCCAATACGGCAAAAGCAGGGGCATAGGCCAATATTGGTGCTAAAGTGAACAACGCTTTGTCAGCGTGCTGCGGACGAATATCTTCCTTTAATAGCAGCTTGGCAACATCCGCAACCGTCTGGAGAAGTCCCAATGGTCCTACTCGATTCGGTCCGATGCGCAGCTGCATCCACCCTATCACTTTACGCTCAAAGTAAATGGCGTACGTAACGAATCCCAACACGACTGCAAGCAGTAAAACTGCCGCTACGATAAACCAAAGCGTGGTCCCCCATGAGGGTGCTTGCTGCAAGAGAGTATTCATCAACAGTCAACCTCCCCGAGCACGATGTCGATACTGCCCAGGATGGCAACCATGTTCGAGAGGTTTTCCCCCTCTAACAGCTTAGGCAGAATTTGCAGATTGGTAAACGAAGGCCGTCTAAACTTCAATCTCCACGGTTTATCCTTACCTTGACTGGCAATGTAACAACCAATTTCTCCCCGCGGTGACTCGATGCGCACATATGTCTCCCCAGCAGGCGGGCGAATCACACGTGGTACTTTGCCCATGACTTCGCCTTCACTCGGAAATTGCTCCAATGCCTGCTCAAGAATTCGCAGGGATTGTTCAATTTCAGCCATGCGCAGATGATAGCGCGCCATGCAATCTCCCTCAGTCGCTGTCGGTACATCAAATTCAAAACGATCGTAAATGCAATACGGTTCGTCTTTGCGCAGGTCCCACTTGACACCTGTCGAACGGAGCATGACACCAGATAGCGAGTAATCCAATGCCGTCTTTGTATCGAACTTTCCAATCCCTCTGAGACGGCTGATAAAAATCTCATTCCCTGTCACCAGCTGGTGGTAGTTATTCAATTCTTTCTTCATGTACTGGACAAATTCTTTGGCTTTGTCGACCCAGCCTGGAGGTGCATCCCATTTCACTCCGCCTACGCGCATGTAGTTAAAGGTCATCCGTGCTCCGCATAGCTCATTAAACAAATCCAGGATCGTCTCCCGATCACGGAATGCATACAGGAAGGGCCCCATTGCACCAATGTCCAATAGAAACGTTCCCCACCAAACCAAATGGCTCGCCACCCGGTTTAGTTCCATCGCGATCAATCGCAAAA
The DNA here is from genome assembly GCF_949767855.1 of Brevibacillus sp. IT-7CA2. Lineage (NCBI taxonomy): Bacteria > Bacillati > Bacillota > Bacilli > Caryophanales > Paenibacillaceae > Brevibacillus > Brevibacillus sp. IT-7CA2. The sequence goes on from NZ_CATKQT010000054.1 coordinate 155,418, forward strand.
ACTGAGCGCGCTCTGGAATCTCCAACCCCATCATCGTTTCTACTGCGTGGCAGAGAACGTAGTTGTTGGTCATGGCGGACACGTAGTCCATACGGTCTGTATAAGGAATAATTTGTGTATAGGTCAAGTTTTCAGCCAGCTTCTCTGTACCTCGATGCAGATAACCCATCACCGGAATCGCTTCTTTAATGGTTTCCCCATCGATTTTTACTACCAAGCGAAATACTCCGTGTGTACTCGGATGCTGTGGACCTACGTTTAATAACATCTCTTCCGTACGAAGTCCTGTTTCAGAAGAGGTATCAACATGAGTCGTGAGGATGTTATGGTTCATCTGCTAAACCTCCTCGTCGTATTGCACATAATCTTTGCGCAGCGGATATCCTATCCAATCATCCGGCAACAGGATTCGACGTAAATCCTTATGTCCCGGGAAATGAATACCCAAAAGGTCAAAAGTTTCTCTTTCATTCCAATTCGCGCCATGCCAGAGGTCCATTACAGAAGCAACATTTGACTCTTCTCTGCTCGTTTTGACCTTTACTGCCAGGCTTTGGCGATTTTTGTAGGAATAAAAGTGGTAGTATACCTCCAGGCGATCCTCGTAATCGACACCGTGAAGATCGGACAGATACTCAAAGCTTAATTGCTCATCATCTCTTAAAAATTGGGCCACTTGATGCCAACGCTCGTTTTGAATGGTGAGAGTCGGAACTTCCTTTCCCAGCTCGTTAATGCACGAAGCCTCGATGACTTCCTGTCCAAATGCTTCGGAAATTCGTGACACGTATTTATCAAGATAGGGCTGGTTTTTGGAAGGTGCTTTCGGCGCTTCCTCTGCCGGGGTCTCATCCCCAGTCGCTTGCGCTGCTTTTGCCTTTGCTGCTGCGGCGGCTTTGGCTTTTGCGGCAGCTGCAGCCTTTGCCTTGGCGTCGTCATCACCGGATTCATCGCCGCCTGCTTCACGTGCAGCTTTTGCCTTAGCAGCGGCCGCTGCGGCAGCCTTGGCTTTTGCGGCAGCTGCGGCCTTCGCCTTGGCATCCGCATCTGAATCAGCTGTATCGGCTCCATTTTCCGCGGCTTCTTTTACTTCCTTCGCTGCTTTTGCCTTGGCTAATACTTCTGCGGCAGCCGCTTTCTTGGCTGCGGCTTTTTCCTCAGGCGTCATTTCGGACACAGGCTTTGCTGGTGGTGGAGAAGCTTCTGCTTGTTCCTTCGCTGCTTTTGCCTTGGCAATTGCTTCTGCCGCTGCTGCTTTCTTGGCTGCGGCTTTTTCTTCCGGCGTCATTTCAGAAACGGACTTTGCTGGTGTAGCAACTGCTTCTGATTGTTGCTCGGCAACTGGAGTTTCTGCTTCCGCAGCTTCTTTTGCTTCCTTCGCCGCTTTTGCCTTGGCAATCGCTTCCGCGGCGGCAGCTTTCTTGGCTGCAGCTTTTTCCTCAGGTGTCATTTCGGACACAGGTTTTGCTTCCGGAGCAGAGACTTCCTCTTGTGGCTCTTGAGATGCCTTCTCTGGGCTCGTCTCTTGGGAAGCCTGCGCTTCCTGTTCTCTTAATTTTCGCAATGCTTCGGCCTTGGCACGGGCTTCAGCTGCTGCCGCTGCCTTTTCCTCTGGCGTCGGCTTGCGTTTCTCGTCGCTCATAGATTGGTCACCTGCTTCCCAGTCTTCGCTTCGTAACGGATTTTTTCTTGGAGCTTATTGATTCCGTAGATCAAAGCGGCAGGGTTAGGCGGACAACCTGGAATATATACGTCGACAGGCACAATCTGGTCTACACCTTTTACCACGCTGTACGAGCGCACGTACGGACCTCCCGCTGTCGCACAGGAGCCCATGGCAATCACCCACTTCGGTTCAGGCATTTGATCATACAGCCTGCGCAGCAGTGGCGCCATCTTTTTCGTGACGGTTCCGGCCACGATCATGACATCAGATTGTCTTGGGGATGCTCGAAAAATAACGCCAAACCGGTCGAGGTCATAACGCGCCCCACCCGTTCCCATCATCTCGATCGCGCAACAAGCCAAGCCAAAGGTTAATGGCCACAACGAATTGCTACGAACCCATCCCTTCACTGTTTCCAATGTCGTGAACATGACGTTGCGATTCAATTCCTCTTGCAATTCAGGCGCAATGCTTGTCAGGTCTAGTTCCATTCCAGCACCTTCTTTCTCCACGCGTAAATCAATCCTACGATAAGCAAGGATATAAAGATGACCATCTCGACTAAGGCAAAGAGCCCCAGTTCTTTGTAAGCGACGGCCCACGGATACAGAAAGAGTGTTTCTACATCAAAGATGACAAACATGAGGGCAAAGATGTAATACTTCACGTTGAAACGCACCCAACTGTCACCAACAGGAATGTTACCGCTTTCATAAGTAGTTTGCTTCTCCCGTGTCGGTTTCTTTGGACGAAGTAATGGACCAACGAAACTAACTGTAGCAACGGGCAACAGCACACCAAGAATCAAAAAGATCGCGACAATCACATAATTGTTGGTATAGATGTCACTCACCCACGTTCCCTCCGCTCTTGAGAAAGGTATGAATCGTCTTGCGCTGTCCTCCAGAAGAAGTTGAGACTCCCTCAAAAGGGTACTGCTCGCAGCATCAAAGGTGTAGGTATGATCGCTGTCGCTAATTGATACTGCTAGAAAAAAATACCTTTATCATTATAGCAAATTGCCAATAGGGTGTCTAACGAAAGCCTTCCTTTTGTGCCATATAAAGGGAAAAACTCAGAGATTTCTCCCTGAGTTTTTCCAGCATAGTATGATGACCAAACGAATATGCCCGTCTGGCTCTCATATTCTCTTAATTATTGAACGTTGTTTGAAAATTGCTGTCCGAGGAAATCCTCGTAAATGCGCTCCCATACAATCGTGAAGTTCATCTTCTCTTCTTCTGGGATCTCCAGCATATTTTCAATCGCATCTTCCATATATGGAGTCAGCTTGATCAGAACCTCTGCCAGCATCTGATCATTGGTGTTCAGCAATTGCTTCATTTCTGCTTTGGACATGCTGAACGTATTTTCTTCTTGCTCATGCAGCTTCATCACGAGGCGGCTAAACATCGGATGAACCAATGCTTCCAGTTTAACATGAGCCAATGCAAGAGATTCTGCTTCACTCAACTTGAACAACTCAGATGCATCTGGGAATGGATAAACCGGTACATCCCAAGCATCTCCATTATCGATAACCAGACCCCACTTCACGAAAAGCTCAATCGCTTCGTCAAGTGATGCCGGATAGGCATAATCGGAACGGCTCATGAACGCTTTGAATCTGTTCAAGAGGTTTACGTAGCCTTTGAAATCCTCTACAGACTTAAAGCCTTCTTGAACAGGCTCGGTGAATGTGCCTTTCAATGCATCGAACTCGTCCAAAGCTTTTCTCATTTCTTCTTTTGACTCATGCTTCGTTACTACATAGCACATTGCTTGGAAGAGAACATTCATTTCATGAGATAGCACGCTTGTCCAGCCATTAGCCGCAAAGCTGCTAGGAATCACTACGCCATCTTGATTGTGGCGGATATCGCGAACGGTTTGCATCAATTACACTCTCCTTTAATCCCAATAGCCAATGCCGCTTTTTCCCGCTGTTTTTCATGCTAACGTAGCTCGTCGGCAGGGCATTAGGTCTATTATACACAGAAACATTAGGCAATTACCAACTGGAAATATCATGCCCGATTTCCATGGCTCATCATTCATCGCCTTATAACCGAAAAATCCCCGCAGCCACATGGGCGCGGGGATATCAAGCTTACGCTTTACTTCGCTACGTCGAGACGTGCCATCGCACGTTGCAGCGCGCGTTCTGCACGCTTGACGTCGAGCTCGGCATATTTCTCAGCCAAACGCTTTTCAGCACGCTCTTTCGCTGCCTTTGCGCGTTCAACATCGATGTCTCCCGGCAATTCAGCCGTTTCAGCAAGGATGGTCACTTTATCGCCGCGAACTTCCATGAAGCCGCCGCTTACAGCCATCTTTACTTCTTTATCGCCTTCTGTCTTAATCCGAACTGGCGCTGTTTTCAGCGGGGTTACCAACGGCACGTGGTTCGGCATAATACCGATTTCCCCTTGCAAGCCGCGAGCAATCACCATTTCAGCCTGACCGCTGTAGACAACCCGTTCAGGAGTTACGACTTCAACTGTCATCTTACTCACTTACTCGTCTCCCCTTTCCAGGGTGTCTTACGCCATTTTCTTCGCTTTTTCTACCGCTTCTTCAATTGTACCTACGTACAGGAACGCGCCCTCTGGCAGGTGGTCATGCTTACCTTCGAGGATTTCCTTGAAGCTGCGAACGGTTTCTTTCAATGGCACGTATTGGCCTGGGTTACCAGTGAACTGCTCGGCAACGTGGAAGGACTGGGACAAGAAACGTTGAATGCGGCGTGCGCGTCCAACTACTTGCTTGTCGTCGTCGCTCAACTCGTCCATACCGAGAATCGCGATGATATCTTGCAGTTCTTTGTAACGTTGCAGGATTTTTTGAACGCTACGAGCCACATCATAGTGTTCTTGTCCTACTACATCAGGAGCCAGAGCACGGGAAGTGGATGCGAGTGGGTCTACCGCAGGGAAGATACCCAACTCAGCGATGGAACGCTCCAAGTTCGTTGTAGCGTCCAAGTGAGCAAACGTAGTAGCAGGAGCCGGGTCAGTGTAGTCATCCGCTGGTACGTAGATCGCTTGAATGGACGTTACGGAACCTTTTTTCGTGGAAGTAATACGCTCTTGCAGCTGACCCATTTCGGTAGCCAATGTTGGCTGGTAACCTACCGCAGATGGCATACGGCCCAAGAGAGCAGAAACTTCGGAACCCGCTTGAGTAAAGCGGAAGATGTTATCAACAAAGAGAAGAACGTCGCGGCCTTCTTCATCACGGAAGTATTCCGCCATAGTCAGACCAGTCAACGCTACACGAAGACGTGCACCAGGCGGTTCGTTCATCTGACCGAATACCATCGCGGTTTTCGGCAGTACGCCTGCGTCTTTCATCTCGTGGTACAGGTCGTTACCTTCACGGGTACGCTCACCTACACCAGCGAATACGGAAATACCACCGTGCTCTTGCGCGATGTTGTTGATCAGCTCTTGAATAGTAACGGTTTTACCTACACCGGCACCACCAAACAGACCGATCTTACCACCCTTGATGTACGGAGCCAAGAGGTCAATAACTTTGATACCTGTTTCCAGGATCTCAACAGTCGTTGCTTGGTCTACGAACTCAGGAGCTTTACGGTGAATTGGGTCACGACGATCTACTTGACCAAGTTCTTGCAGGTCGATCGGCTCACCCAATACGTTAAATACGCGTCCGAGGGTAATTGCGCCCACTGGAACGGAGATAGCTGCACCTGTATCAACTGCTTCCATGCCACGAACCAAACCGTCAGTGGAAGACATCGCAACGGTACGAACCAAGTTATCGCCCAAATGAGTAGCAACCTCAACTGTCAGGTTGATGTCGCGCTCACCAGCGCTTTGTGCTTTATGTTGAATCTTGATCGCATTGTAAATGGCAGGCAGGTGTCCGCGGTCGAACTCGACGTCAACAACCGGACCCATTACCTGAACCACACGTCCATTCGCCATCTTACTTCTTCCCTCCTGTAAAGCTAAATTGGGAGCTATTCGCTGCCACTAAGCCTGTGCGTTTGCACCTGCAACGATCTCGGAAATCTCTTGTGTAATGGCTGCCTGACGAGCACGGTTGTAGCTCAACGTTAAACGGTTGATCATATCCGTAGCATTGTCTGTCGCGTTGCCCATTGCCGTCATACGGGAACCTTCTTCGGAAGCTTTTGCTTCGAGGAGTGCACTGTAAACCAGTGTTTCCGCATATTTGGGCAACAGATCCGCCAATACTTCTTCCGAGGACGGCTCATACTCGTAATTCAATTCGCGCGCATTGTTGCTCTCGGGAGCTTCCAATGGCAGCAATTGTTTTACGGTAGGTATTTGCGAAATTGCACTTTGGAACTTGTTGTAGCACAGGTACAGTTCGTCAATCTGCTCATTCTCGAACATTTGGACTGCTGCACCGGCAATTTTCTTGATATCAGCAAAGGCTGGGCTGGCTGGCAGACCTGTAACTTCCTCCAAAAGCGGGTAGTTCCGTTTGCTGAAGAAGTCACGACCTTTGCGGCCAATCACAAAAATACCGTACTCATCCTTGGACTTGTGCTTCTCGTTTATGGTAGTTACCACTTTACGGAGAATGTTGGCATTGTAACCCCCAGCAAGTCCACGGTCGGAAGTGATGACAATATAACCAGTCTTTTTCACCGGACGATTTTGCAACATTGGATGTTTGGAACCAGAGTTCCCACTCGCGATGCTAGCGATCACATCTTGGATCTTGTCAGCATACGGGCGTGCCGCCTCAGCTTTATCCTGGTTACGGCGAAGCTTTGCAGCCGCCACCATTTTCATCGCTTTCGTGATTTGGCGCATATCTTTTTTACTTTTGATACTGCGTCGAATCTCACGTATTCCTTTAGCCACTCGTTTTCACCACCTTGAGGACGCATGCACGGGCAAATGGCCCGGCATGCATCTGATGTCTATCAGGTTAACGATTAGCGAGTTACCGAAAAGCCTTTTTTGAACTCTTCGATCGCTGCGTTGAATTCTTTTTCATCTGGAAGGTCTTTCGTTGTGCGGATGTGCTCCAACAGTTGCGGTTTGTTGGAATCCAAGAAAGACAACATCTCTTTCTCAAAGCGACGCACGTCTGCTACTGGAATGTCATCCAGGTAACCTCTTGTTGCGCTATAGATAGAAGCAACTTGCTTCTCAACAGACATTGGATCGAACTGACCTTGTTTCATGATTTCCATCAAACGCTCACCACGGGTCAGACGAGCTTGGGTCGCTTTGTCCAGATCGGAACCGAACTGAGCAAACGCAGCCAACTCACGGTATTGAGCCAACTCGAGCTTGAGTGGACCTGCTACCTTTTTCATCGCCTTGATTTGCGCGGAACCACCTACACGGGATACAGAAAGACCGGTGTTAACCGCTGGACGTTGACCTGCGTTGAACAAGTCTGTCTCCAGGAAGATCTGACCGTCCGTGATGGAGATCACGTTGGTTGGAATGTACGCGGAAATGTCACCCGCTTGGGTTTCGATGAATGGCAGAGCCGTAATGGAACCAGCGCCCAGATCATCAGACAGTTTCGCAGCGCGCTCCAGCAAGCGGGAGTGCAAGTAGAATACGTCACCAGGATATGCTTCGCGACCTGGAGGACGGCGGAGCAAGAGGGACATTTCGCGGTATGCAGCAGCCTGTTTGGACAGGTCATCGTATACGCACAGAACGTGTCCGCCTTTGTACATGAAGTACTCAGCCATTGTTACACCAGTATAAGGAGACAGGTACAACATTGGAGCTGGGTCAGACGCAGTAGCAGAAACGATGATTGTGTATTCCAGAGCCCCTGCTTTACGCAGAGTTTCTACGATGTTAGCAACGGTGGATTGCTTTTGACCGATTGCAACGTAGATACAAATCATGTCTTTACCTTTTTGGTTGATGATCGTGTCGAGCGCCACTGCTGTTTTACCAGTTTGGCGGTCCCCAATGATCAACTCACGCTGTCCACGACCAACTGGGATCATCGCGTCAATCGCTTTGATACCTGTTTGGAGTGGCTCGTGTACGGATTTACGTGCCATAACGCCAGGAGCTGGGCTCTCGATTGGACGGAAACCGTTGTTTGCGATAGGGCCTTGACCATCGATTGGTTGACCCAGTGGGTTTACAACGCGGCCGAGCAGCGCTTCCCCTACTGGAACTTCCATAACGCGGCCGGTACGTTTTACAGTATCGCCTTCCTTAATGTCGCGGAAAGGTCCCATAATAACGACACCCACGTTATCTTCTTCCAAGTTGAGTACCATACCCATTACGCCATTTTGGAACTCGAGAAGCTCCCCTTGCATGGCCTTTTCCAAACCGTGAACACGAGCAATACCGTCACCTACCTGGATGACTGTGCCTACATCCACAACTTCGATTTCAGATTTAAAGTTAGCGATCCGCTCTTTAATGAGGGAGCTAATCTCTTCTGGTCTGATTGCACTCACTTAATTCACCCCATTCATCCAACTTCTTAAAAGCCATCGAACTTTACGCCTTCTGCGCAAAGGTTTCCAACTTCGTTTTCAGACTGCCATCGTACAGACGGTCGCCAATTTTGATAATAATGCCGCCGAGAATCGCTGGATCTACGACTGCTGTCATACGCAGCTTTTTGTTCAGCGTTTGGCCGAACTTCTCAGCCAGCTCATTTTGCTCTTCAGAAGAAAGCGGTTTTGCACTTGTCACAATCGCATCTGCGAATCCACGAGCTTCGTTCGCCAATTGTACAAAAGAACGGTAGATATCAACCAAATCAACTTCGCGTCCGTTCTCAATCAGGACGTTCAGAAAATTAAAGGTTTCTTCCCCTACATGGCTTTTGAACAATTCGTCAGCGAGCTGGCTTTTCGCATCTGCTGCGATGTGAGGGTGCAGCATGATCTTTTTCAGATCTTCATTGCCTTCAACCGCTTCCACGATCGCACCCAGGTCTGCTTCTACCTGATCAATCTTGCTACGCTCACTCGCTACTTCAAAGAGAGCGCGAGCATAACGTTTTCCTACTGCGCTACTCATAGGCGATCTCCCACTTGTGCGAGAAATTTGTCAACAGTAGACTTTTGAGCTGCTTCGTCCAGTTCTTTCTCAATGATCTTGGAAGCCAAGAGCACGGAAAGACCAGTCATTTGCTCACGCAGTTCGAGTTTTGCTTTTTCTACTTCACGAGCCAGTTCAGCACTTGCATCTGCTTTCATGCGCTCAGAAGCTGCTTGTGCTTCAGCAACGATTTTGCTTGCTTCATCAGACGCTTGCTTTGCAGCACGGTCGATGATCGCTTTAGATTCAGCGCGAGCTTCATCCAAAAGACGGCGTTGTTCAGCCAAAAGCTTTTCGGATTCCTTGTGGTTGCGTTCCGCAGTGGCGAGCTCGTTCTCAACATGAGCACGGCGCTTTTCCAACACGCTCGCAATCGGTCCTGTTGCATATTTGGAAACAACGATCAACAGCAAAATGAAAATAATCACCTGGAGTAGTAATGTGCCCCATTCCAGGGATACGGCTCCAAACTCAACCATTTTTAGTTCACTCCTTCCTGACAAACGAAAGATTCTGCAATAAGTTCTTTACGTACTTACCAGAATTATTACTAGAAGACTTCCATGCCAAGCTTGTGGCCGAAGCCTGATTTTTCCCTACTAAAAGATAGGCGAAGGTGACCCTCCGCCTATTTAATACTGTTCAACTGTTCGCTTAACCCAGACGACCCATCAAGATGAAGCCTACAGCTACAGCGATAATTGGAATCGCCTCTACGAGACCCATACCGAGGAACATGATACCCATCAGGTTACCACGAGCTTCAGGTTGACGAGCAACACCTTCAATTGTTTTAGAGATTACGTTACTTGCACCAAAAGCACCACCAAGTGCTGCCAATCCGAAAATAAGACCCATAGCAATAGCTATACCCATAACTTCCATGTTAAAAATACCTCCCTAAATTGTTGTTAACAAAACTAGATTTTAGTGTTCATCATTCACAAGTTGTGAAATGTAAACCATAGAAAGAGTCAAGAAAATGAACGCCTGAATTGCACCTACGAAGACGGAGTAGCCGAGCCAGATAAACAATGGTGCCGCGGCCAAAACTCCCCCACTCAACAGGAAGGCAATCATGATCTCTTTTGCAAAGAGGTTACCGAACAAACGCAGAGGAAGCGTCAACGGTTTAATGATAAACTCCTCAAGAATGTGGATCGGGTTGAGGAATACGTGCTTAAACCAACCACCTGGACTTTTCTTGATACCGAGGTAGTGGGAGTAGAGCAACACTACCAACGCCAAACCAAATGTTACGCTTGGTGTAGCAGTTGGAGACTTCCACCAGATTACATGAGCTCCTTTATCAGCCAGCTCGTGCTCAACGGTTTCGCGCTTCTTCGCTTCGGCTTCTGGCGTAGGAGCAATCGTCAGCATCTTCATAACACTTTCGCTGATTTCACCTTTGTGCACTGTGGTGACGTTGGCGATAACACCTAGCTGGTTCCCAATGAAGATGTAGAGAAACAACGTAATACCAAGCGTCATCATCATCATGACTTTCTTGTGATCCATGTATCCTGCAGTAACATTTTTGACAAAGTCAAAAATCCACTCAACTGCATTTTGCTTAGCACCAGGTACTCCTGTTTCCAGCTTTCGTGTCATTACAAACAGGAAGATAAACACAAGCAGTGCGGTAAGAACCATCATGAGAATCGTAGCGATGTCAAATACCATGCCGCCTAACCCAAACCGTAACGTATAATGATGACCCATCTTTTCACCCCTTTCCATTGATAGATAGAGGTTGTCCGAAACTCTGTCTACACATTGCTATCGAACGCTCTCTGGTAAAATCACTTCATTTAAAAGGAAACGCTGGTAACAAATCTATTTTGAATTGCGGAATACGAGTAGATAGCTGATCCCTTGGATCAAAAACAACCCAAGTAGAACCCCTGACAATGTGAAAATATGAGGGAAAAGAAAGGTAGTATAGGCGGCTAGCCCGGCAATCATGAACCGAAGCATCGTGCCCGTTCCTTTTGGTCTGACATTAGGGTCATCTGCCATTTGCCCAACAACCCAGACCTTGCTTGCGAGAACGCTAGTATTAATGATTCCTGTCACTGTTCCAAGCAACAAGCTCTGCAAGAATACCCTGTGTTCAGGCAATACAACCATCAGTATCACAAACAATGCCATACACCATAAAGAATAGCGAAAAGTCTTTCGCATCGCTAAAGCAAACGCTTCCATCGTTCGTCACCCCCTAAAGATACGGGCGAATGAGTCGATAGACAGTGTATACACCAACCGCAATCCCTGTAATCAAGCCGATAAGCAAGAACCAAGGATCAGTCGCTAGTAGGCGATCCGCGTATCTGCCGATCATAAAACCGGCAACCACACAAATGGCAAAGTCAAGACCAAGTACGCTGACCAAACCAAGTGCTCGCCATGGATTGTCAAGTTTCGCCAGTTTATCCTTCTCCTTTCACATAAGGAGAGGGCACACAATTTCCAAATGCCCTCATCCATATTAACGAAGATTTATTCCCTTTGTCAACGCAAGCGTTTCTGTGTACACAAAGCGTTCACAATTTAAAAATTAAATTTTCTCGACAATTGTGGAGACGCCTTGTCCCCCACCAATGCAAAGAGTCGCTAACCCATATTTTGCCCCTTCACGCTTTTGCAATTCATGCACGAGCGTGACCAAAATTCTCGCGCCACTCGCACCGATTGGATGTCCCAAAGCGATGGCTCCGCCGTTGACATTCAGCTTCTCGCGATCAAAGCCCAGTGCTTTGCCAACAGACAGTGATTGGACGGCAAAAGCTTCGTTTGCTTCGATCAAATCGATGTCAGCAATCGACAGACCCGCTTTTTCCAGTACGCGCTTGGTCGCAGGAACAGGACCGTACCCCATGATGCTCGGATCAACACCTGCACTCGCATTGGCTACGATACGGGCAAGAGGCTTCACTCCCAGCTCTTCTGCCTTCTCGCGTGTCATAATCAGGAGAGCGGCGGCTCCATCGTTGATGCCGGATGCATTCCCAGCTGTCACGGTTCCATCCTTTTTAAATGCAGGCTTCAGCTTGCCTAGCGCTTCGGCTGTCACACCAGCACGAGGGAATTCGTCTACAGCAAAAAGCACCGGATCACCCTTTCGCTGCGGGATCGGAACCGGCACGATTTCTTCTTGAAAACGACCACTAGCGAGCGCTTGTTGAGCTTTTTCCTGGCTCCACGCAGAAAATTCATCCTGCTCTTCGCGTCCGATTTCATATTTGCTGCAAAGATTCTCCGCTGTAATGCCCATGTGGTAGTCGTTGAAAGCACACCACAGCCCGTCGCGAATCATAGAGTCTACTACCTTCTGATCTCCCATGCGATAGCCTGAGCGCGCACCTTCCATTAAGTATGGTGCCTGGCTCATATTTTCCATCCCGCCAGCCAAGACAACTTCTGCCTCACCTGCAAGGATTGACTGAACGGCCAAATGAACGGCTTTTAGACCTGAGCCACAAACCTTGTTGATAGTCAGGGAGGGGACTTCATGAGCAAGGCCCGCGTGAATAGAAGCCTGGCGCGCCGGGTTTTGACCCAAGCCTGCTGACAGTACATTCCCCATAATCACTTCATCGACCACATCCTTGGAAACACCTGCACGCTCTAGCGCTGCTTCCAGTACAATTCCGCCAAGCTTTGTCGCGCTGACACCTGCAAGCGTTCCTTGAAAGCTACCTATAGCAGTGCGCACAGCACTCGCAATGACGATTTCTCTTTGACTCATCTTCCACACACCCCTCGAATACACAGGATAGGCAACCTTCTTAAGATTCCATCTTTTCATGATAATTCCTGCCAGGAAATCGCTTTCTTTTCCTGTTCATGAAAAAACCGTCACTGCTCTTAGGAGAAGAGAGTGACGGTTTGAATGATTTATAGAAGTGCTTCTGCAATTTCATCGACGATATTGTTGATGGCAATCGGACCGTAGTAGGCGATCCACACGGTTGTGTTTACCTCGTACACCTTATTTTCCTTGGCTGCTTTTAGCCCTTTCCAAATAGAAGTGTTCTTGTATTCGTCCGTTAATGCTTGATTCGCTTTGTCCGTTACAACAAATAAGTGATCGGCATTTACCTCTGGCAACACTTCCAGAGAAATCATCGTAGCTGTATCTGATTTATCCATCGCTGGCTTGGGAGGAGTCAGTCCCAAATCGGAATACAAGATAGCAGCCGTACGGTGTTCAACTGTGTGCAGACGAATTGCATTGTCACGAGGACGAATAAGTGCGACAGACTCACCCTTGAGCTTGGTTGCGAGCTCTGCTTTCAATTTATTCGTTTTCTCTTGGTAGTCCTTTACGATCTGCTCAGCTTCTTGTTCTTTTTCGAGAATTTTTCCGAAGGTAATCAGCGTCTCTCGCCAGTCTTCGTTTCGGTCAAACATGATGGTTGGAGCGATTTTGTTCAAATTATCATAGATTTTATCTTGAAACTCCGTGCATATGATCAAGTCAGGCTCCATAGCAACTACCGCTTCTGAATTGGGCTCGTCTTTTGTTCCGAGTACGTGAACATCTTTTAGCTTGTCCATGAGATACTCTGGAAACTTCGAACCGTCCCCCGTTGTAATGACACTACCTGCAGGCAGCTCGCCCAAGGCAATCATTTGATCTGCGTATTGCGTATCCAGCACAGCGATTCTGACTGGTTTAAAATCAAGCGTCAGCTCGCCTTTCATGTGCTTGATTGTACGCGTCTCACTTTTCTTCACTTCTTGATTCGCGCTAGTTTGCGTGGTATTCGACTGTGTCGCTACCTGATTCGAAGCGCCTGTTGCTGCGCTCCCCGAATTGCTCGTATTCGTACCGCCGCCTGAGCAGGCTCCCAGCAGCAAGGTAAGGCTCAGCATCAGGTTCAACGCCAGCATCGCTTTTGTACTCTTATACATCGGTACGGCTCCTCCATCTCTTGGGTGCGAGTGATTTTCATTTTCAATGTGATCATTATATTTCCATAGCTTTTGACCAGCAATGGAATATCGCGACAAGAGTAATGGACTTTGGCGACGAATTTCCGATGTCAGCGGATTTACCTTATACGCAGACGGGGAGAAGCCTGTATATTTTTTAAAGATACGACTGAAATAATAGCTGTCTGTATACCCTACTGATTCCGCTACCTCTTTTAGTCCCAAATTCGTTTGACGTAGCAGTTCCTGCGCTTTTTGAATGCGCACCTGAATCAGATAGTCGATAGGGCCGACCGCTAGCTGGGCTTTAAAGGTGCGTTGCAGGGATCGGGAGCTGCAGTTTAAGAGCGTGGAAAGATCATCGAGGGTGAATGTCTCTCCGTAATGCTCCTCGATATACCTGACGGCCTGAGCAACCAAATTCGGTACCGTTACCCCGATTCCTTGCGACTGCATCTGTGCCATTAGCTCACATACGAATTGATATAGCAGGGCCTTGGCTCGCAGCTTGTCCAGGTTGCCATTCTGATTCCACGCTTGCTGCATGCGTGATATTGCGACAAATACATTTGCCTGATGCATGGGGGTAAAGCCGTATTGGATGTGAAAAGGTTGTGTTTTCTCCAGTAAACGTAGCAGCTCCTGCCGACAAGGCAACGGCAAATGAGCTTTGTACAAAATCAAATAGTATTCCAGCTCATCCTTTATTTCCTCGATATCCACGTATGTACCTTTGCCAGCATGGGCCATATAGCAATTCTTGATAGCATGCACATTCCCGTCAAGACGAATCAGGCCACTGCCTCTCACCGAAAATAGAAAGGCACTAGCTGGCAATTGATAGGATCGCAGCTGCTCTCCGGCTCGCATGACGATATGCCGTACATCATGTAATCGTACACTTGCCTGATTCCATAGAAAAATATGATCATCCACGTTCATTGTTCCACACTCAACTCCTTGATAGCCCTCCCATCGTTCTTCTTTTCATTCTATTTGATAACCATTCTCATTTCTATAGCAAAAATCATAGAAAGCACACTACCTCGATGAAACTGCGCGAACGTAAATGACTTCGTAGGTGACAGGGATGCCCGTTTCTCTTTTATACGTCTGCTCATAGTAACGAATCATTTCTGCAAGAAGTTTCCTGCGTCCCAGACCGCTCCCTTGCTCCATACTTGCACTGGCGCCCACTGCTTTCACGGCATGCAAGAAATCCCGTACACCCGGGTAAGTTAGCCGCTCATATTTCCTCATCACCTCTATATCCGTAAACCCTGCTTGCTCCAATAGCTCGTGCCAATCACGTGCGGAGAGAAACTCCAAGCCATGGCGTACCCCCTTTTCCCCCAAAATCGCATGAGCATTTGCAAACGATTCATGCAGCTCCCAAAACGTATCGGGTCCAAATGTTGAAAAAACCAAAGGTGCTCCGTGCTTCAGGATTCTTCCCAATCCTTTTAGCGTATGCGCTGGCTTGGCAAACCACTGAAAACACGCTCCTGAAACCATCAAATCCTTTGACTTCGCCTGTTGTTCCCATACCCATTCTTCGGCATCTGCTTGAAAAAATGAGCAAATCAGGCCGTGCTGCTCCAGATTGTTCTTCGCTTGCTCCAGCATACCTGACGCAATCTCTACTGCTTCGTAATGGGCATCAGAAAAATGGCTGCGAATGACGCGGGTTAATCCCCCTGTCCCACAGCCAATCTCTAGGATGTTTCGCACCTCGTTCTCGTTCGTTATTTCTGTAACCATTTGACTCAAATGATCGGCCATCTTCTTTTGCACGAATGCGTATTTTTCATATGAGACAGCCTTCTCACTAAATCGGCTGCTGATTGCTCTCTTCTGCAAGCTGCTCCACCATCCTCTTTAGCGAATCTCCTACAACCTCCGGAACAAATACATGCGGAGCATGACCACAGTCAGGAATTTGCACGAAATTGGCACCTGCAAGGCTACTCGCCAGTTCTTCTCCGGCTGCGAGTGAACAGATAGCATCCTCCGTTCCGTGAATGACGAGAGTGGGAGAAGTCAGGGAGGACAGGAACGGGCGGCAATCCTCTTCTTCTAAATAGGTCAAGCCCGCAATCAACGCTGCCGTACTCCACATCTGGCTATCCACCCCCACGTGCAAGCCTATTTGCTTACGCTCTCCTGGTGTTAGCATCTGTTCAACAAATGCGTCCATTACCCGCTCGCGTGCTACGGAAAGCTGCCTTTTCATCCTTTGCAAAACAACAGGATGCCACCCTTTGCGAAGGTCATGCTGTTCGCTGGTAAAGCGTGCTGTGGTGCCGATCAAAACAAGTCCTGAGACTGGGTACTGGGCAGCGAGGCGTATTGCGAGCATCCCTCCCAAGGACCACCCCACTACAATCAGCTCCTGCGTTGACAGAGATCGGACTTCCTCTTCTACTCTCTCGTAAAATTGCAAGGAGTCAGTGACGTCCGAATAAGTAGGAATGATGTGCCGATAGGAAGGAAATTGTGAGCGAACAGCATCCCAGCTGCATTCCGACATTCCCCATCCGGTTAGCCACAGCATCACTTTTCTCACGTTATCGTCCCTCCTTTATGAAGCTCGTCCCTGATTTCGCTCACTTGCTCGCAAGCCCACTCCAGCTCTTCGCGCGTATGGGCAGCCATCACCGTAAAACGGATACGCGCGGTTCCTGCTGGCACGGTAGGCGGTCGAATCGCCACTGCTGCAATCCCGCGCTGCCGAAGTCTTTTGCTAAACTGCAAAGTCCATTCATTCTCTCCTAACGTGAGCGGGATGATTGGCGTATCTTCTTCGTCTACGGTAAATCCGCGTGAGCGAAGCAATTGGCGAAACACGAGCGCATTCTGCCTCACCGCTTTTCTTCGCCAAGACTCTGTTTGTACCAAAGACAACGCCGCCAGATTTGAGCCAATCACAGCAGGGGGAAGGGATGTGGAATACACCAGCGAGCGCGCTTTTGTCATCAAATAACGAATGATGATCTCATCTGCGCATACGTATGCCCCATAAACACCAAATGCCTTGCTGAAGGTCCCCATCAAAACATCGACTTGTCCGGCGATGCCCAGCTCGTGGCACAAGCCCTGCCCTTCTTCACCACGCACTCCCCCTGCATGGGCTTCGTCAACCATCAGCATGACATCGTAACGATCTCGCAGTTGTACTAATTCAAGTAGGGGAGCTTTATCACCATCCATGGAGAATATGCTGTCCGTGACGATCCACTTCCGTCTTGCATCCTGGTGCTTTTTCAGCAAAAATTCCAGATGCTCCATGTCGTTATGTCTGTACCGAAAATGCTCCGCCCGACTGAGCACGATCCCATCGACGATGCTGGCGTGATTCAACCGATCACTAAAAACAGCGTCACCTCTTCCGGCAAGTGCTGCTATTACCCCCGTATTTGCCTGATAGCCGTTTGCAAAGACAAGCGCCCCTTCTCTTTCTTTCCACGCCGCCAATTGTTGTTCCAGCTCGTCGTATAACGCGTAGTTGCCATGGACGAGACGAGAGGCAGTTCCTCCTGCCCCCCATTCCTCTGCCGCCTTCTTGCCAGCTTCCACGATACGTTGATCATGGGCCAAGCCCAAATAGTTGTTCGATGACAGGTTTAATAATGGTTTCCCTTCGACTTGAATCCAGGTGCCTGCGCGATCACTGGCTGACTCTACGGTGTTCCATTCTCTTGCCAGCGATTGTTTCCGCAACGAATCGTATTCTTCTTCCAGCCATGTGTATCGCGTGTTCATGGTATACCTACTGTCCTACAGCGCACACAGCTCGATTTCAAACCCGAGGTCTTCAATCATCTGGTGGTCTGTCGTAATTTCCTGCCCGGGCGTCGTCAAATAGTCGCCAACAAACAACGAGTTGGCTGCATACAAGGAAAGCGGCTGCAAGGTGCGCAAATTCACTTCGCGACCACCCGCAACGCGAATTTCTTTATCCGGGCAAATAAATCGGAACAAGGCGAGAACACGAAGAGCCTTCATTGCCGGAGTGCGTCCTTTATCCTCCAACGGGGTTCCGGGAATCGCATTTAAAAAATTGATCGGGATGGAATCTGCGTCGAGATTGCGCAAGGCAAATGCCATTTCGACGATCTCCTCATCGCTCTCCCCCATGCCGATGATCACGCCTGCGCATGGCGACATCCCTGCTCTTTTCGCGGTATCGACTGTCTGTACACGTTGATCGTACGTATGTGTCGTAGTAATCGTTTCGTAATGATTGCGACTCGTGTTGAGATTATGGTTATAGCGGTGAACACCAGAATCTTTTAGGCGCGTTGCTTGTTCGTCGCTTAATATCCCTAAGCACGCGCAAATTTTCAGCGGCATCGTCTCGCGGATTTCTTTGACTGCCTCGATGACCTGACCCAGCTCTCTTTCCGTGGGACCACGACCTGAGGCGACAATACAGTATGTACCTGCTTTTCGATTCATGGCTTCTTGCGCACCTGCGAGCAATGTCTCCTTGTCCAGCATCGTGTACTTGGATACGGGAGCGTTCGAAACAATCGACTGCGAGCAGTAACCGCAATCCTCCGGGCAAAGGCCGCTCTTGGCGTTAATGATCATGTTCAGTTTGACCTTTTTTCCGAAAAAGTGCCTTCTGACCCGAAAAGCTTCGTTCATGACCAGCAGCAGCTCATCATCAGGCGCTTGCAATACCTTCATTGCCTCTTCCTGCGTGAACTCTTCTTTGATAATCGCTTTATGAGAGTATCCCTTCCAATCCAGACAGGTGCTTTGCTTCATTTTCTCGTCTCCCCTTCTTATTATTTATGGCTCCACTGACACAACTGTCCGATGTCTACACACTCTTGGATCAGCTGTGTCAACTGCTGACGCTCTAGCGGTTGGTCTATCCATGGAAGCACGCCCCATACGGGAACTCCCCCATAGCTCTCAATCATGCTCGCGTTTGTTTTAACACTCTCATCGGTGACGCCAGCTGAATTGTTTTGATTCAGGATGACACCTACAACCTCGATCCCGAGTTCCCGTGCATACCAAACGGACAAGAGCGTATGGTTAATCGTGCCGAGCCCAGCCCGTGCCACGATGAGCATTGGCAGGTTCAGTCGAGCAGCAAGATCCGCCATCGTTTCGGTTGGTGTCAATGGAACAATCAGACCACCTGCTCCTTCGACAAGGAGTGCCGGATAACGTTCCATCAGGGGTCGCCCGCAAGCGATTACGTCCTCCATAGTCAAGCTTTTCCCCTCTGCTTCCGCAGCCAGAAAAGGGGTAAGCGGTGCCTCAAAACAGAGCGGGGCTATCTCCTCACACGCGTCAGGAACTCCGCTCCACGACCTCAATTGCAATGCGTCACTGCCCTCATCATGTGCTCGTGCTCCTGACTGGACTGGCTTCCAAACCCCTATGTCCACTCCTGTCTCACGCAACACGGATGCGATTCCGCCAGTCACAACCGTTTTGCCTACCCCTGTATCTGTCCCTGTGATGAACAATCCGGAAAAGGGTCGATCAGCCATATCTATTACTCCTCCGTATCACCTGTCGTTACATCTTGAATCGATTCCGTTAAAATCCGAACCATGTCAGCTAATTCTTCAGTTGTAGATACAAGCGGTGGAATAAAAACGATGACGTTGCCCAACGGTCGTGTCAAAAGCCCTTTTTCTCTCGCTATCTGACAGACACGCACACCGATCCGCTCATTCCAGTGATAAGGCTCCTTGGTCCCTTTATCCCGAACCAGCTCAATTCCCGCCATCAAGCCTTTTTGCCGGATTTCCCCTACATGAGGCAGGTCGCGAAGTGGCTTTAACAATTGATCCAGATCGGTTGCTTTTTGTGCTACTTGTTGAACGACTCCTCGCTCCTCCATCAATCGCAGGTTGGCGAGAGCAACTGCACAGCCAAGTGGATTTCCCGTGAACGAATGTCCGTGGAAAAAAGTTTTCTGTTCCTCATAGTCAGCGAAAAAGGCATCATAAATTTGCTCGGTTACTAAGGTAGCCGCTACTGGCAAATACCCTCCCGTGAGCCCTTTTGCGACCGCCATGATGTCTGGCACGACCCCATCATGCTCACAAGCGAACATTTTGCCCGTGCGTCCAAATCCTGTCGCTACTTCGTCTGCGATCAGCAATACATCATAGGCGCGCAACAGCTCCGCGATTTTTTTCAAACAACCGTCCGGCATGATAATCATGCCGCTTGCTCCCTGCACGACAGGCTCCACGATCATCGCCGCAATCTCATGAGCTTTTTCCTTAAGCAAACTCTCCAGACTGCTCAATGTGGCCTGAACGGCTGCTTCTTCGCCGCCTTGCCGGTATGGATATGGGTATGGAATGACATGTGGAGAAAAGAGCAGTGGTTTGTAGACCTGATGGTAGAGAGGAATGGCTCCCACACTGGTGGCTCCAATCGTATCGCCGTGATAGGCGTTGTTCATCGTGATAAACGAATGCTTGCCGGTCTGCCCGCGATTTTGCCAGTATTGGAACGCCATTTTCAGTGAGATTTCGACCGCCGTTGCCCCGTTGTCAGAGTAAAAGACTTTGCTCAGTCCTTTTGGAGCGAGTTGGATCAGCTTTTCCGCTAATAGAATGGATGGGACGTTTGCCATGCCAAGCAAGGTAGAGTGGGCAATCTGGTCGAGCTGCTCCGTGATCGCCTGATTCAGCTCGGGAACATTGTGGCCATGGACGTTCAACCACACAGAGGAAAAACCGTCGTAGTAAGCCTTGCCGTTCACGTCGAACAGCTTGATCCCTTCTCCTCTCGCAATAATTAGTGGCTCCTGTGCGACATAGTCTTTCATTTGGGTGAAGGGATGCCAAACGTATTGCTTATTTTTGGCAGAGAGCTCTGCATAACTATTTAACAACCAAACCACAACCTTGGTTAACATATATTTGTTAACCTTTATTTTAAATTGGTTAACCTATTTTGGCAAAGATTTTTTCTGACTTTGAAAAATTAGCAAGATCTAAGAAGGTCCTTCTAGTTTGAGTCAACATAGTGGAGGAGAAGAAAAAGCACAGTTCTCTTCGACTCTGACACGCCAGCAGGGGGATTCACTGTCCGTCTCCACTTCCAAAAGGGGACCGTCGAGCCAAAGCCACCCTACGGGCGGAGGCTTCTCAAGGAAGAAGTGGTCGACAAACGTGGTCTCCTTTTGGAAGTTCCGACTGGGTAGGCGTGTCAAGGTCTACGAGCCCTGCGCTTTTTCTTCTCTTGGAAGGCCTATCTATTAGAAAACTCGGCCCTTCTGTCGATATGAATTTTATAAATTCTTATCGACAGAAAAAGGTCAAGCTCCTCTTCGTTAGAGAAGCTTGACCTTTTATATTCCGATTCTATTTATCTTGATGCATAATGCGATAAAGCGCTACGACACACACTGCTCTCGTCGTCGGTTTATTCGGCTGATAATTTCCTCCAACTGGATCAATCAGACCAAGTCCGACCATGTTGTTGATGGATGTAGATGCCCAGGATGGCCATGTCCCTTTATCGGAGACCTTTTTCGTCGCTCCCTTTTTATTCACGAGACGATCGAGAATGACTGCGGCCTCTGCGCGAGTCACCGGCTGATCCGGACGGAAAGTATTATCGTTATACCCCTTCACCAGGCCCTTGGAAACAGCTACCTGTACGGCACCTTGCGCATAGGAAGGCACCTTATCCTTGAATTTCAGCTTTGGTGAGGATGGAAGTTCCCATTCAAAAGTGCGCGCGAGCAAGGTGACGAACTGTGCTCTGGTCAAGGAAACCTCTGGGCCGAAAGTCGTCTCCGTCAAACCCTTCACGTAGCCCTGTTCCGTCATGTAGGTGATTTCTGCCTTGGCTGGATGCTTCGCGATATCTGTAAATCCAGTGCTGCTCGTGCCTGCATTGTCCAGGTAGTACGGAATGTACTTGCCGTAGCTATTGACTTCATATACCCACTGACCTTGAGCATTCATGGTTCCCAGTAGCGGATCCAATGTATTGTTCACTTCGTTTACGTACAGTAGTCCAACGCCTTTTCCAGCGAGCCATTGCTTCGGTGCCAAGGTCAACTGAATCGAGGAAGTGGAAATCGCGTCCTCTTGTCCTGCTTTTAGTTCGCCCGGCTTAATCGTAAACGAATAATCAGCAGGCACATATCCTGGCATCGGCTGAGTCACGATCGACTCCACATCAATCAGCGCACTATCCAGGTAAGGTGCAGTATTTGCAAGGGAATAATGGAGATCGAGCTCCGCCCCGAGGGACATGCTACCTGGCAGTTCAGGGACAACGGCTACATCGCTCGGTTGACCTGTCTGGTTGCCCAAAAGAAGCGAGAATTCGTCGATGTACAGTGTTCCTTTGTCATGTGTAATGCCATCATTGGCTTGGTCAACGACATACACACTCTTCAGTTGCAACGGATACGCAACATTGCTCGGGAAGTATCCTTTAACCTGTTTCCAGCCTGTCCAATTGATCTCTTTTGCCAGATCGAGGTAGACCGGCTTGCCGTTTGCATCGACTACTTCTGCACGGAGCCAATGTCCGCTGTTGTCACCATTGACCCACAAGCCCAATCCGAGTGGTTTGCCAGGGATGGTCACAGGTTTTGCCCCCAGAACGCCGTACGAAATCCGCATGTTGTTCGCTGGTGCTCCAGAGAAGTTGTACACCAGCTTCGCTGCCTTCTTCGTGCGGAATGTCTGATCGGAAACGAGCGCGAACGAACCAGCGGAACTGATGCTGGATGGATTTGCCGCATGGTACATACCGGCCTGATTATCGAAGGTGAGCCATGGCTGCTCAAATTGTCCGACAGCAAATGGTACGGTTGTCGACACGCCATCATACGTAATGGTCAAGTTTCCGTTGCCCGGCTCATTGCCTGCTACCAGTTGCAGATTGTCGTTAATCGTCGCTACAGAAGAATCGACACTCGCTTTTACGCTAAGTGGAGTCGCTTGTACGGTAGAGCCCTTTTTCGTTTTAATTTTGACATCGAGATTAAGGGATTGTCCCGGTGCAATCGTGATCGGATTCGGCGAAACGATGATTTGCTGCACATCGTTGCCGGAAATCACTTGAATATCTTTATTTTGCGTCACATTGCCCAATCGCGCAGTCAATGTGATCTTGCCGGATCGAGCTGGTGTGAATTGCTTGCCATTTACGGTTCCCGCTTCGGACTGACTACCATCCCAACTCACATCGCCTGCATTGATCGCATACGGCTGGTAATGAACGTCATATCCTTTGGATGCGTTGAGCGTGATGGTTTGTCCGATAAGCACATCTGACGGTACATCGATTTGGAAGCCTCTCAATTCTCCAGCAGGTGCCGTGTTGTATACAGCCAGTCCAGTAGGCACACGACGCTCAGCACCGCCGCTCGGCTTATTCGCCAAATTCGCGTGTGTCTCACCCAGCATGCGAGCTGCCATGGTCGTAGAGCCACCACCGTCAAAGTTTACAGCTCGATAAGAGCCGAGCTCCGCCATGATCTTTGCCAGCTCGTCCAAATAAACGCCTTGGCTCGCATCGATCGTGACCATGTACAAAGTCTTTCCGTCCTGAGAAACACCGACCGCTGTGCGCGCCGTTTTGTTCGTGATGGACTTGTCCGCTTGAAAGGATGACAGTGCTTTCCCTTGATCGACCAAAATGACATTGCCACCCACCGCATGTTTCAAGTCGAAGGTTTGCGGTGTCGTTTGATATTCAACTGTCGCAGTAGCGCCTACTGGGAAGTTTTGTTTGAGAAATGCTCCTGCTGCTCCATGTCCCCAAAGGACATAGCCGTTGTAAGGTATGTATACGCCAGGTTGATTCACACGAACTTCTTTGGCTACGTTGTCTACAAACAGAATCTCGACGACATCTTTATAGCCCGATATCGTCCCCAAGCTGTTTTTGCCAAAGGAAGGGGTATAGACGTTCAGTTGGTTCTGGTGACTCTTTCGTCCTTCACTTGGGTTGTACTCTTCCTTGTTAACTCCCTGAATCGAATAGGTAGCACCATTAGGAGCAGTAACCTTGCCGCCAAAACCAAACTTATCGACGATGGCCATCTTGTCTCCCGTCAAACCTAGGGCGTACCAGTAGGAGACCAAGCCCATGGAAGAAATGAGTTCATCGTCTTTCATGACAATGCCAAACGGCGCTCCCCGCTTCGACATGTTAAAAAAGTCGGCATTGATTGCTGATACAGCTCCTGTTTCACGCGCCATTTGTGTAACCGTCTGCCTGTCAGTCAGCTTGCCTTTCGTTCCGTATACCGGTTTTACCTCAACGTAAGGATTGTTCAGATCAACCTTGGTCACCATGATCGTGACTACTTGATTGGCAAATGATTTCGTATATTTCTGCAAAGTGGTCCCCTCACCAATTGGGGTTTGCCACATCATATTCAATGCACTGGTCTCCGCTCTGGCGTGTGCGACATTGGTCGCAAACGGCACAAACGGAACAAAAGCTCCCCAGGCCATAGTCGTGGCCGTGAGCAGCGTCACTATCCTTTGCGCTCTCATGTTGGTAACTCCTCTCCGTATTCCAAACTCTGTCTTTCTACCCTCTAAGCCAAGCAGCTAAATATTAGACGCAAAAGGTCATGGATAGTTTCGCCAATTCTCTCGATTCTCTATTAGAAAAACATACCAAATCGTCAGTCATCGAAAACAAAAATATCCCTCTACAACAAGAAACCCGCCCGGTTTTGACGAACGGTACCTGGCGGGTTTTCCTAGCTGTATGTTACTGACCTGGTTGGAAAGGCTCTGGTTGTTCAGCTCGCAAACCAAAATGATAGAGGATTGCTTCTACGATACGGCGGGAAGCCTCGCCATCCCCATACGGGTTGACAGCGTGCGCCATTGCATCGTAAGCCGCTTGGTTGGTCAGCAATTCTTTTGCCATTGCATAAACTTGCTCTTCGTCGGTTCCCACGAGCTTCAACGTGCCTGCTTCAATCCCCTCAGGACGTTCTGTCGTATCGCGCAGAACCAGGACTGGTACGCCAAGAGACGGCGCTTCCTCCTGCACCCCGCCAGAATCGGTCAGGATGAGATGGGCACGACGAGCGAAGTTATGGAAATCAAGGGCATCCAATGGTTCGATCAACGAAATGCGATCGTGGTTTCCGAGAATCTCCTGCGCCACTTCTTGTACAGCAGGATTCAAGTGAACCGGATACACAACCGCAATCTCAGGATGCTCGTCCACCAGTCTTCGAACTGCACGGAAAATACGGCGCATCGGCTCGCCCAAATTTTCGCGGCGGTGTGCCGTCATCAGCACCAGCTTCTGACCAGCTACGCGATCTAGCACCGGATGCGTGTAATCCTCGCGAACCGTTGTTTTCAGCGCGTCAATCGCTGTGTTTCCTGTCACGTAGATGCTCTCTTCCGGCTTTGCTTCGCGACGAAGATTGTCAGCCGATCCATCGGTCGGAGAGAAGTGAAGGTCAGCCATTACACCTGTCAACTGACGGTTCATCTCTTCCGGGAACGGCGAATACTTGTCCCATGTGCGCAAGCCCGCTTCCACGTGTCCGATCGCTACCTGATTGTAAAAAGCAGCCAGACTCGCAACAAAAGTGGTTGTCGTATCCCCGTGTACGAGGACAATGTCCGGTTTAACTTCCTTCATCGTTTCATCCAGACTCTCCAATGCACGAGTGGTCACACCCACCAGCGTTTGGCGATCCTTCATGATGTTCAAATCAATGTCTGGTTGAATATCAAAAATGTCCAAAACCTGATCGAGCATTTGACGATGTTGGGCCGTCACGCAAACGACCGATTCGATCTGCTCGCTGTACTTGTTCAATTCATGGACAAGCGGCGCCATTT
This sequence comes from Brevibacillus sp. IT-7CA2, assembly GCF_949767855.1. NCBI lineage: Bacteria > Bacillati > Bacillota > Bacilli > Caryophanales > Paenibacillaceae > Brevibacillus > Brevibacillus sp. IT-7CA2. Next base: position 180,899 of record NZ_CATKQT010000054.1, read on the forward strand.
TGATCGCTTCTGGACGTGTGCCGAATACCGTCATTACTTTTACAGTTTTCATCCGTTTTTCCCTCTCCGACTACTTCGTGCCGTACAAGCGGTCACCCGCATCGCCCAAGCCTGGCACGATATATCCATGGTCGTTTAAATATTCATCAACAGCCGCTACGTAAATATCTACATCAGGATGCTCGTCCTGAACTAGCTTGATTCCTTCTGGAGCAGCGATGAGGCACATCAGTTTCAAGTTTTTCGCTCCACGTTTTTTCAAAGCAGTAAGAGCGGCAACAGCAGAGCCACCAGTCGCCAGCATCGGGTCAGTTACGATCAACTCACGCTCAGCAACATCAGATGGCAGCTTCACATAATACTCAACAGGCTGCAGGGTTTCCGGATCACGGTAAAGACCTACGTGTCCTACTTTGGCAGCAGGAATCAGCCTCATCAGGCCATCCACCATACCAAGACCAGCACGCAGAATCGGTACCAACCCTACTTTTTTACCAGCAATTACATTCGACTGACAGGTAGCCACTGGTGTTTCGATGGTGGTTTGCTCCAACGGCATATCACGGGTAATTTCATAGCCCATCAGAGTAGTCACTTCATCTACCAGTTCGCGAAATTCCTTGGTCCCTGTATTCTTGTCACGAATATACGTAACTTTATGCTGAATCAGCGGATGGTCAAACACATATACACGGCTCATGTCATTTCCTCCGTTTCCCTATCAATACATCCTTTCTATAATAGCTGGTGAGAGTGGCTCCGTCAATTTGCCTAATCTTCGTACTTTTTCGCATCCTCGATCCCTATCTACAGCCGAGAAGTGAAAAAAAGCAGACCCGTATAGGAAAATTTCCACTGGGTCTGCTTCTCGTTGCCTTGATTAGATATTCAATCCTTCGTACATCGGGAAACGTTGGCACAAAGCTGCCACACGTTGACGTGCTTCCTCGTGCTTCGCAGCATCCTCTGGATTTTTCAATGTCAGAGCGATAATCGCTGCTACTTCCTTCATCGCTTCCTCATCAAAACCGCGGCTTGTTACTGCTGGCGTACCCATGCGCACACCGCTTGTAACAAACGGACTTTGTGTATCGTAAGGAATGGTATTTTTGTTCGTGGTAATGCTTACTTCGTCCAACAGATGTTCAGCCACTTTACCTGTCAGGCCGATTTTGCTTACATCAACCAAAACGAGGTGGTTATCCGTTCCGCCGGAAACAAGCGTCAGACCTTCAGCAGTCAAGCTTTCCGCAAATGCACGTGCATTCTTGATGATGCGAGCTGCGTAATCCTTGAACTCTGGTTGCAGGTTTTCGCCGAAAGCAACCGCTTTTGCTGCGATCACGTGCATCAACGGACCACCTTGAACGCCTGGGAACACGGATTTGTCGATGCCTTTCGCGAACTCTTCCTTGCACAAAATCAAACCGCCACGTGGTCCACGCAGAGTCTTGTGCGTCGTAGAAGTAACGAAATGCGCGTGCGGTACTGGGTTTGGATGCAGACCTGCCGCAACCAGACCAGCGATGTGCGCCATGTCCACCATGAAGTATGCGCCCACTTCATCCGCGATTTCACGGAACTTGGCAAAATCAATCGTACGCGGGTAGGCACTCGCACCACAAACGATCAGTTTTGGCTTGTGCTCCAATGCTTTTGCACGAACAACTTCATAGTTGATCAGGTGAGTATCTTCGTCTACCCCATAATCAACGAAATTGTACAGAGTACCGGAGAAGTTTACTGCACTACCATGCGTCAAGTGACCACCGTGGGACAGATTCATTCCCAGTACAGTGTCGCCAGGCTGAAGAATTGTGAAGTATACAGCCATGTTCGCCTGAGCACCGGAGTGTGGTTGTACGTTTGCATGCTCTGCGCCAAAAATTTCTTTTACGCGGTCGCGCGCGATATTTTCCACGATATCCACATACTCGCAACCACCGTAATAGCGACGACCTGGATATCCTTCTGCGTATTTGTTCGTCAAAACGGTTCCCATTGCTTCCATAACTGCGCGGCTTACGAAGTTTTCAGAAGCAATCAGCTCAATCTTGTCGCGTTGTCTCCCGAGCTCCAGTTGAACGGCTTCCATTACTTGTGGATCTTGATTACGCAAAAAATCTAGCATAATAGTTTCTCCTCCTCTTTTACGTGCAGCTTTCATTCGGTGGTGTCTTCTCATACACGGCACGCGGTCCGCCAATCAGCTTGGGGCGCGTACGCGCTGCCGTAACATGTGCTTGTCCAACGAGACGCTGTGTCGGACGCACCGGTACTGCCACATGCTTCAGATGCATGCCGATAAGCGTATGGCCGATATCAATGCCTGCGTGCGCGCGAATATGCTCCACAACGGTTGCATCCGTGAACTGTGTAAATGCATGCGCAGCCATAGAGCCACCAGCAGTCGGAACGGGAACAACCGAGACTTCTTCCAGTCCGTATCGCAATGCAACCTCACGCTCGACGACCAGAGCCCTGTTCAAATGTTCACAACATTGAAAGGCAACAGCAAAGCCGCGCTTCTCTACAACAGATTGAATCCCACGATACAGAGCTTTCGCTACGTCTTGGCTGCCAGCTTTACCGATATGCTCCCCAAGTACTTCGCTGGTACTGCACCCAACCACCATGAGTTGTCCAGCTTTCAGCTCTGCCATATCGACTACTTCTTCGACAATGTCACTGATTTGTTTTTCGATAGCGGATAAATCCACTTACTTCACTCCCGCATGCTTCGCTTCAATTTGGGAAATCTTTTCCACACGGCGCTCGTGGCGACCACCTTGAAACTCTGTTTCCAACCAAATTTTCACGATATCAAGCGCAAGACCCGGTCCAATGACCCGCTCACCCATCGCCAACACATTGGTGTTGTTATGCTCACGGGTAGCGCGTGCAGAAAACGTATCATGCACAAGTGCACAACGGATGCCTGGAACCTTGTTGGCTGCGATCGACATACCAATACCTGTTCCGCAAACGAGAATGCCTCGATCAAACTCCCCCGCTGCCACCTTTTCCGCTACCGGCAAAGCATAATCGGGATAATCAACCGATTCCTCGCAGGTGCAGCCGAAGTCTTCCGTCTGGATGTTCATGGAGGCCAGCAGAGTCTTGATCTCCTCTTTTAGCTTGTATCCACCGTGATCAGCAGCAAGTGCTACTTTCATCTGTCATCCCTCGCTTGTCTCATAATCTTCGTCTAGTATACATCAAAAAACAATAAGTAAAAAGTGAACATTTTTATCAAACCACTAAAAAATCGTTCGTACTCTCACAAAAAACAAGGCCCTGGCTATACACCAGCACCCTATTCATCCACTGATTTACGAAGACCTGGGTCCTTGAGCATCATAGAGAGTCTCTCCAGTGACTCTTCGATTTCTTCGGCACACCTGCGATAATCCATCAGTGATCCCCCATATGGATCAGCAATATCACTAAAGCCTTCTACCCCAACGAACTCCTGCAGGGTATGTACCTTTTCAGCCGCTGAGGGGAAATACGTCAAGATCGCGCGCTTGTGACCGTGTGTCATCGTCAAAATGACATCAGACCATTCAATCAACCCTTCGTCTACCTTGCTGGACTTATGATCGTGGGCAATTCCTCGTTCTTCTAATACTTGTTTGGCGTGCAAGGAGGCATCCTGACCGGCAAATGCCGCCACGCCAGCTGAGCGTATCTCAAGTCCCTGCCCGTCTGTCTTCGAACGGAACATCGCTTCTGCCATTGGGCTTCGGCACGTATTTCCTGTACAGACGAAAAGTATCCGTTTCACGTATCGTTCCTCCTCTCCTATTAATCAGTCCGGTTATATCATAAATTTTAACCCAAAACCAAACAAAATAAGTCCACCTACTAATTCGCTATAATCCCCAAGCCACCCTCCCACACTCCTGCCTAACAATAAACCGAAGTAGGACATGGTGGCACCCATTAATCCAAAAAGGGAGATGGCCAAAATTCTATTGACCTCGATCAAGCCGAACGAGAAACCGACGGTGAAAGCATCCAGGCTGACACTAAAAGCAAAGAGCATCAGTCCGAACCCTTTTGTCTTCAATACACTTTTTTGATCCCCTTGAACGAAGCCGTTCCATAGCATATGCAAGCCGATGATCATCAGGACACCGCCGCCAATAAACACGGCTATATCTCCAACCAAATCGGACAAGTACGCTCCAACGACAATCCCGATGATCGGCATCATAATGTGAAACAGTCCGATGGTGATACTTACTTTGATAATCTCTCGTAACCGAATCCCGACCATCCCTACGCCAATTCCTAACGAAAAGGCATCCATACTTAAGGCGAAAGCAATAATGAGCAACGTCAAAAATTGCCCCCATTGGAATAACACCTGGTCCAAGCAGCTCCCCTCCCGTCTCTTCACCTTATGCGGACAAGGGGGAGTTTAGGACAGGTTTACACGGACAAAACACGGCCTCCAGCAGCCTTTTCCAAGCGATTCATTACGGCCATACCCAACCCGTTTCGCGGGAAAGTCTCACCGACAATATACTGTACTTCTTGATCGTCGAATTCTCGCAGCACAGCATAAAGCTGTTGGGCAACCACTTCCAGATCCGCTTGTGATCCGATCACTAAAACGACATCTGCCGCGGCGTGACTTTGCCAAAAGGGAGCTATTTCTTCCGTTGCCAGCACACCCGTTTTTTGACCGTGCTGCTTCGCCTGTTGCAGCATGTCTTCCATTTTCGCCCGAACTTTCTCACTCTCTCCTGATACTAACCACATTTCCCCTTCAGGAGCGTAATGCGTATATTTCATCCCTGGAGAGCGCGGTGCCTCGGCTGCTCCCACTTGAAAAGATGGATCGAGCTCCACGTAGCCAATCACTGGTTCCATTTGCTCTCGTGTGATGCCGCCTGGGCGCAAAATCATGGGCGGGTCCTGCGTTACATCAATAACAGTAGACTCTACCCCAACACCTGTTGCCCCACCATCGACCACACCTGCTACGCGTCCATCCAAATCAGCCAATACATGCGCCGCAGTCGTTGGACTCGGACGTCCAGAGCGATTGGCACTCGGAGCTGCAATCGGTACCCCCGCTTCCTTGATCAAAGCCAAGGCAATCGGATGATCAGGCATGCGAACCCCGACTGAATCCAATCCTGCCGTTACCAGCGAAGCTACCTGATCCGTTTTTGGCAAAATCACCGTCAACGGTCCAGGCCAAAACGCCTCCATCAGCTTTTTCCCTTTCTCCGGAACCTCACTTGCTACTGTGGACAACTGGTCCCACGCCCCAATATGTACAATCAGCGGATTATCGCTGGGTCTGCCTTTTGCTGTAAATATTTTTTCCACTGCTTCATCTAATAATGCATTCGCTCCCAAGCCGTAAACCGTCTCTGTGGGAAACGCGACAACTGCCCCTTCTCGAAGAAAACGGGCCGCATCCACAATCTGTGCACAACTATGCTGATTTTCCACATCGTTATCCACAGACCAGACTTTTGTCACAAAATTCATTTCCATCGTTAAAAAATCCTTTCTCTAGCTCGTTTCTTTGTAAGGAGTGCCTTAAGTATAGATGTGCACCAAAAAGTTTTCAACAGGCTGTGGGTAACTTGTGAATAACTTTTCTGAACAGCGTGGAAAAGAGAACATTGTTACCTTTTTTTAACTTCATCCGTCTTTGCCTTGTAGTAGAATGAACACGAAAACAAAACAATAACTTTCCCTTTATCGAAAGGACCGTGAATGAAATGTCATCTTTTAAATCCTTAGCTTCCAGTCTGCTTGGCACTGCTGTCTTGTTAACAGCCGTCGCTGCTCCAGTATTTGCAGCACCTGCTTCACCTGCAACCTCCACAAAGCCTGCTGTACAAGCGCCAAAGCCACAAGCTAACGGTGTCGTGTTCACACCAAAAACCATTACGGTCGATACGAAAGAATTTCAAGGTAAAGTATCCATCCCAGTGATTAGCGGGATGAAGGATAAAGCTTTTGAAGCAAAACTGAACGCTACTCTGCTGAAAGAAGCACAAACAGGCCTGGCGGAAGGACAAAAAGCCGGCAAAGAGGATGCGGCAGAAGCGAAAAAACACGGCTGGGAGCCCCGCCCTCACGCACTCGACATCTCCTATGAGGTACACAATGCTGGCAAACTCGTTTCTTTTTCCGTACAAACATACATTTATACGGGCGGAGCACATGGCATGACGGATGTTACGTATTACTCCATCGATAATCAGGCCAAGGCAAAAGAGCTGAAGCTGGCTAACCTGTTCCAGTCTGGCTACGACTACCGTACCATTCTCAATCAAATCATTTCACAACAAATCAAAGCAGAGACCGAGGCGGATGGCTTTAACCCTTACGATGCATTCGAAAGCATCAGAGAGGATCAAGGCTTCTCCTTTAAAGACGGCAACCTGGTCATTCATTTTGGTCAATACGAAATTGCCGCTTATGCAGCAGGAATGCCAGAGTTCGCGATCCCTGCACATCGTTACCAAAGTCTGTTGAAGCCTGAGATTCGTGAGGCTTTGTTCAAAAAGTAATCGTAGCAATTCAAAACGACACCTGCACGTGCGGCGGGTGTCGTTTTTTATGTCCAACTTAGGAGAGCCAGCTCTCGATTTTTTCCCATAAGTAAAATCGCACTTCTACTTCAGGAGCAGAGGCTGTTACTTCTTCTACCTCTACTTCTGTTTGCTCAGCGTCCACCTTATTTGATTCGGAATTTAGCCCTACTTCATTCTCTTCTAGGGGTACGACCGCTACTTGCTTTCTATCAGATCGATCGTAGTCCTCCTCTTCCTCGGATACAGCTACTGTCGTTTGCTCAGATTCTTCAGGCTCTGGAGTTGGCTCAGCTTGTACAGCGTCGCCATTGGACATGTCAATAAAGCAGAGCGGCGGGAACAAGACACACCACCAGTTTTGACCTTTTGCCTCTCCAATTTGTACACGGACTGCTCGGTAATTACCCGCAGGATACACATAGGAGCCGTACAGCTTCGTCGGAAAAGGGACTTCGCCAAAATCCACTACAGCTTTGTACGAAAAACCGCGTTCCTTGATCGTCTTGTCTACGACTTGTTGAAGGACAGGCAATTCGGATTGAATGACTTGCTCTGCTTCCTCCAAAGTCTCGATATCGTCCGCCCACGTATTCATTTGAGCGATTATCGCATCTCTGACTTCGCGCTTTAACCATTGATCTTGGACAGAATCGCTGTTCGCAATAATGCGCAAGCGAACGGATTCCTGAGGGATCGGCCCATTATCCAACACATTGGCCGAAGTAAGCTGCCCCTCCCAGCTCATCATAAGCATAAACAGGCTAAATGCCATTAACAACATCCGTTTCATCGTTATCCGTCTCCCTCTATACTGATCTTCTCTCTTTAGCAATCAGTATGGACGGATTCACACGATTTCAAACATTCATTCCCTATATAAAAAAGGCGAGACGAGTCAGCGCTATCGTCTCACTCCGATAACAACTCGCTCGATCCCCGCCAAATCTGGAACAATCTCTACCTCATCCATGACACCAGATGCTTTCATCAATTCTGCTACATCCCCAGCCTGATAAATGCCTACCTCAAACGCTACGACCGCTCTTTCTTTCAATAGAATCGGCAGCGCCTCACACAGTCGACGATAGCAATCCAGTCCATCTTCGCCGCCATCCAAAGCCAAGCGAGGTTCATGTACGCGCACTTCATCGTCCAGCTCCTCGACATCGCGACTCGGGATATATGGTGGATTGGACACGAGAATGTCTACCTTTTCGCCTGCTTCCAAAAGCGGTTGCACCAAATCCCCTTGTAGAAAGCGGACATCTGCACCAAGACGACTTGCATTTTCCCTAGCGATTGCCGTTGCCTCAGGAGACAGGTCCACCGTAGTCACGCGCCATTGCGGTTTTTCTAACGCGAGCGTAATGCAGATGGCGCCGCTCCCTGTGCCGATATCCACCACGGATTGCTCTTCCCGCTCAGGCCATAGCTTTGCTGCTGCAGCCATCACTTGCTCTACCAGTATTTCCGTTTCCGGTCTTGGGATCAGCACACCTGGTCGCACTGTAAAAGGACGCCCGTAAAACTCCTGTTCGCCAAACATGTATTGTAATGGCTCGTTATTCGCCCTGCGCACGCACAGTCCGTCCAGCTTCACCAATGTTTCTGGATCGATTGAATCCGTCATCGCCATTAAAAAGCGCGTCCGATCCCAGTCGAGACAATGACGAATCATTAGCTCCGCTTCGAACAAAGGATCCTTTGTCCCTTTTTCCCGCAAAAAGGAAGAAGCCCGTAATAGGGCTTCCCGAATCGTCGTGACATCAGACCAATCAAGCTGAGTGTGCATGGCTTTTCAAAAGCTCCGTTTGTTCATGCATGATCAGGTTGTCGATCACTTCATCCATTTCGCCTTCCAATACCGATTCCAGTCGGTGCAAGGTCAGACCGATGCGGTGGTCGGTCACGCGGCTTTGTGGATAGTTGTACGTGCGGATGCGCTCGCTTCGGTCACCAGTACCCACCAAGCTTTTGCGCGTAGCATCTGCTTCCGCATTTTGTTGTTGCATATAGAAATCATACAGACGTGCGCGCAATACACGCAACGCTTTGTCTTTGTTGGAATGCTGGGATTTCTCGTCCTGACAAGAAACCATGATCCCTGTAGGAATATGCGTTACGCGAACCGCTGACTTGGTCGTGTTAACGCTCTGACCGCCTGCACCACTGGAGCAGAACGTATCGATGCGGATATCTTTTTCGTGTACTTCCACTTCCACGTCTTCTGCTTCTGGCAGAACCAGTACAGTTGCAGTAGAAGTATGGATGCGTCCGCCGGATTCAGTAGCCGGGATGCGTTGCACACGATGCGCGCCGCTTTCGAACTTCATTTTGCTGTAAGCACCGCGGCCAGACAGCGAGAAGACAATTTCCTTGTATCCGCCGATATCGGTTGGGCTTGCCTCCAGCACTTCAATTTTAAAAGCGTTGCGCTCCGCAAAACGTGTGTACATCCGGAAAAGCACCGCTGCAAACAGTGCAGCTTCATCGCCGCCCGCAGCACCGCGGATTTCCACAATCACGTTTTTCTCATCGTTCGGGTCTTTTGGAAGCAAGAGGATCTTCAAGCGATCTTCCAGTTGTTCCTTGCGTGCTGACAATTCACTGAGTTCGAGCTTGACCATTTCACGCATCTCGTCATCCAGTTTCTCTTCCAGCATCGCTTTCGCGTCGTCGATTTGACTCACCACTGATTTATATTCACGGTATGTCGTTACCGTCTCTTCCAACGAAGATTGTTCCTTAGACAGTTCACGCAAGCGTTTTGTATCACTAATGACGTCGGGGTCACATAGGAGATTCGTTACTTCTTCAAAACGCTCTTCGACTGCAGATAAGCGTGTAAACATTTTTATTTCACCCCATCGCAAAGAATAATAGCCTTTTGGCGCAGGCGAAGCCTTGGTAGCATGTATGTTAGATATGAATTGCGATAAAATGCTATCTACCATAAAAACGGTTATAACAGATAAATTATAGGAGGAAAGGCGTAAGAAGTCAAAGTGCATTATTACTGGAAATGTTTTACCGATGCCAAACAGGCCCGGCTATGCCGAGCCTTGCTACATACGTCCTGCTCACCTGTCAGCGATGGTAACCGTCATGCGAGGTTAAGTGAAAATCGTAGTTTGGAATTCTTTCCCGTAAAAGTGAAATCACCTGCTGCTCGATGGTACGCGCTTGATTCGCAGTGATGTTATGCACAAGGTCAAGAGTAACATATGCATTGGCATCGCTGAGTGTGATGCGAGCATTTTCTACACCTTTCACCGACATAGCCATCCTCTCCATATTGGTTACTTCGACTGGTGTATTGCGCACATTCGTTTGACCGGTAACCATATTCGGATTTTGATTGCGCCCCATTAGCGGGTCTCGATCTGCAGCAACAGGAGTACGGCCTTGCAGCGTATTGCCGCTTTGATCCCCTCTGACCTTCATATTGTGCTGCGTATTCCTCATATCCGTACTATAGCCCTGTTGCTTAGCTGTATTTCCTCCGCAGCCGACGGTGAGGGCAGAAGTGAGTGCCATCAAGCCCAGAATGACCAACGAGCTTCGCCAAATAGGCTGTGTCCGCATGAAAAAGCCACCTCCTGTTTTGCTTAGTCTGCGCATTGCCTCTTGGGCTCATGCACGGGACAAATAGGGGGTGGCTTATGCTTTCTTTATTCGGCAACTGGAGGCGTATAGTAATGCTTGCGACAGACGCTGCTGTACGTATCATTTCCAGCAATTTCAATCGTCTCCCCAGAGTAGACGGGTTGTCCATTTTTGAACTTGAGAATATGCGTCGCCTTTTTATTGCAATAAACACAAACGGTTTTAATCTCTTCGACCTTGTCAGCCTCGCACAACAGGGCGGCACTGCCAGGGAAGAGTTCATTCTTGAAGTTTTTCAACAGGCCATAGACGATTACGGGTATGCCCAGCTTGTCTACGATCCTGACGAGTTGATCCACATGGTGGCGGCTGATGAACTGAGCCTCGTCAACCAGCACGCAATGCGGCTTGACTGACTCTGCCTCTACGATTTGATACAGATCAGTCTCTTCGCTAATCGGAATTGCTTCCCGGCTAATCCCCACACGCGAAGCAACTTTTCCCACGCCATAGCGATCATCAACTGCCGGAGTAAACACTACTACTTTTTTCCCCGATTGCTCGTAGTTGTGGGCAACGGTCAATAATTGAATGGATTTGGAAGCGTTCATCGCTCCATACCGAAAATATAGTTGTGCCACGTCTCTATCTCCCTTTGCCTAAAAGTTGTTACTCAGTCTTTGCATGGCGGTCTTTTGCCTCCTGAAACAAGGCCATGGCCAGCTTTCTTCTTTGTGCATGTTCCACACAAGGAATCGGGTAGTCGAAGCCAATCTTACAGCCAGCTTGCTCTTGGATTTGCTCCGGCATGTCCCACGGTTTATGAATATATTGTAGAGGTACTTCACGCAAAACGGGAAGATATTTTTTGACGAAAACGCCGTCTGGATCAAACTTTTCCCCTTGTGTGACAGGATTAAAAATCCGAAAATACGGTTGCGCATCGGTACCAGTCGAAGCACTCCACTGCCAGCCCCCGATGTTTGCTGCTTCATCGAAATCGACCAACTGCTGTGCGAAATAGGCCATTCCCCAACGCCAATCAACAAGCAAATCCTTTGTCAAAAAAGAGGCAGTAATCATCCGCAGCCGATTGTGCATCCATCCCGTCTCATTCAACTGCTTCATTGCTGCGTCGACAATCGGGTAGCCCGTCTCCCCATGACACCAACGAGTGAATAGGTCCTTCCTGTTTTCCCAAGCAACCGTTTCAAATTGCGGAAGGTAGGCATGGTCAGTCGTGTGTGGATGGAAATAAAGCACCTGCTGATAAAATTCTCTCCAAATGAGTTCCGTAAGAAAAGCTTCGATCGAAGTAACCTGCTCACCCCGCGCCCCAGCAAGCACTTCCTGTACACTATGATACACCGTCCGTATAGACAGAGTACCTGTGTTTAGGGCAAATGACAGCCGGGAGGTCGCGTTCACCCCTGGCATGTCACGTTTTTCTTTATACGTATAAATGTCACCATCTAAAAATCGCTGCAATCGTTTCCGTGCCGCTCGCTCCCCGAACTGCTCCATTTCCCACTCGGTACCGATCGGTCGTTTTCGTCCAAACGCCTCCACAGTAGGAACTGGCTCACTCGCCAACTCCTTCAACCGATCAAATAGATTCCATCTTGTCGGCTGAGGGAACGGTCGGTCTTTTGGGAGCGTCTGCCAAACGCGGCGATAAGGGGTAAAAACGGCATACGGTGTCCGCTGTTTCGTCATAATTTCCCCGGGCTCATGCAAAATCAGATCCTTGCATGTATGTACAAACACGCCCTGACTGCTCAACACTTCTGATACGAGCTCGTCTCGCTTGCGAGCTTCTGGAGCATAATCGCGATTAAAAAACAGCTTATTTGCACCCGTCTCTTGCGCTAATTGACAGAGCACTTGCTGTGGGTTGCCGTGGCGAATCAAGAGGCGTCCTCCCAATTGAGTCAAAGCGTCGCCGAGTGCAGCTATCGCGGCAAAATGCGCATGCAGTCGCTTATCTCCTACCGCCGTAGAACGACAAAGCGAATCCTCCACTATATAAACAGGAATAATCGGATCGCCTGCGAGCATGGCTGCGTGCAGAGCAGCATGGTCGTACAAGCGCAGATCCCGACGGAACCAGACTATAGCAGTCATCGTTTGTCCTCCCGAAAAAATTAGTGCCAGAAAAAGACAAAACCAGGCAGATTGCTCTACCTGGTTGTTCCCATACATTCTGATTATTACAGATTGTATTTGCGTTTGAAACGGTCTACACGGCCGCCTGCATCAACGAATTTTTGTTTTCCTGTGAAGAAAGGATGGCAGTTGGAGCAGATCTCCACTTTCAGCACTTGTTTCACGGAACCGGATTCAAATTCGTTACCACATGCGCAGCTAACGGTTACTACGTTGTACTTAGGATGAATGTTTTGTTTCATCTCTTCTACACCTCTTTCCGCCCTGAATCGTTTGCCGAAACAGAGTTATATAAACACATATCAGATAGTAGCATGAATCACTGCCGAAATGCAACTGGTTGGCCGATTACGCCATGTTTTTCCTACGCTGAAGTTGATCTGGAGGAATGTGTGTAAACGAACCGATCACCACATCTGGCAGCTCCTGCTGATAAATTTCGATGGCTTGTTTCATCCCGAATACTTCGCCTTGTGCCTTTGGAATCATCGCCAAGTAGCTCTCTGGATCGATATTCAGATTCCGCAGCTGAATCAGCTTAATGCCTGTTCTGCGGATGAACTCGATCATCGCTTCCATTTCCTCTTCGCGGTCAAACACGCCAGGGAAGCACAAGTAGTTAATCGATGTATACACACCCTTGGATGCAGCGTACTCAGCAGAACGCGCTACATTTTCCAACGTGTAGTTGCGCGGGCGGTAGTAGGCATTATAGTGTTCGTCAATCGCACTGATGATACTCACGCGCATCAGATCAAGTCCGGCATCGACAATGCCTTTGATGTGATCCGTCAAGCCCGCATTCGTATTGATGTTGATAAAGCCCATATCTGTCGTTTCCCGTACACGACGCATAGCAGGAACAATGATGGAAGCCATCGTAGAAGGCTCACCCTCACACCCCTGTCCGAAGCTGATGATACTCTCCGGTGTCTTCAGGTGGTGTAGCATGACTTCCACCAGCTCGTCCTCTGTCGGCTTGAAATTCATCCGCGTCTGTGGAGAAGGGAATCCACTATCATCTGGTTGCTCGGAAATACAGCCGTAGCAACCGGCATTACAGGTATAGGAAACAGGCAAGCTGCCTTCCCAGCGGTTGAAAAAGTTATTGGAGGCCGTCAAGCATTCGTACTCCAACGCACAGTGGGACAAGTGGTTCAAAATGCGGTTTTGCGGAAACGTCTCCAACGTCTTTGCCACTCGCTGGCGCAGTTCATCCATCGGGAAATTCAACGGGTCCCATTTGTAGATATCGTCACTAGCCCGACCCGTTACCCAGAAACGGTTATCCTTCCAAACGACTGCGGAATAGCCAAACAACGGCAGCTTGCTTTCCTTGTTCGTTTTCACGTAGCCTGGCAGCAATAGCCTTGTAATTCCTTGTGGCACAAGTGCACCTACTGCTGTACAGCCATCCAACTTGACCATTTCACCTGTGTCAGGGTCCATTCCGATCGGCTCGGTGTCTGGCAAACTGACCAACGTCGATCCTTCCGGGAGCGGGATCAGTTCTTCTTCCAGAATTTCTGTCAATATATCTCCGTTACGAGCCACTGCAAAAAGACCTGGGTGGTCGTATACATTGCCTTTTTCATCTGCGTAAACTAAATACATGGGAAAATCGCCTCGCTTCTTTGCTTTGCCCATTGTATCGCATTGAAAAAGCAATGTAAATTGTATAGGGTTACCTGCCAAGATAGGGAAGTGGATTGATCGGCACATCATCCTGGCGCACTTCAAAGTGCAAATGGTAGCCCGTAGAGTTACCCGTTTGCCCCATGTATCCCAATATCTCACCCGCATCTACGGTTTGACCAGGTGACACGAGCAAGAGACGCATATGGGCATAAAAGGTTTGCAAGCCATCTCCGTGATCAATCACGACCATTCGCCCATACCCTGATCGGTTGGCGCCTGCCTCCACAACAACTCCTGCCCTCGCTGCCAAGATCGGGGTCTTTGATTCCTGTTCATTCCACAAATCCACACCCTTGTGTTCTTTTCCCCAACGCGCTCCAAATCCGCTTGTAAGCGTTGCTTCTCTGACAGGCCAACTTAGACTGCCGCGAATTCTTGTAATGACTTGCCGACTTGCCGCTTGAACGGCACTTCGCTTCTGCTGAGGATCATTGCCCAACATCGGATTGCCTTTAGCGATGGGGACGTACACGACCTGTCCTACATACAGGTTGTCCGACAGCCATTTTAGCAGCGGATTTCGTTCGATTAACGATTCCCGACTCACACCGTACCGCCTTGCTATGTAATCCAGTGTTTCTCCGCGTTTCACCATATGTCCGACTTCATCACGCTTGATGATTAGCTTCATGCCCACACTTAACAGATGGGGATTCGTAAGGCTATTAGCCTCTACCAAATTTTTTAAAGAAAGACCGTAGCGCTGGGCAATACCGGATAGCGTATCTCCTTGCCGAACAGCGTACACCACTGAATTTCCTTTCGTTGCTGGTGCAGGTGAAGCCAGACTGGCATAGGGATTAAACGCTTGAAATAGCGCCTGCTCCACGACTGCTTTTTTCGCTTCCATCTGTGACTCCACCGGAGCGCTAACTTGCACGTACTCCACGAAGCATCTCCTCCTTCTTTTCCAGCTCCCTTCCTAACGGTATGCCAACGCCACAAAAAAAATGACGGTGAGTCATCATGAACTCACCGTCGTGCTAGCTGCTTTCCCTCTGCCCTGTTGCTTAGACTCAAGGGTTTGCAAAAATTCTTCGTTTGTTTTTGTATCTGCCAACTTTTTAATAAAGGAGTCTACAAACTCATTTGTTTCATTCATGTTCTTCCGGATCATCCATAGCTTATCCAGCTCTTCTTTGGTGAGCAGAAGCTCTTCGCGGCGCGTACCCGAACGGCGGATATCGATCGCCGGGAAAATTCTGCGCTCCGCCAGCTTGCGATCCAAATGAAGCTCCATGTTTCCGGTTCCTTTGAACTCCTCATAGATCACATCGTCCATACGAGAGCCAGTCTCAACCAAAGCCGTAGCCAAAATGGTCAAGCTGCCGCCTTCTTCAATGTTCCGCGCTGAACCAAAAAAGCGCTTCGGACGATGGAAAGCTGCCGGATCAATACCACCGGACAACGTTCGACCACTTGGAGGAATAACCAAGTTGTAGGCACGCGCCAGACGCGTAATGGAATCCAGCAGGATCACCACGTCTTTTTTGTGCTCAACCAGTCGCTTCGCACGCTCCAAGACAAGCTCAGCAACTTTGATGTGATTCTCAGGCAACTCGTCAAAAGTCGAGGCAACTACCTCTCCTTTGACAGATCGCTGCATATCTGTCACCTCTTCCGGACGCTCATCAATGAGCAAGACAAACAAGTGGATATCCGGGCGGCTTTCAGTAATGCTGTTGGCAATCTCTTTGATCAGCATGGTTTTCCCCGCTTTTGGCGGAGCCACAATCAATCCACGCTGACCCAGTCCAACAGGAGAGAGAAGATCCATTAGGCGAGTGGAAACACGTGCAGGAGCTGTCTCCAGTACAAGCTTGGTTTGAGGATACAACGGTGTCAATGCGGGGAAATGCAGACGCTCTGCAGCTATCTCAGGGTCTTCTCCGTTCACTGCCTCTACTTGAAGGAGTCCAAAATAACGTTCATTCTCCTTCGGTGGTCTTGCTTTTCCTGATACTACATCCCCCATCCGCAGATCAAAACGGCGAATCTGCGACTGGGAGATGTAGATATCTTCCGAGCTGGGGAGATAGTTAATGGGGCGGAGGAAGCCATATCCCTCCGGCAATATTTCGAGAACCCCCTCCATAAACATGAGACCATCCCGCTCCGCACGCGCCCGAAGAATCGCGAAAATCAATTCCTTCTTCTTCAGCTGGGAGTAGTACGGAATATGGTATTCCTTGGCCAGCTTATAGAGGTCGGTCAGCTTCTTTTCTTCTAGTTCAGAAAGTAACATACATCCACCACTCTTTATTTACTCTTGAAAAACCTAGCTCAACATATAAATGCGAAAATTGTTTTCTTACAAACCGTTACTCGGATTGCGTTCTAAGCGGTGGTTCCCTTCAATGAAACGTACCGTTCCGGTTTTTGCACGCATAACAACGGAATTGGTCGTGGCACGAGTTCCTTGGAAGCGAACCCCTTTGAGCAACTCGCCATCCGTTACACCCGTCGCTGCAAAAATGGCGTCATCACCTTTCACCAAATCATCCATGAACAGTACTTGATGAGGGTTCGTCAATCCCATTTTGACACAGCGTTTAATCTCATCTTCATTTTGTGGCAAGAGCTTGCCCTGAATTTCTCCCCCGAGGCATTTCAAGGCAACAGCTGCCAGAACACCTTCAGGAGCTCCTCCAGAACCGAACAAAATGTCTACACCTGTATCTGGGAAAGCGGTATTGATCGCAGCCGCTACGTCTCCGTCTGAGATGAGGCGAATACGCGCGCCTGCCTCACGAATTTCGTGGATCACCTTAGAGTGACGATCACGGTCAAGCACAATAGCGACCAAATCGCTGATATCTTTCCCCTGTGCCTGCGCTACCGCTTTCAGGTTGTCACGAACCGGTGCGTTGATATCGACTTTGCCGATTGCTTTAGGCCCTACTGCCATTTTCTCCATATACATGTCAGGAGCATGCAACAAATTTCCACGGTCTGCAATGGCAATGACCGAAATCGCTCCCCATGTACCTTTTGCGAGGATATTTGTTCCCTCCAAAGGGTCAACAGCCACATCGACTGCCGGAGCCACTCCCTGACCCAGACGCTCACCGATGTACAGCATTGGGGCTTCGTCCATTTCGCCCTCACCAATAACTACGATGCCATCCATCGGTACTTTCATAAATTCATTGCGCATTGCGGTCGTTGCCGCATCGTCAGCCTCATCTTTTTTTCCGAGACCCATCCAACTGGCAGAAGCCAAAGCAGCTGCTTCAGTCACACGTACCAGTTCAAGTGTTAAACTGCGTTCCATTCTGGAAGACTCCTCTCCTGGTGATTGGTTAACGCTGGTGGTTTTCCATGCTTTGCAGGCCTACCCGAGTAATATCGGCTCCCAAGGCTTGCAGCTTGCCCACCAAGTTTTCGTAGCCACGATCTATATGTTCGAGTCCTTCTAATTCTGTCGTGCCGTTCGTTGCCAAGCCAGCAATGAACAAAGCTGCTCCCGCACGCAAATCCGAAGCTACCACTTTGGCACCATTCAGTTTGCTTCCGCCTTCGATGACAGCGGATCTTCCTTCAATCTTCAAGAAAGCTCCCATACGGCGCAGTTCATCTACATGTCGAAAACGCGAGCTGTAAATATTGTCCGTCACGATGCTTGAGCCTTTTGCAAGAGTCAACAAGGTCGTGATCGGCTGCTGGAGATCCGTTGGAAAGCCCGGATACGGACTCGTTTTCACATCGATTGATCGATAAGAATCATGTCCGATGACTTGAATACTGTCATCCTGCTCTACCACTTGCGCACCGATTTCGCGCAGCTTGGCCGTTACAGACTCCAAATGCTTCGGAATAACATTCTCCACCATCACATTGCCGTTCGTAGCCGCTGCCGCAATCATGTACGTCCCCGCTTCGATTCGATCTGGGATAATCGTATGACGGCATCCGCGCAAGCGTTCTACGCCTTTAATGCGGATCATGTCCGTTCCGGCACCTTTGATGTTTGCTCCCATGTTGTTGAGCAAGGTCGCTACATCGACGATCTCAGGCTCACGGGCAGCGTTTTCAATAATTGTCACACCGTCTGCTTTGGCAGCAGCCAGCATGATGTTAATGGTCGCACCAACACTGACCAAATCAAGATAAATTCGCGCACCCTGCAAACGTCCATTTTGGGCACGGATGGTCATGACGCCGTTTTTGTTCTCCACCTCGGCGCCCATCGCCTCAAAGCCTTTGATATGCAAATCTACTGGACGCGGGCCCAAATCACAGCCACCTGGCAAGCCAACCTGCGCTTCACCGAACTTGGCGAGCAAGGCTCCCCACAAATAGTACGAGGCACGAAGCTTTTTAATGCGACCATTTGGCATGAGCATCAGTCTCATACTACGTCCGTCGATTTCCATCCAATCATCTTCGAACAGCACGTCAGCTCCCATTTCCTGCAAGAGCTCGTGATAAATACCTACATCCTGAATACGGGGGAGATTCTCAATAACAACGGGTCCATCTGCCAGCAACGCTGCTGGGATGAGTGCGACTGCGCTGTTTTTTGCTCCGCTGATGGTCACCGTCCCCGCGAGCGGTTTTCCACCGTTGATGATCAGCTTATCCATGCTTTGCTCTCCTCAGGCGTAATCGGGAAAGAAGCACCTTCCCCAATGGAAAAGGTGCTTGGACTTTCAACACGTGTCCTTATTTTTGCATGCTTGCCCAGTCAGCGAGGAATTTCTCCAAGCCACTGTCTGTCAGTGGATGGGCAATGAGTTGTTTGAATACTTTCGCTGGAATGGTAGCGAAGTGAGAACCACGGCGTGCTGCCTCCGTTACGTGAACAGGGTGGCGCACAGATGCCGCAATGATCTCGGTGTCGATACCGTGAACAGAAAAGATTTCTGCAATATCTTCGATCAATTGCATGCCATCTTGACCAATATCATCCAGGCGTCCCAAGAACGGAGACACGAAGCTCGCACCTGCGCGCGCAGCCAAAAGTGCTTGGTTCGCAGAGAACACCAGTGTTACGTTTGTTCTGATTTTGCGTTTAGCAAAATACTTGGTTGCCTTCAAACCTTCTGCGGTCATCGGCAGCTTGATGACGATGTTTTTCGAGAGAGCAGCGAGCTTTTCTCCCTCTTCGATCATTCCTTTTGCATCTGTACTGATGACTTCGGCACTGATCGGACCGTCAACAATATCGAGAATTTCTTTCAGAGTTTCTACAAAATCGCGTCCTTCTTTGGCAACCAGGGACGGATTTGTCGTTACGCCCGCTACAACTCCCCATTCGTGAATCTCGCGGATTTCTTCAACGTTTGCTGTATCAATCAAAAAACGCATGATTATCCTCCCAGTTACGCGCGGTTGCTACTTCCGAACAGGCGCATTTTTCCTTTTACTACTTCCTTGATCGCATCGCGAGCAGGGGTCAGGTATTTGCGTGGGTCGATCTCATTCGGCTTGGCAGCCAGCACTTTGCGAACTGTTTCCGTGCATGCGACTTGGCTTTCTGTATTTACATTGATTTTTCCTACGCCCAAACGGATGGATTCGATGATCGCTTCGTCTGGTACGCCGGAACCACCGTGAAGAACGATCGGCGCTCCAATGTTGCTCGCTACTTTTTCGATGATGTCGTAGCGGATCTTTGGAACTCCTTTGTACATACCGTGTGCTGTACCTACAGCAATCGCTACGTAGTCGACTTTTGTTTCTTCCCAGAAGCGGATTGCTTCCTCAGGATTCGCCAGAGTAGCATCTTCCTCGTCAACAGACAAGTCGTCTTCCACCCCGCCGATGGTACCGAGTTCACCTTCTACCGATACGCCTACAGCGTGAGCAGCCTCTACAACCTGTTTGGTCAGGCGGAGGTTATCTTCAAACGAATGATGGGAACCATCAAACATAACAGAAGAGAACCCAGCGCGAATGCACTTCATTACCATGTCGAAATTGCTACCATGGTCAAGATGCAAAGCAACAGGAACTCCTGCGCGTTCAGCAGCCACTTTTGCAATCGCTACTGTATAATCGATCCCCATATATTTCAGTGCACCCTCAGAAACACCAAAGATCACAGGCGACTTTTCTTCCATCGCGGCTTCCGTAATCGCTTGAGTAAACTCCAGATTGTTCAGGTTAAATTGTCCGACGGCGTATTTATGCTTTTTGACGTCTTCGGTAAAAGCGGTCATAGGTACCAGTGGCATTTTGTAAATCCTCCTCTAGCAGACTTCAGTCATGTGGCTTATTATACCACAGACAAGCATTTGTTAACAGGGACGCTTGTACCCTGACCTTAGCAGTCAGTTCTTAACAAGCTAATTGCTGATGTACCGCCATTCGTAGTTCATCGATATCAAATGGCTTTGTAAAATGAGTCAATGCTCCCAGTTGTGTTGCTTCTTTGATCATATCCAGCTCTCCGTAAGCTGTCATCATAATGACTTTGATTTCCTGATTGATCTTCTTGATGTGTTTCAAGATCTCAATACCATCCATCCCAGGGATCTTCATGTCGAGGATAACCAAATCTGGCGATTCTTTTTCCACGATTTCCAATGCCATTTTCCCGTTTGCTGCCTGAAAGGTCTTGTACCCTTCTTTTCCCAGCACCTCATACAGTAAAATGCGAATCCCATACTGGTCATCCACAACCAGTACCTTTTTATCTTGTTTGTCGAACATTCTGATTCCCCCCCTGACGAATGCGTTTTCTTAATTATTATGGGTTCGCCTAAAATCAGGAAACTCCTTCACCTTTTTTGCTGAACCTCTGCTTAAAATTTCCCACAGGCCTCATTTCGAGTATAATGGGAAAAACTAATTTCCCCTACACACAAGGAGCCAGATACTTACTATGGATGCTCTGTGGCTGATTTGCTTGTTAACATTTATTATCCATACGACAGAGACACTTACCTACGGAATCCGGTTTGCAGGGGTACAAACGGGCAGGATAGCTGTAGCGATGTCTCTGGTCGGGATCGTGTTGCTCCTCTCTCGTACTTCCAACCTGATTCAAGGACCATTCACTGGGGGGGTGATGGATCAAGCCGCGATCGAGCACTTTGATCCTAGCACGCAATTGCACGTGATTATTGCAGCGTCCTCGCTCGGAACCTTGGCGGCTATCGTACTGTTTCCCACTTTTGTCCAAATATCGAAACGAATGATCTCGCACTTGGAGCTAGCGGGCTCGATTCCGCAAATGATTCGCACGGCAGTTACTGTCGAAACCATTCGCCGTGTCCACCAGCATGTCCGGATTCCTAGCTGGCAAGCCATCTCTCGGTTTCGAATCAAAGGCGTTCCCAAACGATTACTGTTATTAAATGCATTGGGGACAGCTATCTACACAAGCAGCGTACTGTCCGTGTTGTACGCGACATTACTAGCCCCGGATTACAAAGCAACCGTTCTGATGTCTTCTGGATTAATCAATGGTTTTGCCACGATTTTCATGACGATTCTGGTAGACCCGCAAATTGCCCTTTTGACAGAAAAAGCAATGCAAGGAAAAACCACGCAGCAATCGATTCGTGACATGTACTTGTGGCTAATGATCTCACGTTTTATCGGAACGATTTTGGCTCAATTCCTGCTCATTCCGTCCGCCTACTGGGTAGCCTGGCTATCGCCCTTGTTCCATTGATCTGCTTTTGAAAGCACAAGACGCACCTGCGACCATACATCGCGGGTGCGTCTTTCTATTTATCTGCCTATGTTATCTGTTCAGGTTCAGGGAAGCCTTCACGAAATCACGGAACAGTGGCTGTGGACGGTTCGGACGGGATGTGAACTCTGGATGGAACTGTGTCGCTACATACCATGGATGTTCTGGAACTTCCACGATTTCAACCAGACGACCATCTGGAGTTGTACCCGCAAAACGCAAGCCCAATTGCGCCAATTGATCGCGGTATTCGTTGTTCACTTCATAGCGATGACGATGACGCTCATACACGAGGGTACTTCCGTATGCAGCCTCAGTCAGCGTGCCTTCTTCCACTTTGGTTGGACCGAGACCCAGACGCATTGTACCGCCCTTGTCCTCGATATCTTTTTGCTCTGGCAAGAGGTCAATAACCGGATACGCTGTATTCGGGTTGATCTCGGAGCTGTTTGCGCCGTCCATACCCACTACGTGGCGAGCGAACTCGATCACAGCGATTTGCATACCCAGGCAAATTCCGAGGAAAGGTACTTTATTTTCACGAGCATAGCGCGTAGCGATGATTTTGCCTTCGATACCACGATCGCCAAAGCCGCCTGGTACGAGGATACCATTTACATCACCGAGCAGTTCGCCAACATTTTCTGGCGTAACTTCTTCCGCGTGCACCCATTTGATTTCTACTTTGGAGTCGTTCGCATAGCCACCATGGTACAGCGCTTCTGCTACGGACAAGTACGCATCATGCAATTCTACATATTTACCAACGATTGCAATGGTAGTCGTCTTGGACAGGTTTTTGATTTTCGATACGAGCGATTTCCACTCGGTCATATCCGCTTCCTGGCAAGTCATACCCAAATGGCGGCATACATAATCGTCCAAGCCTTGTGCTTGCAATTGCAGTGGTACATCGTAAAGGCTATCAGCGTCTACACATTCCACTACCGCGTTTTTATCGATATCACAGAACAGAGCCAACTTGTCTTTCATTTCTTGCGTCATCGGTTGCTCCGTACGTGTCACGATCACATTTGGTTGAATACCCAAGCTGCGCAGTTCTTTCACGCTATGTTGCGTAGGCTTGGTTTTCATTTCACCTGCTGCCTTGATATATGGTACCAGGGTTACGTGAATGTACATGACGTTTTCACGACCGATGTCACTTTTGATCTGGCGGATGGATTCAAGGAATGGCAAGCTCTCGATATCTCCAACAGTTCCACCGATCTCGGTAATCACTACATCTGCCCCGGTTTCGCGACCTGCACGGAAAATGCGATCTTTGATTTCGTTCGTGATGTGAGGAATAACTTGAACGGTTCCTCCCAAATAGTCGCCACGGCGTTCTTTAGCGATGACAGTCGAGTAAATTCTACCAGTCGTCATATTGGAGTTAGCGCTCAGGTTGATATCGATAAAGCGCTCATAGTGGCCCAAGTCCAGGTCTGTTTCCGCACCATCGTCCGTTACGAAAACTTCCCCGTGTTGATACGGACTCATCGTTCCCGGGTCAACGTTGATGTATGGGTCACACTTCTGGATGGTTACCTTCAGACCCCTATTTTTCAAGAGTCGGCCCAGAGAAGCCGCTGTAATTCCTTTTCCCAACGAGGATACAACCCCGCCTGTCACAAAAATATACTTCGTCATCGTTTACGTCCCCTCTTTCCCTCACCCTTAAGTTGTTATAAAAATCGAATGAAGACGGCTCCAAAAAAAAGAAAAACAAAAGCGAGTCCTATCCCGTAAAGAAATGGGGTAGGGGCACTTTTGTTTTATAGTTTCCCATATTTGATCCTTCTTCATGTGAAGCCCAAGGAGTATTTTATCTGTCCCTTAAGCGGAAGTCAAGGACCTATTTCTCGTCTTCTTCGTCGAGCTCTTCGTCAGATTCCTCTTCCGAAAGCTCTTCGCCCTCTTCGAACATCTCATCCTCTTCGTCTTCGAGTTCTTCCTCGTCGATTTCTCCATCGATTTCTTCTTCTTCGATTTCAGAATCTTCGTCGACGAATTCCTCTTCGTCCTCAAAGATGACAACATCGTCGTCCTCGAATTCTTCGACACCTTCGTCTTCGGAATCGTAATCGTCGAAGTCGTCTTCCGTGACGATTTTCTTCTTCTTCGTTCCGCCACCCTCTTGGGTTTCTTCCACGGTGTCGGTTGGGTACCAGCGTTTCAATCCCCATACATTGTCACCGAGGCAAACGAAACGGCCATCAATGTTAATTTCTGTGTATACTTGCGCGATGATTGCCATGAGTTGTTCATCTGTCAGCTTGCGCACTGCAACCAGTTCATTCATCAGCTCGCGGAAGTTGTAAGTGCGGTTAGTTTGACGCAAAATTTCATACGCAATGTCAACTAACGCCATCTCACTCAGTTTCTCGGAATCAATATGAGCAAACAATTGACTCACTCAGGGCACGTCCTTTCCATATAAAAACGATTGATTTGAATACTGACCCGGTGCCCTGTTCGGGGGACGCAGGCTTGTATAAGTCATTCATAAATGATATCGATTTCTTCGATTGTACAACGTACAACATAAGAAGGCTATCATACAGTATTCCTTATTTTAGACGAAAATGCAAGGCTTTCAAACGGGGGCTGACTAATTCTTGTCGACACCAAAACCAAAGACATCCCTCGGCAATCGCTACCGAGGGATTTGTCTTACATATTTCTTCGGTATTGGCCGCCCACTTCATACAGAGCAGCACTGATTTGTCCAAGCGATGCTACTTTTACCGTCTCCATCAGCTCGGCAAAGATATTCTCTCCCGCCATGGCCACTTCCTGCAGACGGCGCAGCGCAGCCGCAGACACATCCTTGTGGCGCTCCTGGAATGCACGGAGATTTATGATTTGCTGTTCTTTTTCCTCTTCGGTTGCCCGAGCCAATTCAATCTCGTAATCGTCCTCAGATGCATTCGGATTAATGAACGTATTTACCCCAATAATTGGCAGCTCTCCCGTATGCTTTTTCATTTCGTAATACATGGACTCGTCTTGAATTTTGCCGCGCTGGTACTGAGTCTCCATCGCCCCTAGAACACCTCCGCGAGAACTGATCCGCTCGAACTCTTGCATAACTGCCTCCTCTACCAGATCAGTCAGCTCATCGATGATGAATGCCCCTTGAAGCGGGTTCTCATTTTTCGCGAGTCCCATTTCCTTGTTGATGATCATCTGAATGGCCATCGCACGCCGCACAGAGTTCTCTGTTGGGGTCGTAATCGCTTCATCGTATGCATTCGTATGAAGAGAATTACAGTTGTCGTAAATGGCAATCAAGGCCTGCAAGGTCGTTCTGATATCATTGAAATCCATCTCCTGCGCGTGCAAGGAACGACCGGATGTCTGGATATGGTACTTCAGCTTTTGGCTGCGGTCATTTGCATCATAACGATTTTTCATCACGGTTGCCCAAATTCGGCGAGCCACACGTCCAATCACGGTGTATTCCGGATCGAGACCATTGGAGAAGAAGAAGGACAGGTTTGGTGCAAAGTCATCGATGTTCATGCCGCGGCTTAAATAGTACTCGACATAGGTAAATCCGTTAGACAGCGTAAACGCAAGCTGCGTAATCGGATTCGCCCCCGCCTCCGCAATATGATAGCCGGAAATGGACACAGAGTAGTAGTTCCGCACTTTCTGGTCGATAAAATACTGCTGGATATCCCCCATCATCCGCAAGGCAAATTCTGTCGAGAAGATACACGTGTTTTGCCCCTGATCCTCTTTCAAAATATCTGCCTGAACGGTTCCGCGAACAGTCGACAGCGTGTACGCTCTGATTTGCTTGACTTCGTCCTCGGTAGGCTGGCGCCCTTCTTTTTGGACAAAAGCATCCAGCTGCTGCTCGATCGCCGTATTCATGAACATGGCCAAAATCATCGGCGCAGGACCGTTGATTGTCATGGACACAGAAGTGCTAGGCGCACAAAGGTCAAAGCCGGCGTACAGCTTTTTCATGTCATCCAGGGTGCAAATACTGACCCCACTCGTACCAATTTTCCCGTAAATATCCGGGCGATAGTCAGGGTCCTCACCATACAACGTAACCGAGTCAAAAGCCGTACTGAGTCGCTTCGCTTCATCATTTTGGGACAGGAAGTGGAAGCGTCTGTTCGTCCGCTCTGGGGTACCTTCACCTGCAAATTGTCGCTTGGGATCTTCTCCCTCGCGTTTAAACGGAAATACTCCTGCGGTATACGGGAATTCACCTGGGACGTTTTCTTTTAACGACCACTTTAAAATTTCGCCCCAATCTTCGTAATCAGGGACGGCTACTTTTGAAATACGTGTACCCGACAACGATTCGCTGAAAAGCTTGGTAACCAATTCCTTGTCGCGAATTTTCGTGACGAATTGATCCTTCCGATACGCTTCCTTGAGCTTGGGCCAATTTTCCAGAATACGTCGGCACTCCGGATGCAGCTTTTCTTCAAAGAGAACGATTTGTTTATCGAGCACCGCTGCCAGCTCAACAGCTGCAGAATCTCCCGAGGCAAGAACCGTCTCCTTTGCGCCCTGCAACTGGAACAGCTTGCGCGCAATCAACGACTGCTCTTCGGCATAGGCACGGTATTGGCGGACCGTGTTGGCAATATCTTGCAAATAATTGATTCTCTCTGTCGGAATCAACGAAGTTTTATGAATCTTTACAGGCGTCGTATCCAAATTCTCTACAGACCAGTCAACGCTAGTCTTTTCTACAATTCGATGCATCAGAGCAGCAAACAACACATTCGTTCCTGGATCGTTAAACTGGCTCGCAATCGTACCATACACAGGAACCTTCTCATCTGGCAGCTCAAAAAGCTGGTGATTGCGTCTATATTGCTTGCGAACCTCGCGAAGAGCGTCCTCCGAGCCTTTGCGCTCAAATTTGTTGATCGCGATGACATCAGCAAAGTCGAGCATATCAATCTTTTCCAATTGAGATGGTGCCCCGAATTCACTGGTCATGACGTACATGGAGACGTCACACACTTCTGTGACCTGCGCATCCCCCTGACCAATCCCGCTCGTTTCCACAATAATCAGATCAAAATGGGCAGAACGGGTTACTTGAATCGCGTCTTTTAATGCAGCAGACAGCTCCATGCCCGATTTGCGGGTGGCGAGACTGCGCATATAAACACGCGGTGTCGAGTTGGCATTCATGCGGATGCGGTCACCAAGTAACGCTCCACCTGATTTTTGCTTGGATGGATCGACAGACAAGATCGCAACCGTCTTCTCGGGATAAATGCGAATAAATCGTCGAACAAGCTCATCAGTTAATGAGCTTTTTCCTGCTCCACCCGTACCTGTGATCCCTAATACCGGAATGGTTGAATCAGCTTCCACTAAACTTTCACGGAGAGCTTTTGTCCATACGGGCTGTTCCACTGCATACTCTGCAACGGAAATAAGCCGGGCAATCGCCTGATGGTTTTGCTCACGCAAGCCTGCTACTTCTTCCTCCAGCTGCTTAACGGTTGGGAAATCGCTATGTCTGATCATGTCGTTGATCATGCCCTGCAAGCCCAATCGTCTGCCGTCATCTGGCGAGTAAATTTTACAGACTCCGTACTCTTCCAATTCCCGAATCTCGCGTGGAACGATAACACCGCCACCGCCGCCAAAAACACGGATATGCTCTGCTCCCCGCTCGCGTAATAGATCAATTACGTATTTGAAATACTCCACATGACCGCCTTGGTAGGAACTGATGGCAATCCCTTGCACATCCTCCTGGACAGCGGCTGTTACAATATCGTCAACAGAGCGATTGTGTCCGAGATGGATGACCTCTACTCCCGACGATTGTAAAATACGGCGCATGATATTAATCGAGGCGTCGTGACCATCATACAGACTGGCTGCGGTCACAAAGCGAACCTTGTTTTGCGGACGATACACTTCCGTTTCCATCGTTCCACTCTCCTTTTCATAAGTTTAAAAAGGAGGAAAAACAGGGCCAAGCAGATCAAGGCACGGTAGACGCGAGGTATGCTTGGCACTCTATGTTTCCCAGACTTTTTAAACTCTCTAATTAATCGGAGACACTGATTTCGCGAAGCAGAAGCGCAATTTGCTTCTCTGTGTACTCCTCAATGGTATAGTGCTTTTTCAATGCCCAGCGGCGGAACACCCACATTTCGCCCAGTACCATGATATTGTCCGCCATCAGCTTGACGTTCTTTTCGTCAATGCGCAGCGAACCATCAGCAATCCCTTTTTCCAGGATTTCGACGAAAATATGCGAAATGGCTTCTTCACGCCCCAACACGTAGCGGAGTGTTTCTTTCGGCAATGATTTGGCTTCCTGATAAATAAGCAAAACGCGGTCGCTCATCTGATCCATCACGCGGATCAGACTCTTTAGTGCTACCTTTAATGTTTTCAAGCCAGTTCCGTTGAAATTGATCGCTTCACGCAAGCGCGTCTCCATCTCCGCATGAATGGCATCACAAACAAGATAGAGCACGTCTTCTTTTGACTCGATATACTCGTACAACGTACCAATACTAAATCCAGACGCTCGGGCAATCTCCCTTGTCGTCGTTTTATGAAAACCTTTATTAATGAAGAGATGAACGGCAGCCTCAATAATCTGCTCTCGTCTTCTCTCGATCAGTTTTGGGTCCTTTACCAGGGACGGTATCGTTTTTCTCTTGTCAGACACTCCAAAATCCACCTTTCCAACCGACTGAGCGTTTGGTCAGACGCCTCATAGAAAAGAAGGCGCAAACACTCTACTTTTGTATCATTCGCAGATCATTATACGCGAGTAAGAGCACAAAGCCAAACTTTTCTTTTCTATGTGTGTAATCGTGTTGGAAGACTGGACAGCTTCCTACTCTTTTAGCACGAAGTTGCTGATCACGACACGTTGGATTTCATTTGTTCCTTCATAGATTTGTGTAATTTTGGCATCACGCATGAAGCGCTCCACAGGATACTCCCGCGTGTAGCCGTAACCACCGAAAACTTGAACAGCTTCGGTTGTTACTTCCATTGCGGTATCTCCTGCAAATACTTTGGACATTGCAGATGCTTTGCCATATGGTAGACCTTGATCCTCCAACCACGCTGCTTGGTAAGTGAGCAAACGGGATGCCTCGATCTTGGTAGCCATGTCTGCCAATTTAAACTGGATTGCCTGCAAGGAAGCGATTGGTTTGCCGAACTGATTGCGTTCTTTGGCATAGTTCCGCGCATGCTCGTATGCACCTTGTGCAATTCCTAATGCTTGAGCAGCGATACCGTTTCTTCCACCGTCCAACGTCATCATCGCGATCTTGAAGCCTTGGCCTTCTTCGCCCAGCCTATTTTCAACCGGCACGCGCACATCTTCAAAATTGACCGCAAGTGTTGGCGAGGAACGGATACCCAGCTTTTTCTCCTTTTTCCCCATCGTGAAGCCGTCCATGCCTTTTTCTACGATGAAAGCCGTGATGCCTTTATGCTTCAGCTCTGGTTGGGTGACCGCGAATACGATGTAGATTTCTGCTTCGCCCGCATTGGTAATGAAAATTTTGTTGCCATTAATAATGTAGTGATCACCATCGCGTACGGCTGTCGTGCGCATTCCAGCAGAATCGGAGCCAGATCCCGCCTCGGTCAAACAGTACGCACCCATCTTCTTGCCTTCTGCTAATGGACGCAAAAACTTTTGCTTTTGCTCTTCTGTCCCGAATTTGTAAATCGGCCAGCTCGCCAAGGAAACATGTGCGGACAGTGTCACACCGATGGAGGCATCCACACGGGAGAGTTCTTCCACTGCAATGACGTAGCTCAGGTAATCTGCACCTGCTCCGCCGTATTGTTCCGGCCAAGGAATGCCTGTCAGTCCAAGCTCAGCCATTTGCTCAAAAATCGAACGATCAAAGCACTCTTCTTCGTCGCGCTCGGCTGCTGTCGGAGCTACTTGATTCTCTGCAAAGTCGCGAATCATTTTGCGCATCATGTCATGTTCTTCCGTCAGTTGGAAATTCATATGAATCACTCCCCCATGTGTTTTTCATCTTTCTATTAATCAGCAAGCAAATGCTTGGCGATAACGATTCGCTGAATTTCGTTGGTGCCCTCATAGATCTGCGTTACTTTCGCATCTCGGAATAGACGCTCAACCGGATATTCTCTGGTGTAGCCATAGCCACCAAAGATTTGCACGGCTTCTGTGGCGAGCTCCATCGCGGCGTCTGTAGCAAAGCGTTTTGCCATCGAGGCTTCCATTCCACAAGCAATTCCTTGACTGCGCAGCCACGCCGCTCGGTATACCAGCAATCGAGCTACTTCTGCTTTCGTCGCCATATCAGCCAGCTTGAAGGCGATGGCTTGCTGCTTGGCAATCGGTTGTCCGAACTGCTTGCGTTCCCGCGCGTACTCTGTCGCGTACTGGACTGCGGCCTCGGCAATACCAAGGGCTTGTGCAGCAATCCCGATCCGACCGGAATCCAGATTCGCCATCGCGATACAGAAGCCTTCCCCTTCCTGCCCCAGCAGGTTGGCAGCCGGTACACGTGCATTGTCGAATACGAGCTCTGTCGTATAGGAACCGTGTAGTCCCATCTTCTTTTCCTTCTTCCCAACCGTGAAGCCCGGTGTATCCTTGTCTACGATAAAGGCCGATATTCCCTTGGTTCCCTTTGTAGAGTCAGTTACGGCAAACGCGATATACGTATCTGCCTCTCCACCGTTCGTGATGAACACTTTGTTTCCGTTCAGGATGTACTCGTCGTCTTTTTTCACGGCTGTGGTTCGGATACTGCTCGCATCAGAACCTGCATGCGGCTCGGTCAAGGCAAAAGCCCCGAGGTATTCCCCACTCGCAAGCTTGGTCACGTATTTGCGTTTTTGCTCCTCGGTACCGAAGTAGAGAATCGGATTCGTCCCGACGGAGGTATGCACGGACAAAATGACGCCTACTGTCGCACTCACCTTGGAAATCTCGTGAATGGCCAAAATGTAGGACATAAAGTCCGCTCCTGCTCCTCCCCACTCTTCGGCAATCGGAATGCCCATGAGCCCCATCTCGCCCATCTTTTTCAGGATCTGACGCGGGAACTGGTCCGTCTCTTCCATCACAGGGACGAAAGGTGCGATCTCTTTCTGGGCAAAGTCTCGCACCATACGGCGCATCATCTCTTGCTCTTCGTTCAATCGGAAATCCATGTCCGTCCTACCTTTCTGCGAAAAATACCTCTGTTAGTTGTACACGTAGAAACCACGACCGGATTTTTTGCCTAGCCATCCTGCTTTGACGTACTTGCGCAGCAACGGGCATGGGCGGTATTTCGAATCACCGAACCCTTCGTGCAGTACCTCCATAATGTAGAGGCAAGTGTCCAGCCCGATGAAATCAGCCAGCTGAAGCGGTCCCATCGGATGGTTCATGCCCAGCTTCATGACTTCGTCGATCGCTTCCGGTGTTGCAACTCCTTCGTACACGCAATAAATGGCTTCATTCAGCATTGGCATCAGTACCCGATTGGACACAAAACCAGGGAAATCGTTTACGCTCACGGGTACCTTGCTCATTTGCTTGGACAAATCTTCTGTCAGCTGATAAACCTCGTCGGCTGTTTGCAGGCCGCGGATAATCTCAACCAGCTTCATCACTGGAACGGGGTTCATAAAATGCATCCCGATTACTTTTTCCGGCCGCTTCGTAACTGCGGCAATCTCTGTAATTGGCAGGGAGGATGTATTGCTCGCGAGCACCGTATGCGGCGGACATACCTCGTCCAGCTTGGAAAAGATTTGCGTTTTGACCGCCATGCTTTCCGTCACCGCTTCTACCACAAAATCTGCGTCAGACGCATCTGCCAGATCAGTGGACAGTGTCAAACGACCGAGAATCTCTTCCTTTTCTGATTCGCTGAGCTTGCCTTTTTCCACGTTGCGCGACAAGTTTTTCGTAATCATAGCCAGGCCGCGTTCCACAAAAGCCTGCTGGACGTCGTTCAAATAAACACGAAAGCCAGCCTGTGCCGCTACTTGGGCAATCCCGCTGCCCATCTGTCCTGCCCCGATGACCATAATCGTTTGTACGTTCATGCAAAAAGGCCTCCCTTACTCTACTTTAATCAAGATGGCGTCACCCTGTGCGGCACCACTGCAAATTGCCGCGATCCCTAAGCCGCCGCCTCGTCTTTTCAATTCATAAGCAAGGTGCATAATGATCCGAGCGCCACTCGCGCCAATCGGGTGTCCGAACGCAATCGCTCCCCCGTTTACATTCACTTTCTCTGCGTCCCAGCCAACGATTTTGCCACTGGTCAAAATCACCGCGGCAAATGCTTCGTTTACCTCAAATAGATCGATCTCCGAAAGCGAGACACCTGTCTTTTCCAAGAGCTTGTTGATCGCAAGCCCCGGAGTTGTCGCGATATAAGGAGCCTCTGCGCCAACCGCGGCGTGTCCCAGTATCGTCGCAAGCGGCTTGATGCCCAGCTGTTGTGCTTTCGCGTCTGACATCAGCACCATTGCTGCCGCTCCGTCGTTGATTCCCGGTGCATTGCCTGCCGTGATTGTTCCGTCCTTTTTGTACACGGGTGGCAGCTTCGCCAATCCTTCCTCGGTGGTATCCGGACGTGGTCCTTCATCGACGGTTACTTGCAGTGGCTCCCCTTTTCTTTGCGGAATGGAAACCGAGACAAGCTCGTCGGCAAAAAGTCCTTTTTCCATCGCTTGTGCGGCTCTCTGCTGGCTGCGCAGCGCCCACGCATCCTGCTCTTCTCGCGTAATCCCGTTCTCTTCCGCCACATTGCTGCCGTGAACAGCCATCGCCACTTGATGAAACGGGCAAGTGAGGCCGTCGTACATCATGAGATCGCGAACGGTCGAATCTCCCATCCGCATTCCGTAACGTGCATCCGGCAATGCATACGGTGCGTTGCTCATGCTCTCCATGCCGCCCGCGACGATGATTTCTCCGTCCCCTGCGCGAATGATCTGGTCCCCCATCGTCACTGCACGCATCCCGGACGCACATACTTTGTTGATCGTCTCACTCGCTACATTCCACGGCAAACCAGCCTTGCGAGCCGCCTGGCGTGAGGGCACCTGACCCGCACCTGCCTGCAAGACCATACCCATGATCACTTCGTCCACCTGATCGCCGGAAATGCCAGCGCGTTCTACCGCTTCCTTGATCACGATAGAGCCGAGCTCTACTGCCGATAGCGCTTTCAAAGATCCGCCAAGCTTACCAAACGGGGTACGCGCTGCCCCTACAATGACTGTTTTCATCGAATGACCTCCATTCGGATGATGTTTCACATCAATAAAAACTAAATCGATCGAGCGTTCGTTCATTTTGCATACTTTTATTTTGCCGTCTTCCGTACGAATAGTCAATCAATAATGAAAAAAAGAACAGCCTGACTTTTGTGGAGTCAGGCTGCTCTTGCTACTGCTGCGGCCTCCATCTTATTTTCCAGATACCCTGGTCGTCTTGCCGCATGATATACCCCGTTGTCTCGTGGCTTTTATCCTTGTACTCAGTCCAGACAATCGTTTCGTCTTCTTTATGTTCAACCCAAATTTTACTCCCCAGTTCAATCATTTTTTTATTACTTCTCCAGAAATTTCGTTCTCCAACTGGATCTTTCTTCACTTCTTTCAAATATTGCTCGAATGTCGGCTTCTCCACGCCTTCATCCACGATACGCAAGGCGTACTGCATTTCGAGCTGCCCATCTTGCACTGCTCTTACATAAAGCTTCACGATGTCACTCGGAGATAGCCCACGTAATAGCTCATCCTTTTTCTCATACATGTAATTGAAATAGCGATCTTCTTCCTCCGGCTTTAAATCGAATATGGACGAAGCGGCAGGACTCCCGGTACCGCCTTGGCTCAAATCCACAATATCTTCTTGGATGGTCCCGTTGCTGTTCAGTTTGAGAAGATAGACGTCTTTGTCTTGGACATAGCTTACGGTATACCAATGAAGCTTTTTATCCTTCCATCCAACTAACACCTCCAAGCCCACGTCTCTTTTTAGCAGAGCCTCTGTCTCGATCATTGTCCAGTCTTTTCGCTGATATCCTTCTTTTGCGAGAATCGAATAGCCCCAGTACTCTTCTGTGCCATCGTCCCCGCTTCCGCCATAATCCTCTACAACTGTGTAAGGGACCGAAATCTTTTCTTTAATTTGTTCTTGTGTCATCCCAACACGCAAGACATCGACGATCTCATCTACCGTTTCCATAATCACCTGATCATCAGAAGCCGAGTGAGCCTTTGGATCAGGCTTTTGATGGGTCCCTGGCTCGGCAGACGTTCCCTTCGGCGTATGTGTACTCGTCGTGCTTTCCTTTTGCAGTAAATAAGGGGTAAACCCGATGACAAGCACAACCGCGACAAGCGCCGCGCTTACGGGGTAGGTGAATCGAAACCTTCTCTTGGCTTTCTTCTCCACATTCATGCGAATCCGCTCCTCCAAGCCTGTCGTATCTTCCATTCCGTGCAACAACGTTCGGTCAGCCGTTTCCTTGAATTCTGCCAGCAATTTATCCAGGTTCATTCGATTCCCTCCTTTTCCAGCAGCGCTTTGAGCTTTTGGCGTGCGCGGTGCATCTTCGTATAAATCGCTCCTGCGGACGTATCCAAAATGACCGCGATCTCCTCTACGGACAACTCCTCGTAGTAGTGAAGGACAATTAATTGACGATAGCTATGCGGCAGCTTCATGACGAGATGGGCAAAACGGGCACGAAGGTCATTTTGCAAAACGGCCGACTCTGCTCCCTCGACTACCTCTATGTCCACTTCCGGCTTGAAAAACAGGTGACGAAACGACCACGAACGCAGATGTTTTTTCGCTTCGTTGACGGCGATTCGGTACACCCATGTTTGTAGTGAGCTTTCTTGGCGGAATTTCCCCAAGTTTTTGTAAGCTAACAGGAACACTTCCTGTGTGATATCTTCAGCCAAGCTGCGGTCCTTGACCATCAAATACACGAGGCGCAGCACCTTTTTCAAATAGTGCCGAATTAACTCATCAAATAACGCTTCACTTGTTTTGGTTAAACTTTTCTCTGCAAGCTCCAGCTTCCTCACTCCCTTCCCACTTCTTTAGATTCAGCTGGCTCCTCTATCTTACAGTTTTTTGCAAAAAAATAATGCGCAAGCCTCGTCGCTTGATTAGCACCGAGACTTGCGCATGATATGAACCTAGATGGCGTCTGCGAGAATTTCCGCGACGTCGCGTGTTTTAACGTGATCTTCCTGCTCTTTGGTCTTGATTCCGTCGTTCATCATCGTCAGGCAGTACGGACATGCACTGGCGATTTCCGTCGGTTTGACCTCCAGAGCTTGCTCCGTACGTGTGACGTTGACACGGGAGCCCTCATGTTCCTCCATCCACATCAAGCCGCCGCCCGCTCCGCAACACATACTGTCGCAACCGCTGCGCTTCATTTCGACCACCTCTACGCCAGGAATGGCTTCGAGGATCACGCGTGGCTTGTCGTAAATTTCGTTGTAGCGGCCCAAGTAGCAGGAATCGTGGTAGGTGATGCGCTCTTTGACTTCCTTGGTTGGCTTCAATTTGCCTTCCTTCACCCACTCCGCCAACAGCTCAGAGTGGTGATACACCTCTGCATTCAACCCAAACTCCGGATACTCGTTCTTAAACGTATTGAACGCATGCGGGTCGCAGGTGACGATTTTTTTGACTTCATACGCTTCAAACAAAGCGATATTTTCTTGGGCGAGCTGCTGGAACAAGAACTCGTTCCCAATGCGGCGAGCCGTATCGCCAGAGTTCTTTTCCTCGTTGCCCAAAATGGCGAACTTCACGCCTGCTTCGTGCATGAGCTTCACAAATGCCTGCGAAATTTTTTGGCTGCGCAAGTCAAATGATCCCATCGAGCCTACCCAGAACAAGTACTCGAATTCCTCGACCTGCTTCACAGTTGGCACCTCGTACTCACCGTTCAGACCTTCAATCCATTTCGTCCGGTCTTTGCGGTTGATTCCCCACGGGTTGCCCTGACGCTCGATATTGTTCAAGGCACGCTGCGCTTCTGCTGGCATGCTGCCTTCTGTCATAACCAAATAGCGGCGCATATCGATGATTTTATCTACGTGCTCATTCATTACCGGACATTGGTCTTCACAGTTGCGACAGGTCGTACAAGCCCACAGCTCCTGCTCGGTAATGACATCGCCGATCAAGCTTTTCTCATAGACCGCGGTTGCTCCTTCCGCCGTCGCCGCTACTTCAGATGCTTGGAACGCAATCTGGTTGGCAGTCGTCTGCGAAAAAGCGAAGCTCGGCATCCATGGTGTACGCGATGTCACCGACGCACCTTTTTCGGTCAAATGATCGCGCATTTTCGTAATCAGATCCATTGGGGAGAGCATTTTTCCCGTTCCAGAGGCCGGGCACATATTCGTGCAGCGACCGCACTCCACACAAGCGTACAGGTCGATGAGCTGCGTTTGTGTAAAATCCTCGATTTTGCCGACACCAAATTCTTCCTGCGTCTCGTCCTCGAAGTTAATGCTGGTCAGCTTGCCTGGCGGGTCCAGCTTCTTGAACCACACGTTGACAGGCGCAAACAGCAAATGCGCGTGCTTGGACTGCGGCACATACACCGCAAAGCCGAGCAAGATGATCAGATGCAGCCACCAAAAAATGTAAAAGCCTACCGCTGCACCCGTTGTCCCTACCCCAATCGCAGAGAAGACGATCGCGAAAACAGATGAGATCGGAGCGAACGCCGATGGCTCATGTCCGAGCCAAATTTGTTCAAAAGCGAGCGAGAGCAACACGGTCGCCATCAGGGAGGAAATCAGCAAGAGGACGAGCCCCGATTTGAAGCCGCGCTTCAGACGCTTGAGCTTTTCGATATAGCGGCGGTAAAAAGCGTAGCCGACCGCAGCCAAGATGAGAAACGTAGTGATCTCCTGCATGACAGAGAAGTACTTGTGAGCGCTACCAAAAGGAAGCTCGTAGCCTTTCGAAAGCCCTTTGATAACCAGCTCAATGGCTCCGAATTGCAGGGTGATGAAGCCGTAAAACATCACGACGTGCATCACGCCACTCTTTTTGTCCTTCAGCAGCTTCTTGTGGAAAATGACGTTGTCCAGCATCAGATTGATGCGTGCCCCAAAGTCATTTTTCACATCCGGCTTTTTCCCCAGCTTGATAAACAAGTATCTGCTGTACACGACATGTCCAGCTAAATATAGCCCGTAAGCGAGAACCAGGAAAAAGGCGATCAAATTAATGAGTGCCAGCATGTTTTCTACTCCCCTCTATTGCAAGTTTGTCTTTGGACGTGGAAATCGTTTTTTCTATCTTATCAGAATCATGGAAATAAATGAATGAGTATTCAGTCAGTCTGTTTATTTTTTTCGAAAAATGAAACGATACTGAGCGACCGCTCATAATGGATATAACTCGATCTTATCACACAAGTTGCAAATCATCCATCCTCTTCGAAGAGTTGGAAATATTCTTACGAAAAAAGAAACAGCTACCTTCATACGGGTAGCTGTTGATCCTGCTTATTTTCCTGAGGCTTCCTTCGTCTCGGCAGTAGGTTGTTCTTTCTTGGCCTTTTGCTCCGTCCGTACATCTGCGAGTGATTTGACCTTGGTTGCTTTGATGCGCTTGTTGCGCGGCAGATCAGTCGGCTCCAGATTGTCTACCTCGTCTTGCATGAGTGCTGCGATACCAACTGCTTTGCCTTTTGCAGCCATGCAGTATTCGCAGTTTTCTTCATCATGCTCATGGTATTGCTTCGGCTCTGGATACGAAGTGATCACACCTTCAAAGTTGCGCAGGACAACTTTATCGGAGGCTTGCGAAATGATGTAGTTCGGGCTGACAGGAATTTTGCCTCCGCCGTGTGGAGCGTCTACTACAAAGGTCGGCACTGCATAGCCGGAGGTATGGCCGCGCAGGTGCTCAATGATTTCGATCCCTTTGCTGACAGGCGCGCGGAAGTGTCCGATTCCCTCTGACAGGTCGCATTGATAGATGTAATACGGGCGGACACGGATTTTGACCAGGTCCTGCACTAGCTTTTTCATCGTATTCGCACAATCGTTAATGCCAGCCAAGATTACTGCCTGGTTGCCGAGCGGAACACCTGCGTTGGCGAGCATTTCGCAAGCCAGCTTCGCTTCTGGCGTAATTTCTTTTGGATGGTTAAAGTGTGTATTGAGCCAAACCGGATGGTATTTTTTCAGGATATTGCAAAGGTTTTCGGTAATGCGCTGCGGGAATACAACTGGTGCACGCGTACCGATCCGAATAATTTCAACATGCGGGATATCGCGGAGGCTGCTGATGATGTATTCCAGTACGCGGTCATTGATCAACAGACCGTCTCCACCGGAGAGCAGTACATCGCGGACTTCTGGTCTTGAGCGGATGTAATCGATACAGGCATCCAGCTGTTTCTTTGGCACGCCCATGCCGATCTGACCGGAAAAGCGACGGCGCGTACAGTAACGGCAATACATGGAGCATTGGTTCGTCACCAGGAAAAGCACGCGATCTGGATAACGATGTGTCAGACCAGGTACAGGAGAATCAGTATCTTCGTGGAGTGGGTCTTCCATGTCGTATTTTGTACGAACCATCTCAGAGGACAAAGGTACAGACTGCATGCGAACTGGATCGCTTGGATCATCTGGATCCATCAGATGAGCATAGTACGGTGTGATGTTGAGTGGAATGGTTTGCGTAGAAATCCGTACGCCCTCTTCCTCTTCCGGTGTCAGGTTGATTACCTGCTTCAAATCATCGACCGTCTTGATGGTGTGCGTAAGCTGCCACATCCAGTCATTCCATTGCTCGTCCGTGACATCCTTCCAAAGTTCTATCGAACGCCAATCGCGTTTTGTCGCTACTGTCATGTGCATCCCGTCCCCTCTCGTCTTATGGTGAACCTCTTCGTTTCACTCAACCAACAAGAGATGCAAGTGCCATGCCAACAAATCAAAAGATTTAGAAAATAAGGAATAGAGCGTTTCGTGGGCGCTTCCTTCCCTTTTGTACCTTCACGAGTCTGCCGAATTTTCAGCACTCAACAGGGAGGGATCATCCGCTGCGAGAGCTTGTATTGCAGCGTCTGTCTTGGGATGCCCAAGAGCTTGGCAGCACGAAGTACATTGCCGTCTGTTTGCTGCATCGCATCCTTGATCACCTTTTCCTCTACCTCACGCAAAATCTCGGGCAACGTACAGCCTTCCTTTGACAGGAGTTGTGCCGAAATTGGAGCTTCATCTTTCTCAGACTGCGAGCGCTCCAGCAAATGAGCCGGCAGATGATCCAGTAAAATGATGTCCGACTCCACCATATTCATGGCTGCTTCTATGACATGTTCCAGTTCACGTACGTTCCCGGGCCAATCATACGCAGCAAACAAACGTGCCACTTCACTGCTGATTCCACGTACATTCATACCAAAGATCCGGTTGAACTTTTGCAAGAAATGATCAATCAGCATATCCACATCTTCTCTGCGCTCGCGCAATGGCGGCAGCTCAAAAGAGACGACGTTGATCCGGTAGTACAGGTCGGTTCGCATGACTCCTCGCTCCATGAGCGACTGAGGTGCTTCGTTGACTGCGGCGATTACCCGTACGTCTACTTTGGTCGATTGGCTCCCGCCGATCCGTCTGATCTGCCCATCCTGGAGGACTCGCAGCAACTTCGCCTGCAAATCGAGCGGCATACTGTTCAGTTCATCCAGAAATAAAGTACCGCCGTCCGCCAGCTCGAATAACCCTGGCCGATCATCGGCTCCCGTGAAGCTTCCTTTTGTGGTGCCAAACAGCAAGCTTTCGAGCAGCGCGGCTGGCAGCGCGGCACAGTTTTGCGCGATAAACGGGTTGCTGCTGCGAACAGACGCGTGATGAATGGATTGGACAAACAGTTCTTTTCCCGTCCCTGTTTCGCCGTATATCAACACGGGAGAAGTTGTCCGCGCAGCTTTTCGAGCGCGTTCTTTGAGGCGCTTCATTTTTTCACTCATCGTCAAAATGTCTTCGAAATGGAAAGTCGTTTCATCCATCGAGCGTTTTGTTCGTTTCGGCTTGCTAATCTTGGCCTGAAGATCGACCAAGCGCTCCGACAGTTCTTTTAGCTTGCCGATATCCTTCGCCACCTCGACTGCCCCGACTAACCGTTTGCCTACTCTCACCGGAAGTGTCGTGTTGATTGTCTCCACACGCATTCCCTTCCAGTTCTTATATGTCTGTGTCTGGTTGTAGATTGATTCGCCACTATCGATGACACGAAGCAGGGTACTCGACTGTCGATCAAGCGAAGGAAAAACCTCCAACAACGGCTTCCCCAACACCTCTTCTGAGGTCAGCCCATCAAGCTTGGCTGCGACGTGATTGTAGAAAATCGTAATGCCATTTGCGTCCACAACGTGAATTCCTTCATCGATAGCACCCAAGATCGCCTGCAACATTTCTACCGTATCTGACAACGGCATCCTGGCTTTCACTCCTTCCTTCCATCCATGCTGCCAAAAAATCATCACTTCGCCGAATATTCGGCACTTTTACGATGTTATCGATTACGCCCTACCTGAATGGCAAGCATTGCAGTATACAATAAATGTCCCAATACCCAGATGAAAAACGCTGTCAAACTCATCGCGGATTGACTCAACAGGCTAAATGGGAAAAACGCGATAGAAAAACCGAGCATCCAGTACAGCAAGTATCGTACCGATCGGGCTTTTCGTTCCCGCGGGTAAAAGTGCATGAGAAAAAAGGCGACGATCACACTAATCAGCAGATGAATCAATAGTTCTACAATAGAGGGCAGATTTTCCATGCCCGGTACATAGCTGACATCAATTAAAACGGGAAAGGTATTGGTATCAAACAAACCATCTCCGAGCGCTAAAAAAGCAGCAAGACCCAGACCGGCTATTAGTCCATTTGCGAGTACAAACATGCTGTATCCCCCTTTCACTTCAGCCGCAAGTAATCCTATTGTACGTGCAAAAAACCGCCCTTGCAAAGGGCGGCTTATTTTCCTAGCTCTATTTTCAGCTCATGCTCACCTGCGTACTGCTCATTCATCCATAGCTGGTACGCGATTTCTACCTGTACAGGAACCTCTGCTTCGTAACGGATTCGCAGCTTGTTCGTATGCGTCTCCATGGCAAACGGACCATAGGGACTTTGATAGGTAGAATGGGTGCTGGCTCCTTTTTCGAATTGCTGTCTGCTTGAAACTCCGCCCTGACGAACCAGCGTAATGGACGTATCTGTCAGTTTCAATGTCGTGCTTACTTCACCTACGCTTTCCATCTGCTCTTTGTAGGTCAAGTACCACGCGGATGCTTTTTGCACACGCTTGCCTTCATAGCTGTGGGTCGTTTCTTCCCAGTTGCCTTCGACATGATGCCGTGCCGTCAATTTTACATGTATGTCTTGCATGCTACTTCCACACTCCACTTTCTTTCGCTTCCCCTTTATCCCTACATTCTACCCTTCATCGCTCCTGTGTGGCAACCGCCGCTTCCGCTTTGGCATCCGCCAGCAGGTATCTCATGGTAGCAGCAATCCCGATCGCCGCAAGCAACAGCAGACCCGCCAACACCAAGTACCCGACTCCTGCGCCCGTGTAATCGATCATAGCCGTAAACAAACCGATAAGGATCAAACGCATCATCATGCCGATTGAGTTGAAAAAGCTCATAACCCGCCCCATCTGATGCTTCGGCACAACTGTCATATAGAGCGATTGTCGAATCAAGCGCACAGAAGCGTTACTCCACCCGTAAAACGTGTACGCCGCAATCAGCGCCCAGCCATACGGTAAAGCAATCATGACGACAATGGCAATCGCGAACAACAACGTATTGCCGATCATGGCTGCCAACTGCCCCATCTTGCGAACGACGATAGCAACGAGTAAACCTGCCGCCACGGCACCCGTTGCATACGTGACCTCTCCTAGCGAATAAACCGAGACACCCTCCTGCAGCGTTTGGCTTATGTAAACAGGCTTCAATAAGTTCGTCGCCATAACAGCAATGAAGGGCATGAGTGCGGATATCCCAAACAGCAGGAATCCTTTCTTTTGCCGGATGTACCGCCAGCTTTCCATCAGCTGCTCCGTCCACCCGACCCCCTGGTTTTGCTTCGCCTCTTTTTCCAGCGTGAAGGTATACGTCATGCTAGACAGCAAGGTAAAGGCGAACAAGTAGGTAATCGCATTGAAAATAATCACCACATGCAGCCCGTAGGAGCTAAGCAAAATCCCCGCAAACGCGCCAGCAAGAACGGATGCAGTCTGTCCTTCGATCTCGAGCAGACTGTTGATGCTGTTGTAGTGCTTGGGCTCAAACGTCTCCTGAACCAGTGCGGACTGCGTCGGGTAATGAATTTGGTACATAAAGGTCGTCGTCAAATAGATGACAATCAGCATCCACTCGGTGTACTCTCCAAAAAAGCCCCAGATCGCAAGCATGCCAAGTACGCTAAATCCGATCAAGTTTTCTACCAGCAGCATTTTTTTGCGGGAATAACGATCGATGAGCGTCCCGATATACGGACCAATGAAAAACATCAGTACCGCAGAAGTAAACATGGTGGAGCCCAAAAGTTGAGCAGAGCCTGTCGTTTCCACGAGGAACCAGGCAATCCCGATCATCGTCATGCCTTGCCCAAAGCCGGAGAATAAATTGGAAAAGAACAGCTTTCGAAATGGTGCGTAGGCAAATACTTCTCTCATGCAGACAACTCCTTTGTAAGAAAACCTCCGTCGACTATTAAATCATCTCACTATTATGATTGTACTGACAATTTTAAACTTTGTAAACCAAAATGTTTATTAATCTAATTGAAAGTTTACCAGCAATAAGAAAAGCCCCCGGTCTTTTTGCAAAACCGAGGGCTTATTTAGCGGATATCTTATTTTACAAAGCTCAAGAGCAGCTCGCGAACGAATTTGGACGCCGCGATTTGCGTCATTTCACTGTGATCATACACAGGAGCAACCTCCACCAAGTCACAACCGATGACATTCGCACCGTTGTTTGCCATGAAGTGAATAGTATCGAGCAGCTCACGAGACGTGATGCCGCCTGCTTCTGTTGTACCTGTTCCTGGAGCGTGCGCAGGGTCCAATACATCGATGTCAATCGTCAGGTAGATCGGACGGTTGCCGATGGTAGGCAGCACTTGCTTCACTGGCTCCAGTACATCGTATTTGTACAGATGCATGTTTTCTTTTGCCCACTCAAACTCGTCCTTCATCCCGCTGCGGATTCCGAACGAATATACATTTTTACCGCCGATCAGGTTACATACCTTTTTGATCGGAGTGGAGTGGGAGTATTCGTATCCCTCGTAGTTGTCACGCAGGTCTGTATGCGCGTCAAAGTGGAATACGACCATATCCTTGTACTTTTCATAAACCGCTTGGAATACTGGCCAGGAAACCAAATGCTCTCCGCCCAGACCCAATGGGAATTTGCCATCTGCCAATACTTTTGCCACGAATGTACGGATCGCATCCAGGCTACCTTCCACGTTTCCGAAAGGAAGGGGAATATCGCCAGCATCAAAGTATTTGATGTCTTCCAACAGCCTGTCCAAGTACGGGCTGTACTCTTCCAGACCGATGGAAACCTCACGAATACGGGCAGGGCCAAAACGAGAGCCCGGACGGAAGCTCACTGTCCAGTCCATCGGCATACCGTAAATAACCGCTTGGCTTTCTTCGTAATTCCCGTGACTACGGATAAAGACATTTCCAGAGTATGCTTCGTCAAAACGCATAGGTGTAGTTTTCCCCCGATTAGTCGCGGGTCAGCTCAGCCACAAAGTTAGGCAGTTTGAAAGCAGCGTGGTGAACTTCCGCATTGTAGTATTTGGTGCCCAAATCTTTGATTTTCGCTGGATCTACTTCCAACGGATCGTGTTGCTTGGAAGCGATAGTGAAGCTCCACAGTCCGGATGGATAAGTAGGGATGCTGCAAGTGTAGAGACGAGTAACCGGGAAGATCGATTTCAGGTCTTTGAACACGCGCTTGATCAGTTCACGGTTGAACCAAGGAGATTCCGTTTGAGCAACCATGATACCGTCTGGTTTCAAAGCATCGTGAATGCCTTGGTAGAAACCTTTTTCGAACAGACCTACAGCCGGGCCAACTGGTTCTGTAGAGTCAACCATGATCACATCATACTCACCTTTGTGGTCATGAATATGTTTAATACCATCGATTACTTGTACATCTACACGCGGATTGCCTGTCAATGCACTCGCAATCTCAGGGAAATATTTTTTGCAAGACTCAATGACGCCACCGTCGATTTCAGCCAGAACTGCTTTTTCTACAGACGCGTGCTTTACGATTTCACGAATAGCACCGCCATCGCCGCCGCCCACAACCAGAACCTTTTTAGGGTTTGGATGCGTATTCAACGCGATATGAGAAATCATTTCATGGTAGACAAACTCATCGACATCGGTAGTCATAACCATGCCGTCGAGCACTAACATGCGACCGAACTGCTTCGTATTAATTACGTCGATTTGTTGAAACTCGGATTTCTCACTGTATAGGGTCTCTGTAATTTTCGTTGTTATCCCGTGATTTTCCGTCTGTTTTTCGGTGTACCACAATTCCATATTCATGGCTATGTAACCTCCTTCAATTAACCGCATGAAAATACAATATAACAAGATGATTATAGTAGCTGTCTTCCAAATTGCAAGATATTTTTCTAGCGAGGAAAGTTTAACCAGCTTGCAAGCGACACATACTACTAGTAACGTAGTATGTCCTATTTTATTGATTCAACCGCAGAAAGGAGGAGAGGCACACATGGAAGTCATTCGCGAAGCCCCATTGCTGCGCTATTTGCGTTGGGCTAAGAAATTCGTAAAATTTA
The DNA here is from genome assembly GCF_949767855.1 of Brevibacillus sp. IT-7CA2. Classification (NCBI taxonomy): domain Bacteria; kingdom Bacillati; phylum Bacillota; class Bacilli; order Caryophanales; family Paenibacillaceae; genus Brevibacillus; species Brevibacillus sp. IT-7CA2. The sequence continues at coordinate 225,479 of NZ_CATKQT010000054.1, forward strand.
TCATTCTCAGCCTATTATGTTTCTCTTTTGCCATCTTGTTACTCATTTTGTACTTACGCTCACAACCACTCCCGGAAACGTTTGTGAAGCAAACCACAACGATTTACGCTTCCGATGGAGAGGTTTTGGATACGATGCACCGTGGCGAGAACCGGATTTCTGTGCCGCTTGCAGAAATTTCACCCGCATTGCTTGATGCGACCATCGCGATCGAGGACCGTTCATTCCGCGAACATTTCGGTTTTGATTGGAAACGATTAGCCATGGCCGCTTATGTCGATGTCATTAACATGGACAAACGTCAGGGTGCCAGCACCATCACTCAACAATTGGCAAGAAATCTGTACCTCAGCTTGGACAAAACATGGGAGCGAAAAATCAAAGAAGCCTTGCTTTCGATTCAGCTTGAACTGAATTACAGCAAGGATGAAATATTAGAAATGTACGTGAATCAGATTTATTATGGTCATTCAGCTTATGGTGTACAAGCTGCTGCCCAAACCTATTTCGGCAAGGACGCCAAAGATTTGACGGTCGCAGAGAGCGCCATGCTGGCAGGCATTCCTAAGGGTCCTACTTATTATTCACCATTTGTCGATTTGGAACGCGCCAAAGCCAGACAAAAGCTCATTTTGAATGCCATGGAGCGCGACAATTTACTGACATCGAAGGAAGTAGAGCAAGCCTACGCGGAACCAATCAAGCTGAAACAGCGAACAAACGAGAATGTAACTGAGCCAGCTCCTTATTTCCGCGATTACATCGCCAATTTGGTCAAAAACAAATATGGCATTGACGAAGAAAAATTTATTCATGGTGGCCTGAAAATCCATACGACCCTTGATCCAGTCGTACAAAAAAAGGCCGAGGATATTGTCGCCTCCGTCTTACCGAAGAACAATACGAATTTGCAGGTAGCCCTCGTCGCCATGGACCCTGCTACCGGCTATATCAAAGCGATGGTAGGTGGACGTGACTACAAGGCGAGTCAGTTCAATCGCGTGCTTGGCAAGAGGCAGCCCGGTTCCTCCTTCAAGCCGATCATGTATTTGTCAGCCTTGCAAAACGGCTATACACCGCTCACTTTGATGAAAAGCGAACCGACCGTTTTTACCTACGATAACAATAAGCAGTACATCCCCGGCAATTTTGGTGGAAAATATGCAAACGCACTGATCAACATGCGTGAAGCAATCAAAACCTCCGACAACATTTATGCCGTCAAGACCATTGATTTTCTCGGGCCGCAAAAAGTAGTTGATCAGGCAAAGCAATTAGGTATCACCAGCTCAATGCAAGCAGTTCCCTCTCTGGCACTGGGAACTTCACCCGTCTCTCCCTTGGAGTTAAACGCAGCTTATGCTGCAATCGTCAACAAGGGACAAGCAGTGAAGCCCATTGCCATTACCTCCATCGAGGACAGCGAGGGCAACATTTTGGTTGAAGAAAAACCTGAGAAAACACAGGTAGCCGATCCTGTCGCGTCTGCTCTCTTAGTGAATATGATGCAAAGTGTATTTGAACAAGGTGGTACCGGATATCGCGTGGCTGGTGAAATGAACCGACCGGTAGCAGGGAAAACAGGATCAACGGATTATGACGCTTGGCTGAGCGGATTCACTCCGCAGCTGGTTTCGACCGTATGGGTGGGTTACGACAAAAACCAAAAGGTCGATGATGTAAAGGAAGGTTATCTGTCCAAAAAAATCTGGGCCCAGTTCATGGAAAGTGCGCTCAAAGGTCAGCCTCCTGCACTTTTTGACATGCCTGCTGGTGTTGTTTCTGTCTATATCGATCCCGCTTCTGGAAAACTGGCGACCGAGCATTGTCCAAATCCACAGCTCTTTTATTTCGCCAGCGGAACAGAGCCTCAAGATTATTGCACGGATCACATCCCGAAGAATGAGACACCAACACCTTTAAAGCCGCCAGATTCTTCGACCTTCTGGCAGCGCATGGGCAGTTGGTGGAAACCGAATCAATAAAAAAAAAGGACGTTCCTCTTCATCGAGTACGTCCTTTTTGGTATGCCTATTAACCTTGCATGCTCTGATTGTCCCCGCCGCCCACAACTCCATCTCCATCGGCAAAAACATGGTCGTTGATGATCGTAATCAGACCGGCATTATCAAGCTGTTCCAATACTTCAAACAAGCTGTCCCTTTTTCCAGCAGGGAGCTTGCGTACAAAGTTGTTTATCTCGGTCGGAGTCACGTGTGTGCGGAAATGGACGCCACCGTGCTTCACAAAATGATCATGCGATTGTTCATTACCACGGAGATCTTCTCCCAATGGGTACCGCCCCTTCCGTCAAACAGTTTGGTTCAATCCTCATTAGTGTTCCGCGATATCCCAAAAACTATGATCAATCAAAGAAATTATATACACAAACAGGGAAAGAGTGACGGCTCTCTCCCTGTTTGTTGACCTAGTGTACATGTACACAGATATGGAAATAAGTTTACCTGACTTCAATTGTGTGAACAATTGATTTCACGATTTGTTCACAGACCGTTCACGATTTCCAACTTTAGGACAAATTTCGCTTTAATTCCTCAGTGGAATTCTCATACATCTCCGCGCTATTATCAATCAAAAGCTTTTTCAGAGCGGTTTTTTCCTTCTCGGATAGATCGGACAGCATAATACGTCTCTTCATGGAGTAATCCATGCGATTCACGTGATCTGCCAAAATTTTGTAGCCCCGACGCGCTTCTCGATCGATTTCCATGTAGCACGCGGTTGCCCCTGCATAGTAAGGACCAGCTTCATTGCGATCGACTGTTACCCAAACGAGCCAATAAGGCTTTCCATTTGGTACTTCTTCTTTATTCATCGTCCATTTGATGCCCTTTTCTACAGAACTTTTGGCATGCAAGGCACCCATGTCAATGTACGCTTCGTCCCCATCGATAATGACCGAGGACACAGCATTCAGGTCGAGTACACCTTGACCAAAACCTCCGTGCACATCGGTTTTTCCACTCATGATGGTAAAGCCGCCTTTTTTATTATCAAAAATATCCATTTGAATAACCTCCAGACAATCATTCTCCTTCCTTTTATTCTACTCGAAAAACGTGCTGTGACGCAATTTGCGTATGTGCCCAGTTATTTATCCATGGGTTTTTGGGTGTTTCGTTTTTTATTTACCAACTGGATGATTTTTTCGATGCCCCACATGATCAGGATCGTTACGATGGCTGTATGGACCGCCATTGCAACCTTCATGACAAACAGTTCACCTAGCATCGTGTCAGAGGGAACAGTAAACAAGTAGTACACAAAGCTGATAAAAAGAACACTTAGAAAGATCAACCAGCCGCGAAAGCCTAGCGTGAAGCGAATGAAAGCGGCGATGAGCAAACCAATCAAAGGCCCTGCAAACATCAATGAAAAAACGAAAGGGCCGAGTATGAACCAGACAAACCAATTATCATCCATTGTCTTACACCCTTTGCTTTTGATGACTACACATCATTGGAATCTGCAGACTCTTCTACCTCTGTCAGTCCACGCTCATCGAGCACGTAATGTCTGCCTGTTTCTTTGTAACGCTCCGAATCATCTGACGAGAAACGTTTGATCAGAAAGCGCGCTGACTCTTCTCCCTCTACAGCTAAAGGAGGCTGGAATTCCAGGTCTTCACCATCTCGAACATGGATGACAACGATGCGATCGTGATATTCAATAGACAGGTCTTCCCGTACTTCTTTTTTATTGGCGTCGAGCGTAAAGGTCTGGCCGGCTTTGTGTATCGTCACTTCAGGGAAGCTTTTGTCATCTTGTGCAATGATGTAATACAGGTAGTCAGCATTTTGGTCCGGAGCATTGCGCAATCCTGGTTGTAATTCCTCATCTCCCTGTAGCAATCGCGTTACTTGGTCGATAACTTCTGGAATGGTCGGCAGCTTGGCGTGTTCGCCTTTTACGTAGTAACGTTTTTTCATATCCTTCTGGGCGTAATTGGCACTCATATACGGCACGGTACCGTCCCCAACGCCAGGATCGAGAATCGGGGACCATTCGTTGTAAAAAGAATCATAAAAGTAACCGAGCAGTGTTACTTGGCCTGTACCCACGATGGAATACTGTGGAACATTGATCGTTTTGTTATCCCATTTTTCATGCATCTTGCCACCATGCCTGACAAGCGGCTCATAGTCGAGGCGAATATTTTTGTCCTTTAAAAATTCGTCGTAGGTGTAGTACTGAATGTTACTCTTTTTCAGGAAACCAACTGTTTCAAAGTATTTTTTGGAGGGTAGCAGCTCGTAAACGGCAGGTGCATAAGAGGAAATCACTTTCCCTGTTTCTTCATCCAGCCAAGGGATCGAAAAATTGTATCCGTGCTTAAGAGCCTGATATGCCCGTGGAGAGCCAAGGAAGGGTGTGCCCATATACACGACACGATTCACTTTGCGCTGGTAGGACACATTGGATAGAAGTGTTTCTTTTACCAAGAGCCCACCCATGCTATGTGCCACCAAATGCACCTGATTTGCCCCACTTGCCTTTAGTGCCGCATCGATTTCTTCTTTTAGAAGTTTGGCATTTTTGGTGCTGCTGTATCGCCAATCGTACGGCAGTGCAAATAAGGTGCGGTGCTTTTTGTATCCCTGCTTCTCCAGTTCCTTTACCATGCTGTAATACTGTTCGGTAAGTTCTTTTAAAAACGGCGCATAGGAAAGATATTCGATGGCGTAAAAATCGTCTTTTTCCGGGTGGATCGTCGCATCACGGACGACTGGCTGTACATCTACACTATTTGGCTTGATTGGCTCCAGAGAGAGTAGCCTGCGGTGTTTGGGATCATTAATACCAATGAGACTATCTCCAAGTCCCAACCATATTTCCGATCTCTTTCCATTCTGCTCCACTTCGAGTCGCGATCCACCTACTCCCGGGATTAAGATAACTGGGATCGTTCTGTCTCCAATATAAAGACTGTACGAGTTAGCGGTAAATCCCGAGCGTTTGCTGGCCATGACCTTGACTTTGTAAGTTCCAGGATAGGCATTGAAAATAATATGCTCATCCGAATTCTTCGCTTTCTCGGATCTGGCGACTACTTTTCCAGCCTCGTCGAGCAGAAATACGTCCATATCCATACCAGTAGGGATATCCTTGAGGGAGACCTCCACAGTAGAGGAGAGCGTAAAGGATAAGCTGTAAAAATCCACATCCGTCTTTGAATGAAGATTTCCTACGATATTTCGTTTATACGCATCTAGCTCGTAGGCCGCTTCCATTGTGTCATTCGGCTCGTATCCATCTGTCTTGTCCCCTCCTTGATCCGCGAAAAAATCAGCTCGCAAGCGGTAGTAGTAATCTTTCGAAAACGAGCCCTGCTTTCCAACGACCTTGATGTAGTACCATTTGTCTTTTTCCAGTGCCAGTCCCTCGATTAGCTCAGGCTCATTTCCATGCTGCTCTGAACGGGCAAGCTCCCGCTCCTCCTCATCGTACACATACAAATCGTAGTCTTCGTTTGCCCGAATATCTGTGAGAGATATATTCATCTGTCCATTTGTTGTTCCTCTGATTTTCCAAAAATCCACATCATCTTTGCTGCTAATCTTTCCATGACTGTCCTTTCCATCAAATAGCCAGTCCGATTTGCTGCCCAAGGTATCATTCGGTTCTACCTCAAAGCGAGCTTCTCTATTGCGCAGTTCCGCTTCTCCTGGCTTATTCTCGCCTGAAAAGTGCGCATAAAATTCCTCTGCCAGCCGCGAAAGCTCTTCATCGGTGGCATCCTGCTCCTGTTCTTGTTCTTCCTCTTCTGGCTGAGCTTCGTTTTGGTCTTCGAGCTCTCGTTCGATCAATTCTAACGGTTCTTCCTGATCGGCAGCCATTTCATCCCAAGGTGCCTTTTTGATTTTTATTTTTTCTACTGTTGGCTCTATGTGCTCAGGCAACGATAGCTCCCAGCTACGTAACGGCTCTTCTGAATCATCGATGAACATCGTTACCTGGATAGGACTATCATCCATAGGCATTACGGCGAGGGAAATCTGAGACTCCTCGTGAAAAGAACGGGTTTTGCTGTCGCTGTCCTGATTAACAGACAGCTCGACTTTATCCGGGGTACCCGATAATTGTGCCTGAAAACGCACCTCTCCTTCGTCGATCCATGCCCGTGCCTCCTCTACGAATATCTCCCGTTCTTTTGCCCAGCCCTGTTCCACTGTATTTCCCAAGCATAAAGCGAATAGGAGAAGTACACATAGCAAGCGCCGCGTGATTATTCCCACAAAAATCCCCCTCATCCTTTTTCTAGCTTTACAGTAGAAAAAGACAGAGAGGGGGTGCAAATATTTTTACTGTGTTGTATGGTTGCGGATTCCTTGTCGTTCCCATGCATTTGCAATGATACGGAAGGGTAGTTGATAATCTTTTAGCTCGTGCCCTTGCCCGGAAGCTTTACTTTGATAGGGGAAGCCTTTGTTCACGTCAAAACGAAAGGAAACAGAGTAATAGACAGCGTAGCTCGCATCCTTTTGGAAGCCATGCTGCTTATCCCCCATCAAAGGCGTATCCACTCCCACTTCACGAGCTCCTAGCTTGGAAGCGGAATAAGAATGTCCTCTCCAGAGCTGGGGAGTCGCTTGTTGCAAGGCTAACAACGACTGTAGCGGCGTTTGGCGTAAGCCAGTTTCCGAAATCCACGCCCGCGCAGATGTCACGACAGGAAACTGGTTGCTCACGGGATGGCGGTGTCGATCCTGCAGCTCCACTTGTGTCAAGATGCGCTCCCCTGCGTAGTAATCATGTGGCTGGCTGTTTGGATAACGGTCTCTGGCATGATACGCTGCCCATTCGGCTGTATGGCGAATCGAGCCTGTTGCATTTGGCTCAAAGACTTCAAAGGAGCGCTCTCCCCCTTTTACCGTAATGGTATAGCGTCCTGTCATTGTTTTGGATATGTTCTGTGGTTCACACACCTCTTCATCTTCGTCGTTCGTCGTGCAACTCTCGTAGGACAGTTCAAAATCGACCTGATAATCCATCACGATGACAAAGCCGTTGATTTCTGCTTTGTACTTTTGGGATTGGAGTACTTGGCGCCAAGTCGTCTGCGTGGGGACAGTGGTTCCTGTATACACGACCTCTGTGCCTGTAGATGAACTGCTTACCTGCCATTGCATCGGCGCTCCGGGTCCTGTCAGCTTCAGATCAAGCTGCGATGGTGTATAAACGGCCAAGCCCTTGGCATCTGAAATCCACCCGGGATTCGCAGTGACGGTTACGTTTTTAATATTGTCCCTGCTGACTGAACTCTCCAATTGTGCTTTAAATTGCGTGATTTTCTGATTGATCTCCTGCTCTGTTTTTTGGAAGCCTTCGTTTATTTTCGACTGATCAATGATCACGCGAATGGTAGCAGGCTCACGTTCCCACACGCCGTCTGCATGTAGCGGCAATTTTTGTAGCTGTCGACCATCACTGTCATAAATCTCTAAGCCAATTTCACCGCCATCAAAATCGTCTCCACCACCAGGCGCCTCGGGAACTTCCCCACCAATTATTTTCACTGGCCAAGTCGCACGATTGTCCGTCCAGATCGTCTCATTTTCCGGCATGGATTTCGCAGGGTTGATATGGGCGATGAAATCCTCGGATTTTTGCGGATACTTCGTCGGAATCGTGATCTTACGCACCTCACCCGGCTTGAATTGATTCACATCCAAACTGGTTTCCTTTTCTGAGCTAGCCCAGCGTACAGCCAATTTCGTATCATGCGTTAATTTCCCGGCATTCTTCACGTTGAATGTAATCGTCCCAACGGTCCCTGCGGCTTGAGGGCTCTTCGGATCAATTTGAAAGCTCGATTTCACAATAAGCAAATTCTCTCCATCCGGTTTTGGAGTGCCTTTGCCGATTTGCACAAAAAAATGACCGTCACAGCCATCACTCTGAGTTGAGTAAAATTGCACCTTGTACAGACCTTCTAGAAGAAGATCGTTCCCATCTTCCGGAAAATACACCCAATGTCCATTTGTGGAGGTGTTTGATCCATCCAGTTCTTTTCCATTTCGCTTTCTTTCCCAGTTTCCTGTGGCCGGATCGAACCACCTCATCGAAAAGTGGCTATCCTCGGACAAAAACATGTGAAAACGATACCTGTCTGGGATTTCATCTGCTGCTATTTCAATTGTTTCTCCACGTTTAATTTCTTTGCTCCACTTTTGGTTTTTCAGATCAATTTCTACAGACACCAGAATATCCCGGCATTTTTGGTCAGATTCAATGGTGAATCGTACCTCACCCGTGCAGCCCGTCTCGGACTCGAACAGCAGTACAATTTCATCACCAACATCCACAGTGACTGGCAACATGAGCCTGAATGGCTCGTCTGCCGCAAGCTTGTCGGTTAACGCTGTTTTTCCTCCGGGGCTCTTCCAATACCAAGTACCAGATACCTTCGAGGAAAACGATAGATTGGTATCGTAGTGGTCTCCGACATCAGTAAAGTATTTAAAATATACTGGGTCTGTCAGTGTATATCCTGAACCAGGTGACCCATTCATCAGTTCGCCTTCTGGAGAAAATGGTAGCGGCGGCTCGCTGTGTACCAAGAATTTAACCTTTTTTTGGTCCGCTATTGTACAAGAGGCATCTTTTACTACGATCGTGATTTCCCAATTGCAGTCTGGCTGATCCTTCCACTGTGTCCCATCGAAGTTAAGCTTCAGTTTGTACGTTTTCCCTCGCTCAAACTGAACATCATACGGGTCATGAATATTCCCGTACGGAAGTTTTAAGCTGGAGGAATGATAGGATCGCCATCTGCCAATGTCACTTTCCTCGACTGGTAAGGTATAGATTTTTCCGTTTGGAAGTGTTACATCCCACTTAAGCGATGCTTCCTCGTTATCTCCGTATTTGGTTGTGTAATTGGCTCGGAACGTCAGGGTGTCAAACGGCATAATCTCAATCGTTTCACCATTTCTCACTGCTGATGCCGACAGTGTTACGATGGGACATGAGTCTTCGCCGTCTGGCGACTTGACTCTAAAATATTTCTCCCAGCATTCTGTTCCATCATCACTGATGTAGACGACTTTTACCCTTCCAGAGCTCCCGATGCTTCCTGTCCCGACTTTCCTGTTGCCATTCGCCCCAGGCTTCATGTCATAACCATTCATGGTGAACTTCCCCGCTTTATTGGCATAGAGAGTGATTTCGGCATTTTTTTCTACAGGGATATCTGAGCCGCCGCTTGCAACAGCATTGTGGTCTTTTATATCCTTGTCGCCAACGACTTGAATGTTCAGTTTGGTTTTTGTTGATCCGATCGAACAGGCTGGACCTGGGTCAGGCTTTTCGGGATCGGGTTTTTCCGGTGGGGTTACATCACCTACCGTGAATTGTGCCGTATAGGGTGTGGAAACACTGATGCTGCCTGATCCTTGACGGCTTCTTTGATGCAGGTCAGTGATGGTTAGCGATACTTCATACACTCCTGGCTCGGTAGGCTTATATTCGGTGTTTTTATAGGTCCACTTGTAGCCTGGGGGACTGCTTGTCTCGTTTACCGTGGGGATAGCCGTGCTTGGATCGTTGAATTTTTGATTAGATAAGATGCTCTTGTATCCACGTCCTGTTGACTTGTTGATCACATTTAAAGACCATACAAAAATGCCGCGGTCATAGTAAGAAAAGTCCGTGGCATTTGCATGGATCTCAACTGTTTCGTTGAGGTTGTATTTGGTTTTGTCGGTGGTTATGCTGCCGCTGGGTTGTGGGGTTGTGCGGAAGTGGCCTACTGAGATGTATCCACCTTTGCCGTCAGGGACGAGGTTGTCTCCTTTGGTGTAGCCTGCGCCGCCTGAGGCGGAGGCTAGTTCTGCGAGGTTGTAGGCTTGGTACTTTTTAAAATTAATTGAAGTGTCACTGGTAACCTCCTTACTATAGACATTACCAACTCCACCGAGAATGTAGTTGAGATTTCCACCAAAGCGTTTGATCCAATAGATAGCTTCCGACTCGTCTACAAAATACCACCCCCGATCAGCCTTTTGGAATACATCAGCAAAGAGCAGTACTTTATTACTATCAATAACTCGATCTACTTCAACTTGAGAAACTGTTGCACCTAGATCTGCATCAATCCCCTGGATTTGAAGTATATCGTATACGTTTTCTGGCGCAAGCTTTTTATTTGAATCAACAGTAGCGAGAACAATACCATGATCATTAGGTGAGGCTTCCGCCAAATTAGGCTGAGCCATTAATAGCCCAAACAGGAGAAAAAAAGAAAGCGCAGAAAGAAATAATTTTCTGTGCTTAGTTAAAAAGATTCGCATTTATTTCTCGCCTTTCACTTATTCATGGAATTTTGGGGTGTTTTTTATTCGTTCTAAAACAGGTAATTTTGTATATAAGTAGGTACCTGCTGAGGTTGAGTCGTTGAAATTTATTACTTTAAAAGTAATATAGCTTACGTTATTTACTGAAATACTAAAGATTTGGTTGTTTGAATAACCTTCTCTTTCACCTTGTTTTTTATTAATTTGTGTTATTATCCTGAAATTGTTATCAGCTTTCGGCACCTTCCCACTAATCCTCCCATTCACAACCTTCAAGCTCTTATGAAACTCATCCGCATACTTCGCCCCTTGCTCCAGCTGCCATTTATCCTTCCATAAATAACGTAAAATCTCTGCCGCTTCCCCTCGTGTCACAGGTAAATCCTCACGAAATTTAGGCTGACCACTAGGTGCAGGCTTCATCCATCCCCACGTGATAAGCGCCCCGGTATTGGTTAAATTCGGATTCTTTTCACCCCGAATCGGCTTCCATGCAGCATACACCAGCGCTGCCGTTTCTTCCTTCGTCAACAATCTGTTCGGCTCTACCTTCACCCCCGCCAAAATCCCCGCCTTCTGCGCCTTCTCATAGCTCATCTTCGCCCAGTGCCCTGTTGGGAGCTGCGGTACGGGTGCTACCTCCTTCAATTCGCGAATGGCTACTAAACTCGCGATAAACTGCCCTTGCGTCATTTGACTATTCGGATAAAAGTTCCCCTTGTTATCCAGCCATAAGTATTTCTTCTGTACACCGAAATCAATAGCTGCCTTTGCTGTATGTGAAGCGTAATCCTTCGCTGGCGCAGCAGCTTGCACGGTAGGACTATCAACAACTCCAGTAAACCCTGCCATTGCTAGTACAGATGCTAGTAGGTACGACATCATTGCACGTTTGTTCATGGAATGACCCCCTCTTTACCGGATATTTTACCTATATTATCCATTTTTAGAAAGAGTCTGATTTAGGTTCCTTTGCAAAAAGCTTCGCAACGTATTCTCGGGTACCGCCCCTTCCAGCTTCTCAACTACCTTACCTTTTTCGACGACAAAAACAGTGGGGGTTGCCTCTGCACCTAGTCGCGACGCTTCATCCAGCTCTTTTTGCTTATGGATATCCAGTCGTTGGATCATTTCGGGTGGATACGCCTTCACAACTCTCTCGAATGTCGGCCCGAACTCCGTACAATACACGCAGCTATCACTATAGACGTACACCACTCTTACTTCATGAGCACTGGCTGTACCCCACGTACTTATACCGACGGCAAGCATAACAACACCGAGTGCGATCCACAGCCACCATTGCTTGCTTCTACTCACGTCCATCTCCCTTTCGCTAATCAAAATGTTTCATACGTATGCACTTGTCAAAGAACGATGCCCGTATTATGCAGCTCCGAACTGAGACAAAAAAAGCCAGCCCCATTGGACTGGCTGACATGTATAAAAAAAAGACGTACCACAACTCTTCCAAGTTCGTACGCCGTGCTTGTCCTCGTATGATGTTCCCTATTGCATAAGTGAACTGCCGCCGTCTTCCTTCATCAGCGCACGCAGTTCTTCAATAAACGCCTGCCCTTTTTGAATCTCTTCTTCGGTGTAGCGCTGCTTGCTCTTAAACGTAAAGATTTTGCCCTTCATTTCCTCATAGGGCAGATGGTTGAAATACAGAATCGTAGAAACCAGCTCGAGAAAACGAGAATTCTCCTCGTTCATACGCAAAATCGCACGTTCTCCACTACCGAAGTCAACCTCATGAAACTTGAGAAAATCATGACCGGTTTCGTTCAAAGAGTAACGATACATATGAATAGCACCTTTACTCTCCATTTGCTCATCCAGAAGCCCCATGTTGCACAGCTCATCTACTCTGAGCGTCAGCTCTTCCGAATATGGACCGTACATGTGAAACTCGTAGCGCTCATCGAAATCCATCTCCAGATGTTTTCCTATGTACACCATCTTTTGCAATTTTTTTCGCCCGCTCACTTCGCCGACTATCTCAATCAGGCGTATGATCTTGGCGTGACGATTAAGCATCCTCCATCACTCCCAGACGTTCTCGAATCTTACGGGAGAGATCCCCCGGCAAAGCCATGACTTTATCCAATGGAAAGTACAGCTTGTAATCAAAGCGCCGCTTTCCGCTAATGGCCTGTACAATTTCTGACTTCTGTGACAGCTCGACCAGTTCGCCTGAAGGCATTTGGAGCATAATCGGAATGCGCTCCTCTTCTTCTCCGGCACGGTAAAAATCATACGGAAGATCGGAGGTCGTGTCTACCTCCAAATAATACATCGGATCAATTCCGGCAGATTGAAATAGTTCTTTCAGCTCAGACAGCAAGCGGAAATCCCTCGGATTATATTCGACGTATTTAAAGAGATTCCTGTCCAAAAAACGGGCGCACAAATCTTTCAACACCGGGTCTTGCTCTCTGCGCCAGAGCTGCATATAGAACAGAATAATGGATTCATCAAGCGCCAAATAGTCAGCGAGCTCTACCTTTTCCTGCAAGAAAGGCAGCAACATGACAGGCTCCTGCATGAACGGATAGCCTTGGGAGAACAAGAGCTTCGCCCGTTGAAAAATTTTGCACAAGATTACTTCGGCACTCCGTGTCACGGGATGGAAATAGACCTGCCAGTACATTTGATAGCGAGACATGATGTAGTCTTCGACAGCATGCATCCCACTGAATTTAAAGACAATGCCATCCTCCTGCGGCCGCATGACACGCAAGATTCGCTCAATCTCGAAATTGCCGTAATTGACTCCCGTATAGTAGGCATCACGCAGCAAGTAATCCATCCGATCGGCATCGAGCTGGCTGGAGATGAGGCTTACGATCAGTTTATTGTCATATGTCTTATTAATCACTTCTGCCAATTTCTTCGGGAAGCTATCATCAAACCGACGAAGAATTCGGTTGATTTGCGTATCTCCAAGCAAAATGGCGCGCGTCCAATCCTCATGGTGATACTTGAACACCTTTTCAAACGAATGGGAAAACGGACCATGTCCCACATCGTGGAGCAAAGCTGCACATAGGCATAATAACTTTTCTTCATAAGTTAACTGGATTCGCCCTTCGAACGTCTCCAAAATTCTGCGCATCAGTTCATATACACCAAGCGAGTGGTTAAAACGACTATGTTCTCCACCATGAAAGGTAAAAAAACTGGTGCCCAGTTGCCTGACTCGGCGCAAACGCTGGAATTCTGCCGAGTTGATCAAATCCCAAATGAATTTGTCACGCACGTGGACGTAGCGGTGGACAGGGTCTTTGAATACCTTTTCTTCATGAAGAAGCTGTGGCTGTTGCATCCTGGACACTCCCTTCCTGTACTGCGTTCTCTCTATTACTGACTGTGAATGTTGATTCTATCATATCATACGTCTGCTACCGTTTCTTGCTCAATCAAACTCTTACAAAAATCTGAAGAATGCCGCTTTAACCTAGACCAAGTAATGACTATATAGGATTATATAGGAAAAAATCGTGTGATTGAGAGGTTTTTACGAATGTGGACAAACACATTTCGATACGTTACAAAAAACCCACTTTTACTCATTTTGTTGATGAGTCTACTCTTTCTGCCCCTGATTGCCTCTTGGGGGCAATTTCTCTCATCAGGCTTTTTGCGAGAAACTGTTTCGGTATCTCTGCTATTTTGGCCGAAGACGGATTGGAAGATCGCTGTCCCGCTTCCCGGCTGGCTCATTTTTGGTGTGATTTCACTGATTTACACTGGCGGAATCTTATGGCTCGTACAAAAGAAAAATTTGGTCCAAGCATTTCTTTTCATCCTCGTTGGTCTAATAGTGGCAAAAGCCGGCGGAGCTGCCTTTCAAGCGATTAGCGGATGGTCTACCACGCAGCAAATCGGTGCCCAGTCACTCGCTGGCAAAGCAAATCTGCTTGTGTTTGCCACCTGGCATAATCCTTTGTGGGAGGAGCTTGTCTTTCGCGGCATCCCGTTTCTCTTGCTAACACTCATCTATCGAAGGAACACAGACCTGCCCACTGGTGCGAAGTGGATCTATCTTCTCATTCCTTCGCTGATTTTCGCCTACTATCACGTACCCGGGCATGGTCTAGGAGCTCTTTTTGAATCGTTTCTCATTGGTGTTTTATGGGCATGGGCAGCATTTCGCTGGGGACTGCTCTCTCCGATCATCCTGCACATTTATGCAGACGCGATGATCATCCCTTCTCTCCCCAAAATGAAAAACATGCCTCTGGAGGAGATTCCCTGGCTGGTCAACCACAGCATGCTGCTACAGTCAATCTGGGCTTTATGTGTACTCGTTTTTCTCCTACTAGTTCTTGCTCTTTTGATAGTCGGCTGGCGAAAAGCAAGAAAAGCTTACTAAAACAACAGCGACAAACTCCCGAACGAAATGAATCGGAGAGTTTGCCGCTGTTGCATGCATTATAATGTCTCTGCCTCAGGCCCATACAAATCCGGACGCTTCGCGGCTTTTTTCGCCAGCTTTTTGATCTTGTGCTGCGTCAGAACCGTATAGAAGGACGGTACGACGATCAAGGTCAAAAGTGTCGAGAACGCCAAGCCGGAAATAATGGTGACCGCAAGTGGTTTGAACAAAACGTCACCCGAAATAGCTAACGGCATCATACCTGCAATCGCTGTAAGCGAGGTCAAAAGAATAGGCCGAAGTCGTGCCTCACACGCAGAAATAACCGCCTGCTTCAGCTCCATGCCTGTGTGACGTGCCTCCTCGATGAACTCGATCAAAACGATCCCGTTACGCACCACGATACCCGCCAAAGCAATAATCCCCATCATCGTCATAAAGCCTAGTGGCGTCTGTGTTACGAACAAGCCGATCAAGCTCCCCGATACAGCGAGGTAAATCGTACTGGTAACCAGTACAGGAATGGTCAAGGAATAGAATTGCATCGCGATCAAAATTAAAATCAGGAAAACGACAAGAATCGAGAGTTTGCCCATGTCGATAAAAATATCAGTCTGCTCAGACGTCTCGCCACCAATCTCATAGCGGTATCCTTCAGGCAAGGACATACTATCGAGCATCGGCTTGATCTCTGCCATTACTTCTGTCGCCGTTCTACCTTTCAGATCACTGGTAACTGTCACGCTCCGCGACAAATCGCGATGCGGGATCGTCTGTGTACTGAAAGTCGGTTTTACTTCCGCGAGCTGTGACAACGGAATCAGCTCTCCACGGGCATTGGCGATGCTGAGTCGTTGGAACAGCAATGCAGGGTCTTCCTCGCCTTTTTGCAAGAACAGCTTCATATCTATCAGGTCTGAGCCCGTATCAAACTCACTGACGGTAATACCTTCGCTCACCAGACGCAATGTCGTGGACAAGTCCGTGTAGTTGACGAGCTTTTGCTCCATCAGCTCTTTATTGACGACAAATTCCAAGGTGTAGCGTTCTACCCCGAAATCGTCTTGCACATTGTACGTTCCCTCTAATCCGGCAACCTTTTCTTTTGCTTGTGCAGAAAGAGTGCGCAGCGTTTCAATATCTTCTCCATAAAAACGAATCACGACTGGCTTTCCAACCGGAGGACCTGCCTCCAGCTGCTTCGTCAAGATACTCGCTTCCGGATACAGCTTTTTGAATTCCTCCGTCCACGGCTCCAGCATGTTCTCGAGATGGGTCTCTTTTTCATTGTAACGAACCACTAGCTGTCCGACGGTAATGCCGCTTCCGGCAGCTGTATCTCCTCCGAACATTTTCGGTGCACTGCCTCCCGCGTACGCAGATACTGTCTCGATGCCAGGCTGCTTCAACACCCAGTCTGCCGTCCCACGCACTACTCGGTCTGTTTCCTCCAAACTGTTGCCCACGGGGAGACGGATATCGATGAGAAACTGCGGGCGATCATCGTTCGGGAACAATTCCACCGGAGTGAACGGTATCAATCCATATGCTGCCGTTCCAATCAATACGCCAATCATTCCGGCCAAAAGCGGTCGCTTCAAAATTTTCGGCATGAACTTGCTCGCATACCACTTGGTCAGCTGCAACAATTGTTTCCCCAACAATCCAGCGGGCTTACGATACGCTTCTACGCCAGCCTTTCTACGTTGCTCATACCATTGGCGAAAGATCGGGATGATCGTCAGCGACATGACCATTGACGCCAGCATCGTCATCGAAATAATGACGGGAACCGGACGAATGAACTGCCCGACGTTGCCGCTCAAAAACATCAAGGGCGCAAATGACGCAATCGTAGCCAGCGTAGCGGTCGTGATCGAAATCGATACTTCCTTGGCACCATTAACCGCCGCAGCCATTGGTTTTTCACCCAGGACAGACAGTCTCCGCTCGATATTGTCATTGACCACCACGGCGTCATCGACCAAAATCCCCAGCACAATGATCAAGGAAACGATCGAGATCATGTTGAGTGAAATACCCAGAGAGGGCAGGAACATAAGCCCCACAGCCAAGGAAATCGGAATCGCCATCGCTACTACCAACGATGTGATCAGGTTCAATCCGAGTGCACACACTACCAAAACAGCGATGATGGCAATCATCATTTCCCGGGTCAAGTCGCTAAAAAGCTCATCGACGCGTTCATTTTGACTATAAATCGAGTGTCTCTCGGCCCCTGCCGGAAGTGTTTTATCCAGAGTTACCATCATCTCGTCTACGCGCTTCTGCAAGGACGGCACATCACTTCCCGTCTCTGCATTGACGCTGATCGTGATCGAAGGCTTCCCATTGAAATACGATGTCGTTTTCACCGTCTCCGTCATCATTTTGACCGATCCGATGTCCTTCAGATAGATCGGGAAGCCCTCTTTTGAACGGGAGATAATCACTTTGTTCAGTTCTTCGACATCTGTATTTTCCGCCAGCTTGAGCTGATAGGTCCGTTTTTCTGTGGTCAGGTCGCCAAGCGGGATTTTTTCATTTTCCTTTTTGACAGCCATCATCACCTGACTCCACGTGATCCCATACTGGCTCAGCTTCTGCGTATCCACCTCGATGTGGACTTCCTGCTCCGGTAGACCTTCCACCAGTACATCCGCTACGTTCGGAATTGTGCGCAGCTGTTCTTTCCACGATTTCAGCATGGTACGCATGCTGTACAATTCTTCACGCGTGTTAGCAGTGACCGCAAACGATTGGACAAACGTACGATTCAAATCATCATTGATGATCGGTTGTTTCGCATCGGCTGGCAGATCAGCCTCTGCGTCCTTTACCTTCTTCCGCAATTCATCCCATTTTTGCTTCGGGTCTACGTCACTCTTTGCTTCCACCATGATAAAAGAGACTCCGAGGGAAGACGAGGATGATATATAGTTAAGTCCCTGTAATTCATTGATTTTTTCTTCCAGCTTTTTCGTAACAGCCTGCTCGACCTTTTCTGGCGAAGCTCCCGGGTAAACGGTCGTGATCGTCGCCATGTTAACGATAATATCCGGCATCTCTTGCTTAGGCAGTTGAAAAAAGCTGAGGGAGCCTACAAGTACAATCATGCTGAAAAACAGGAGCGTGATTTTGCGCTTTTGTACGATGTACTTGATCACGGTTGTGTACCTCCTGCCGCCTCGATTGGGTCACCGTCAAACAAACGGTCCACCCCTTTGACGATCAGTTGGTCTCCTATTTTTAATCCGTTCTTGATCTCGAGCTTGTCACTTACAATCTGCCCGATAACTACGCTTGTTTTGACAGCCTTGCCGCCTGCATTGACGAAGACATGTGCGTCATCTTTTCCTCTGCTGATGACTGCTTCTACTGGTACGTAGACACCTTCCTGCCCCGTTACCGTTTTGGTCGCTTTCACCACCTGACCAGCAAACCAGTCACGAGCTTGGTTGGCGATTTGGACCTCTACGCCAATCGTTCCGGTATTTTGGTTCGTGGCAGGAAATATTTTTGTCACTTTGCCATCCCGTTTTTGTCCATACAGGTCTAAGGAGATCGTATCTCCTACTTTCCAGGCAGAAATCTCACGGTCAGGAACGGGCAATACGACTTTTAATGTGTCGATGTTACCGACTTGATAGACGGGGGTACCTGAACCGACCAAATTACCAGCAGACGAGAGCTTGGCGATGATTGTCCCGTTAATCGGCGACCGAAGCTGCGTTTTGGCAAGCGTATTCGCTGCCACTTCTTTGGCGATGACCGCCTGGTTGAAAACAGCCTGACTCAGCTGTTTGTCTTCTACACGAGCCCCTTGAGTAACCAGCGAATAGGACTGCTGTGCGTTTTGCAAATCCTTTTGCGCAATCGTCAGACCATTTTGTGCACTTTCAAACTCGCTTTTGGAGATGGCGTTTTGCTGGTAGAGCTTTTCAATCCGGTTGAAATCATCCTGCATTTTTTGCAGAGCGACTGTTGCCTTCTCCACCAGTAATCGCGCCTGCGTCACTTCTTGCTCTCTCGCCCCATTAGTTACCTTGCTAAGATTTGCCGCACTCTGCTGCATAGCAGCGTTTGAAGAGGCGACTTGGAGCGAGTAATCCTGGGCGTTCACACGGGCGAGTACATCTCCCGCTTTGACCGTGTCTCCTTCTTTCCGGTTCATCTCCACGATACGACCGCCTACTTCAAAAGAGACGAGTGCTTCCTCCAAAGGAGCCAGTGTACCAGACAACTCCGTGACGGTTACAGCCTGCTCCTTCTTCACTTGTGCAACGACGACATTCTTCACTTCCTTCTGGGGTGCCGAAGCAGGTTGTTGCTCGCTGCAAGCCGTCGTTGCCAATAGTCCGATCATCATTACAGATACAAGCCATCTTCTCTTCATGACTTCCTCCGCCCCTATGTAGCTATGCTGTTTTTTTATCCCTTGATGCCTTGTAGCAAGATTTCAGAAGCATTTTCAAAAAGCTCTTCTTCTACCATTTCGAGATCGAGATTGACCCGATACTTCGCCATGAAGGCATAGAAGAAAGTGGAGACGAACATGAGAGCTGCGGTGAATGGATCTACCTTTGGCAAATGCCCTTGCTCCTGAAACGCTAGGAGCTTGTTAGACAATACCTCGACTGCGGTCATCGGCAGGCTGCTGAACATCTGCACGACTTCCGGGTGGTTATCCGCTTCAATCATGCAGATCATGAAAATTTCTTTGCGCTCGACCAATAAGCCGTAATACGTACGTGCGTAGCTGACTAGCATTTGCTTGAGATTAGAAAACTCACCTTGCAACCCTTGCTCCAGCTGCGCCCGGACATCCATGATTTCTTTCAGGAGCTCTTTCAAGATGCCTACCTTGTTCTTGAAGTGACGAAATACCGTCACCTCATTAACCCCTGCAAGCTCAGAAATCTTGCGTGTAGTCGCTCCCTTGTATCCCTTTTGTGCCATTAGCTGACGTGCGGCTGATAAAATTCGCTCTCGGGTTTCCTGTTCCTCTTCGCCTCTCCCCCCCAGCTTCTGATCTATGTCTGGGTGATCCATAACGCACCTCCGTGCCAAGCAAGCAATTACTTGCATTTTCATTTTTTTCCAAACTCATTATATAAAGGGACTGCATGCATGTAAATACTTGCATGCAGTTTGGAATGTTAATTTTTCCTTGTAAGCCTTACCGTTGTGTCAGTGTCTTAATCTGTGAGCTCGGGTCTTGCTTACATTCTGTGCTGTATTCGACCAGGTCGATTTCGCAGTCTGGTCCAATCTCGATCTTGTTACCGCGAACGACCTTGGCCTTTGTGTTTTCCAAATAGATTTCGTCTCCTTCAATCGTCTCTACAGACAAGGTATTGTTGAGAAAATGCTTTAATAACTTGCCCAAGGTGCTATTCCCTGTTCGACGTACCTCGATGTGCTCTCCGCCCATTTCTTTTGCTTCACAGCTGCCATGCAGAAGTACCTCGATTCGCCCTGCATTCAGCAGTCCTCCGATACTAAACGCACCGTTTGCCCGAAATACTTCCGCTTCGCAATCCCCTGCGGTTTTCAATGATCCGAGAACCTTTACATCCTCGCCTGCCATATTGCCCTGTACTTTGACATTGCCACCGACCTTTAGACTCGTAAAATTCAAGTCATCCGCAACATCAAGCTGACCGTATACAGATAACGTATCCATTTTCACTTTGCCTTTAATCGACGCGTTGCCTTCTACTCTTGCCGAAGAGCCAGTCAGATCTCCCATGATACTGACATGTCCCGCACAATGAAGCGACTCGCACTCTACGTTGCCATTGATCTTGCCGTAACCTTGCACATCTACTTTGTTGTATACGCCACCCGTAGCATTCACTGCCCCATGAAAGATCAAATCTGGCTTGTTATTGTTCTCGTTCTGCATGGTATGGTCTCCCCCTACAAATATTTTCCTTTTAATTCTTCGATGCAATTGGCTAGATCGAGCCGCTTTACTACCTTTACACCGCTATCAAAATACAGTTCGGTAGAGCCAGACACCAACACGAACGTGGAAATCCCCATCTTGCGCATAAAGATCAGCTCACAAGGCTTTCCTTCGAATTTGGGATAGTGGCTAGCCAGTACCTGTAGCAATCCGCCGCCTTCTTCTACACTCAAGTCTCCAGCAGCCAAAAGCTTTTCCAAGACATAGGCGTATAGTGCCTGCTGGAAGGTAAAGGTCCGTAAGCTCCCGAGAAAAACGTTAAACACTTCTAAAGAAGTAGTCGAAACAATGTTTCGTGCCAATAATTCATCTGCGGTCAACGACGTTCCACCCATACTTGGTGAAAACATGTCCGCCAATTCATCCAGCGATAGGTCGTCTTTCATGTTCAGAATCTTGTCGATTCGAGCCAAAATCTGTTCACGTGGGAAAAAGGTTTCTTGCCCTGTAAAAGTCGCTCGGCGAATGAACCACTCCTCTGGAATCAAGTTCTTTCGTTTCCAACGGTACAATTGTCCGTACGAAATGCCAGTAAGCTCCAGCAGGTCCTTCTTCGAGATATGATTTGTGTCCAAGTGAAGCACCTCCAAAAACAATGTAACATAACACTGTTACGTTATTCAACTACAGACTGTTTGACACTCGGGGGACTGTCACAAAATCCCTTTAGCTGGATCAAATAAGTGATTTGATTGAAGAAAGGAACAATGTCGTAGAAGCGGCGAAACAAGCGATGCAAAAACAGGCTGGCGGCGTGCCGATCGAACTGGACGAGATTATGGGAGAAACGGCAGATTGCTAGGTGATTGCGGCCAAAAACAACAGAGGTGAGGTGCTCGTTACCAAGCAGGAGGGCAAGGTTGTATCCGTATCCGTGAAATTAAAATGGAGCGAAGTGGCTGCTGATTTGCAAAATACAGCTACGAGCACGTTAAAAGGAATAGGTAATCAGCATGCCTTTACGATTAATTGGGTAGAACGGATCAATTGGGAAAAAGAAAACATTTGGCTGTTCAAAGGGCAACATGCATCGGTCAGCATTGACGCTGCCACCGGGAAGGTCAACGCTACGACATTGAATTATACAAACGAGCAATTGAACCCCAAAGTGGTCGATACAGCGCAAAAGGCGCTGAAGTCTCTTTCCAACGGTAAAGCATCGGCACTGTACCCTGACGTAACACTGGTGAAAAAATCGCAAGAACGCTTGGATCAAGTATGGATTTTCATGGATACCAAATGAAAATACAGAATCGTCATAGGGGCGAAAACAGGGAAAGTAGTGGCAGCGACCATGATCAGTGAGTTCAGAGATGGGAACTATACCGCGGACGAAGATATTCCCAAGGTGTTTGCCAAACCATTCTTTACAAAAGAAACGGCGATTGCTGCTGCCAACCCGATGATGAAAAAGGTTTTCAACCTCGATTTGACCGGATACAATGCTTCGTCCAAATATAACGTATATACGTTTACGAAAAAGGGGAAACCGACTGTTACGGGATCGATCAACCATAAAGGAGTCTTCTATGATTTCGCCGTTACGCCGGAAAACGGATTGATCAACTAGGGGTGCTCTAAGTTATTGGGGGCACAATCCACCTCTACCAAATACACCAATGAAACCACCTATTTAAGGTGGTTTCAGCTTGTTGTCCATTCTTATTTAAACTCCGCTTGCATCAAGCGTTTCATATCAGTTGGTATCGGTGCCTCGACTACAATCTCTTTTTCGAGAAGCGGATGCAAAAAAGACAACTTCGAAGCATGCAGAGCCTGTCGGCGTAACAACCCTCTCGCTCCCCCGTACATCGTATCGCCAGCAAGCGGGTGTCCAAGGTGGGCAAAGTGAACGCGAATCTGATGGGTACGACCCGTTTCCAGCCAGACGCGCGCAAGCGTCATTCCCTCAGAGGTCTGTTGTACCTCGTAATGCGTGATGGCAGGATCGCCACTCTCCACGACACGGCGCTTCGTAGGATGACGCGCATCTCGGCCAATTGGCGCATCAATTGTTCCAGCTCCCTCTGACAGCACGCCACTGGCAACCGCAAGATACTCGCGTTGAATGCCCCCTTCGCGCAGTAGCCTGTCAGCCAATTGATGACCGTAGCTGCTCTTGGCTACGAGAATAGCTCCTGATGTATCTTTATCCAGCCGATGCACAGGATGTACACTCGTCTGCTCACCACGTGCAGCAAGCACGGCAGCAAGTGCATGTACCAATGTGTCGGTCTCCTGTTTAATCGGGTGCACCATCATGCCTGCCGGTTTGTTTGCAATCAAGAGATGATCGTCCTCGTACAAAATATCGATGGACGGCATTGGTGTGATCGGTCCCTCGGGCTTCGTATCATGCTGGGGCTGCCTAGGTGCTTGCTCTTGTCTCTCGATGACACGAACAGCGATTGTATCTCCTGCTTTTACTTGTCTTTGCAGGAAGGGCTGCTTGCGATTGAGCAAAATCCCCTTGCTTCTCGTCAGCCGCTGCATCATACGACCCGACACGTTGAGCTTTTGCCGGACGATTTGTTCCACGTTCATTCCCGCGTCTTGTTCACTAACGATGTATTCGATCCAATCTTTGCGGCTCACGTCTAATCCCTCTGTTCCATGCTTTTTTCTTATTGTAGCAAAAGGATGCCAGAGATGCTCGTCTGTCCTGCTACAAAGACGGTTGTCATCCAACTGTGGTGGTCGGGGGAAGCCCTGCCACATGTCTTCCAGTCGCCTGTATCCTCTCTTCGTTCGGGCGGTCTCCTTCCAGACATGTGACAGTGCTTGCGTACAGCTTGTGTTTACTTCGTGTTTTACCAGCGTTTTGGTTGATATTCAGGGGAGTTTATATAGTGAAACAACAGCCCCATAGGAAGAAGCGCATTTCCAGTCCAAGCGCCTCTGGAGCCCAACCCAGCTTCGGAATAAATGGCGGGGGTTTTCAGCTTCTATTACATACAAAAACGCATTCGCGTTTTCTGGTTTGAAGCGCTCCCGCCATTTATTCCGAAGCGTACAGTATAATCCCCCTTGCGGGGCGTAGGCCGAAGCGTAGACTGGAAATGCGCTTCTTCCCTCACGACAGCTACGTAAAAAATAAGCCACCATGCTAAGCATGATGGCCTTGTTATATCAACTTACCCTTTTAAGTTTTCCGGATTGAGTCCTTGCAACTCTGGCAAAACGAACAAACCGTCTTTGCGAATCAGCACATCATCAAACCAGATTTCTCCGCCGCCGTACTCAGGACGCTGGATGTTTACCATATCCCAGTGGATTTGGCTGCGGTTGCCGTTATCTGCGGTGTCGTATGCACGGCCTGGTGTGAAGTGGAAGCTGCCGGCAATTTTCTCATCGAACAAGATATCATTCATTGGATGCAGGATATACGGATGTACGCCAATGGCGAACTCGCCTATATAGCGCGCTCCTTCGTCCGTATCGAAAATTTCGTTGAGTCTCTCTGTATTGTTAGAAGTCGCCTCGACAATTTTCCCGTCTACAAACGTCAGGCACACATTTTCGAACTTCGTGCCCATGTAGCTTGTTGCCGTATTGTACGTAATTTTTCCGTTCACGGAGTCACGCACAGGGGCTGTAAATATCTCACCGTCTGGAATGTTGCGAAGCCCGGAGCAGATGACACTAGGGATGTCCTTGATCGAGAATTGCAGATCGGTTCCCGGACCAACAAGACGCACCTTGTCCGTACGATCCATCAATTGCTGCAAAGGCAAAAAGGCTTCGTGCATCTTTTTATAATCAACAGAACATACGTCAAAATAAAAGTCTTCAAAAGCAACTGTCGACATGTTGGCATTTTGTGCCAAAGCAGTTGTCGGGTAGTTGAGCAGTGTCCAACGTACATGGTTGGTACGGTAGTCATTCAATTCTTGCATCACACTCTGATGGGCACGACTACGCTCTACCGGGACATCGGCCATCTCACTGTCGTTAGAAGGACCATTGATGACGATAAATGTATCCAAATTCTTGAAAATCGGCTCTTCCCATTTCATCAAATGAGTCGCACGCTCTGCAGTAGCACCGAGCATCAGCTCACGTTGGATAGACGGGTCAATGATCCGTACGAACGGATAAGCTCCCAGGTCATACGCCTGCCTAACCAATTCCTTCGCCAAATCGTGACCCTCGCCACGAACTTCAACCAGCAAACTTTCTTTTTCTTTCAGGCGTACAGAATGGCTCAGCAAATTTGTAGCCAGCTTGACGATGCGTTTATCCCGCATGCGATATCCCCCACATTCCTAACATGATTTGGTTATGTTAAAAAATATTTTACCGAATGAAAGCCCCTTTTTCAAATATCGATGTTCTTGGTACTATTCAAAAAAAACCAAAAAATTATCTTGCATAAATTCGACGATTTCGAGTATTCTAATCAACAAGAGTTTACCTATGTAAAAAATTTGAAAGACGGGAGTGCTGAGTTCATGGTGTTTTCTGTAGTTATCTTCGCTTAGGTGGGGCCTCTGTTAAGGGGCACTGCCTCTTACAACCCTTTCAAAAGCTAGAAGCTGCAGGATGCCTGAACCGCTTCCGTCTTTTTCTCGATATGAATTGCGGGCCATGTTCTCGGGTGAACAGTCGGTTTACTGTACCTAAAACCATAGGTAGGTAACCGTCTCTCTTTTGTACCCCGTTGAACTGGTAATTTCCCGCCACCCTTGTATCGTTTGATAAAGCGCAAGCGGAAGAGCAGAGTCTCTACCCCGTTTGCGCTTTTTTACGTGGAATTTTTCCAAGAAGCGAATCGAGGTCAAAGCACCTGCCGAAATGAATGGAGGAATTCTTGTCATGATTTGGCGTTCGTGGGATCTTAATTTGAAAGTACGTCTCTTTGGTGAATTGATTACGCACACCTTTTTTTGGATGTACTTTCCGTTTATGGCGATTTATTTTAGCGATACGTTCGGGAAGGATGTAGCGGGTCTTCTGTTGATGGTGCCGCCGCTGCTCGGGATGCTGTCCAACCTGGTTGGCGGATATTTAGCTGACCGGGTAGGGCGCAGGTTCACCATGCTGCTCTCGCTCTGTACATCGACCGTGATGTTCGCGCTGTTTGCTTTCTCCCCGTCCCCTTGGGTCGACTATATTGCCTTCATCGGGATCGGGATCGCTGGGGCTCTCTACTGGCCTGCCAGCTCCGCCATGGTGGCTGATCTGACCACAGAAGAAGATCGAAGAATTGTCTTTGCTACCTTTTACACAGCGATGAACATCGGGGTGGTTGCGGGTCCCGTATTAGGCTCTGTCTTTTTTGTCCATTATCGCCCGCAGCTGTTGATGTTCTGTACCATCGTTGAGTTGCTTTTTGCGATTACCGTCTTTTTCCTGATCAAAGAAACGCTGCCTGAACACGTCCGTCAGGAGAAGGCGAAGGAGCGTTTTTCCCTGATTCAGCAACTCAAGAGTTATGCCATTATTTTCCGAGATAAAGCATTTGCCCTGTACATTGGCGCAGGGATTTTGATCGCCATTGGATTCATGCAGTTGGATATTTACATGGCGTTGTATGTCAAAGAGCATGTTATGCAGCAACCATTATTTTCGTGGGGCAATTGGACTTATTCTGTCGGCGGAACCAGTGCATTCGGCTGGCTCATGGCTTTAAATGGTTTTTTGGTGGTTCTGTTTACACTGCCGGTCACACGCTGGTTTGAAAACTGGAGCGATCGCAACAGCCTCGTCATCTCCTCCATCCTATTCGGTCTCGGTCTGTTCTTGATGGCCTTTACGACGAATATTTGGCTCCTGTTCGGCTGTATGGCGATTTTGACATTCGGCGAGCTGATGCGCACACCAGTTGCCCAGAGCTTCATCAGTAAATACTCGCCGGAGGACGCACGCGGTCAGTACATGGGAGCCTCTTCGCTCCAGTTCTCGATTGGGCGCTTCATCGCTCCCCTGACGATCGGTCTATCCCAATGGATCGCTCCTGTTGGCGTATTCGGTGTCATCTTGGGCTTAACCTTAGTCAGTGCGTATCTGTATATCATTTTGTTCCGCATGATTGGTGCCAAAGAAGTTAGCAAGAGTAGCTAGCAATAGTAGAGCATGTCCGTTCTACCAAATCCCCTCCTCTCATATAAATGGGTCATAGATAGCTTGACCAGGAGGGGATCGTCATGAACCAGCCGAATGCTTTTGCAGCATTTAGAGAGCATCGAGGAGTCGTCTACCGAACTTCTACCTATCTTCAATGGGGACCGAATTCAGAGGGCCATCGTTCTCTTGGGAGCTGTCTCTTACTGAACCCTGGTAGTGCCAAGCTTTTTCGTGAAAGACCTGCATCTGGTCATAGCATCATGGGTCAAACCACACTCGATCCCACCATGCGACAATTGATCCGGTTGGTGGAGGCGATATACGGAAAACGGGCATTGGCAGGCAGATTTCATATTTACAACCTGTTTTCCGTACAAAATGCTTCTGCCGTGAGTGCCATTTCTCATTTCGAGCAACTCATTCATGAGAAAGAGACGACGCTCGAGGCTCAGCTCGTATCTACGCAGGAACTGCAAAAGCATCCGTGGCTCCTGCTCGGTTGGGGGCTTTCACACCACCATTCCTGGCAGCATTTTTCTTCACTCAAGAAACTGTGGAAACAACGGATCGCAGCAGCAGGGGTACCGACTTTTGGCAAGCCCTGCCCCAAAGGAACCGATTACTACCATCCGAGTCCTCCTCTACATACGACGAAAGAAATGATCGTGGAGGAACTGGTGGAGATCTATAGGAAAACGATTGGGCGAGAGTCTGCCCATCCGCTTTAGATAGAAAAAAGAGTCTGTCTCCCCACAAAGCGGGAAACAGACTCTTTTCCATTCACTACGGCATCTCGCTGCCCTCGAAAAATTCCGTTCTGTCAAAACGACCGCGCATCCATTTGTACGTATCATCATAGATGGCGCGTTTGACAGGGTCTGTGCTCTTGACAGACTCTAGCAATGTCTTGGAGCCGAAGTAGTAAGCGTGTACGTTGTCTTTATCCATCCCCAGCTTGTGGGTGGCAACTAACTGATTGTAGTAGGTCTGATAGAACTTCGGATCATTGTACATCTTCCAGTCGCCCTCGATCTCGATGTCCATGTCGTACTTGTTGACGACTTCCAGTACCCCTTGAATACGGTCAATTCCTACCGGCTT
This sequence comes from Brevibacillus sp. IT-7CA2, assembly GCF_949767855.1. Lineage (NCBI taxonomy): Bacteria > Bacillati > Bacillota > Bacilli > Caryophanales > Paenibacillaceae > Brevibacillus > Brevibacillus sp. IT-7CA2. The sequence goes on from NZ_CATKQT010000054.1 coordinate 253,314, forward strand.
GTCGCTGTAATAGCTCGGCTGCAGGAATGCCTTATCGAAATAAAGAGATTTCCACTCGGACACTCCCGGTGCACCGAAATACGGAATCCAATAGTAGCGCAACGCCTCGTCATGCACCATGCTACCCATGTCACGAATCAGCTGGCGTTCTTTCGGTGCGCCGTCCTCCACCAGTTCATGGAACCAATAGATTCCTTCCAGCTTCAGATAAGCGTATCCTTCCTTGTTCCAGCGCTTCATGAGCTCCTGGAAGTACCATTCCAACGCAGCTTTGCGATTCAAATACGCTTGCTCTTCCCCAATTCCCGCAGGGTTGAAGGAGAGGGATGGTTTCTTTTCATCCAGCTGACCAAAATTGGTCTGACTGGCATTTGGATACGGCAGTGCCAACACGACATTTTCCTGCGTCGGTGTCGTATACAGCGTTCCGCGCAGTCGGTTGTACTCCCGCATTGCCTGGTTGAGAGCGTCGAGCTGCTTGTTCGAGCCGAACAAATCATTCATGTACTTTGTCCAGCTTTCCTTCGTAGCAGGAATGGTCTGGTACGGCAAGAACAGAATCGTGTCAAACATCTGGTCACGCATATAACCATCTACGGTGCGGTAGCCAACCATCGGGAGGAAATCCTCTTTGGTCCATGTCCCGAGTTCGCCATGCTCTCCGGTATAAGCGAGCAGCATATTTTCCACACGACGCCCTGCTTGTTTAGCCTCTTCCAGCTTCGCCGGGTTTGGTGGCGGCAGCAAGACAGCGCCATTGTTCCACTCGCTATCCGTTTTTGCCCATACCTCCAGCTGGCGAGCGAACGTAAATACTTTCACCGGGAAGGATACCCGGACATAGCGAGTGTTGACGTCAGGCAAGGTCACGCTCAATGTGCGTGTAACCAGCTTGTCCTCTTTAGCGGAAACATCGTGAACGGCTCTTCCCGCATATGACCACACTTTCCCGTCGCGAGATACCTCGACTTCCATGTATTCTGGCATCGTGATGCCTGAAGTCTTCTGCTGCTTAAACGTCAGCGCAACTCTCTCCAATGGCTTCGCCTCGTCGAGCTCAACGGTCACCTTGCGCCCAAACTGACGGTGGTATCCCGTCCAGTCTTCTGTAGGCGTAACAAGCCCCCCTACTGGACCCGGATACTGCTTCTCCAGCTCTTGGAAATACGAGTCTGGCGCTCCAAAAGTAGTAACCGCTGTATAACTGCCTGGTGCGATATTGACCAGTTCGTCCTTCTTTGTTGGCTCCTCCGACTCTTCCTTTGGATCAGCAGGCTTCGTTGCATCCGTTTCTGTTGTTCCTTTGTCTGCGTCTGGTTTTTCTCCCTCTACTACCGTCTTGCTTTCATCGACTTTCGTTGCCGAATCATTGGAGGAAGTCACCGGTGCAGTCTTTGGCGTGTCCTCTGCCTTTTCGACAGCTGGCTTACCCGCGTCCTTGATCTCAACCGGAATTGTCGTCGTTTTGTAGCCGACTGTCACCGTGAGATTGCCATTTCCCACAGTGGGGCCAGCAACAAAGGTTCCGTCAGCTAAAATGGTTCCCAGCTCGGGACGATCAAAAGCGAAAATAGGTGTAAACGGCAGCTCATCACCGCTGATACTGCTTACCTTCAAGCGTTGGCTCGTGCCAGCAGCCAAACTCAGCCGCTCTACATCTACCTTGTATTTCACCTGTTCTGCTTGCTGGTAGCGTGCATCCAAGACACGCTCAGCGATCACAGCAGCCTCCGCACGCGTGACGGTTCCTGACGGATTAAACTTGCCACCAGCACCCTGCATCCAGCGCTGATTCGTTACTTCTTCCACGGCCGTTTTGGCGTAGTCGGCGATTTCTTCTTCATCGCTGTATGCAACAGGAGTCTGACCTGCCACTTTGGTCACAGAGCCCTCTTTCATCAAGCGAGACAGCATGACAGCCAGCTCTTGTCGTGTAAGCGGGTCTAGAGCACCCATGGCATGCTCACTTCTGCCGTTCATCACACCCAACTCAGAGAGTCCATATACGTACGGTGCATAAGGACTTTCCAATGGTACATCTTCAAAAGCCGCATCCTCGATTTCTGTTGGTTGAAGACCGATTACTTTTGTTAAAAGCACCGCAATATCCTGTCGAGAAATCGTGTTTTGCGGGTTGAAGCGGTTTTCTCCCTGACCACTGATCATATGAAGGGCTGCAAGTCTGTTTACGGCTTTACTGGCGTAGCTGTTGCCCAAATCCGTAAACTCCGTGTGCGCTTCTTCTTGTTTTTTGAACTGATCTTCCAGCTTCTTGGTCTCTTCTGCTGGTTTCCCACTCTCCACCGCCGGTTTCTCTGGCTCTGTCGCAGCATGAGTCAACGGCGTGCTTTGGACCAGTAATGTAGTTGCTGCCAATAGCGCAGCCAGCATTCTGCTCCCGAATCGTTTCTTGCTCATTGCATTTTCTCCTCCAATTATGCCCCTTCTTTATGTTTATTCGGTCGGGGTAACCATTGGCCCGCGTGGCGGTCTAGGTCCGAAAAACTGATAGTAATCTACCTTGATATTTCCGTTGTAGAGCTTGCGCTTTTTGCTTGCTGTACGACCAAAATGCTCCTCAAACTGCTCGTCGGAAGTTATAACGTAGAATGACCACGTATCCATGGCAGCAAAGGTTTTCCCCATTTCGCCATACATCTTGGCAACCTGCTTCCATTCTCCCAAGCGCTCCCCATAAGGTGGGTTGCAAATCAAGTAGCCGTACTTGCGCTTGGTTCGCACATCCCGCACATCCATGCGCTGAAAATGAATCAGGTCATCTACACCAGCCTCAGTCGCGTTCTGGCGGGCAATTTTCAGGATCTCGTCATCCATATCTGTCCCGATAATCTCCAGCTTTTGATCATAACGCGCCAAATCATGCGTTTCTGCGCGAGCTTCACGCCAAGCTGTTTTCGGAATGATAGGCCACGTCTCAGAAACGAATTCCCGGTTCATTCCCGGAGCGATGTTTTGTCCAATCAACGCCGCCTCAATCGGAAGTGTACCCGATCCACAGAATGGGTCCATGAATACCCGATCAGGCTTCCAGCGAGATAGCATAATCATCGCCGCAGCCATAGTTTCCTTCAGTGGCGCTTGTCCGATCAATTCCCGGTAGCCGCGCTTGTGCAGGCCCGGTCCTGACGTATCAATCGTCAGCGTCGCCACATCCTTGAGAAGTGCCACCTCGATCTTGTACAGCGGCCCTTGCTCATCGAACCACTCGCGCTTGTAGGTCTTTTTCAGACTTTCTACGACTGCTTTTTTCACGATGGCTTGGCAATCCGACACACTGAACAAGGTAGATTTGACCGATTTCCCATCCACTGGAAATGTCCCATCCTCTGTGATCCAATCAGCCCACGGCAACGCTTTTGTCTTTTCAAACAGTTCGTCAAACGTAGTCGCTTTGAACTCCCCTATCTTTAGACGCACGCGGTCGGCAGTTCGTAACCACAAATTTGTGCGGGGAATCGCAGAAATATCTGCGGTGAACGTTACCTTGCCGTTTTCCACCTGTACCGGACCGTATCCGAGCGACTTCACCTCTTCTGCTACTACTGATTCCAAACCAAAAGTCGCCGTAGCGATCAATTCTACTTTTTGCATATGTAATCTCCTGTCCGTCCATAATCCTTCGGGCAATGCCCTCATCCTACTACTTTACATATTATATTACCCCATTTCCTAATAGCTTTGGTAATCTTGTCTAAATTCAAAAGACCCATCACCGAAAAACAGTGACGGGTACGGCATGTGGATCATCCATATGGGAAATCCTACGAAAAACTTTGCGTACGGGAGGGAGTCAGCGTGCCAGAATTACCTGAGATGGAGACCTATCGCCGACTGCTACAGGAGAAAATCGGTGGCGGAACGATTACAGCCTCACACGTTCAGCGGGAAAAAACGATCAATCTGCCGCCTGCGGAATTTGCTCGTCTTTTGCAAGGCAATCGCCTGACACTTGTCGACCGACGTGGCAAGCATCTGCTCTTCCATCTGGAAAGTGGACATGTCCTGCTGCTTCACCTAATGCTCGGCGGCTTTCTATACCTGGGCTCTGCGGAAGACAAGCTAAAGCGAACCGCCCAAGTGACTCTTGCCTTTGGAGAACGTATTTTATATTTTCACGGCCTCCGTTTGGGCTACCTGCATTTACTTACCAACGTTCAGATAGACGAAAGACTGGCTCCTCTTGGGCCCGAGCCATTGGACCCGCTGTTTACCTTTACCCGATTTACGGAGCTGCTCACTGACAAGCGCAGCGTCCTCAAAACAGCATTAGTCAATCAGCATTGGCTGGCGGGCATCGGCAACTGCTATGCGGACGAAATCTGCTTTCATGCCGCCATCCTGCCTACCCGGACGATCCCAACGCTTTCTTTCGAGGAACAAAAACGACTGTATCATTCCATGCAAACCGTGCTTACAGAAGCGATTCGATTCGGCGGTTACATGCTGCCGCTTTTTCAAGGCGATTCCCTGACAGGTCGCTTCGATGAGCGCTGCCAGGTGTACGATCGCGGTGGAGAGCCTTGCCCGCGCTGTGGACAACCTATCGAAAAGAGCGAGCTCTCCTCCCGCAAAGTATTCGCCTGCACGAACTGTCAGCATTGACAGACGTTTTCACTCCCTAGACGACAGGAGTTTTTGCGGCTTCCATCTGCTTGATCATAAACACCTGCTCTGTCTCGGAAGGACTGAATCCCGCCGCTTGCAGTATTTCAACAAGCAAGGTTTCAGCCGCTCGCAAATTAAACGTAGAACGGCGGCAATCTTGCTCAAGTGGCCCATACACATGCGCGAGTGCGGTTTTCAAAATGTCTTGTGCATCAGGATGCTCTGGCTGTGCTACACATTGACGCAGCACGATCCCACTCACTTTGCCTTCTTCGTTTACTGAACACTTGTACATCGCATAGCCGACCGCCTGACCCTCTCTGTCTTCTACGAGCACGGCCTGCGCATCTCGCAAGTTCAGCCAGTAATTTTGCCACGGGACATCGGTCACGTAAAACGGTACCAAGGCAGCTTCCGGGGCCAAAATGCGCCGAATCCGATAATCAGCCTGCACATTTGTCTGAAAGGCATTCTCCTCCAGCGGTCCACTCTGCTGCAAAAACAACAAACGATCCACAACGTCATAGCCTTTTTGCTCATACAAGGCAATCGCTTTGGTATTTTGACTCAATGCCTCCAAGGTAGCTACTTCCACCCCAGCTTCCCGGTACAAATCCAATGTCGCCTCAATCAGTTGCTTCCCTACTCCTTGTCGACGATATTCCGTGGCGACACCCGTTCCACCATTCCACGCGATTTTTTTCCCTGCAACGGTCCTCATCCCGCTGGCCACTAAGCCAATCGGCTCCGTGCCGTCAAATGCAACCACAGACAGGGACAGCACGTATCCTTCGCCCCCCAGTCGCTGGACAAGCATTTCTTCTGTCATCGTAAACTCGATAAAATAGCCTTCAAATCCTCTATTCCACGCTTTGGTCACTTCTGCAAAGGTACAGTCGCTCATCCGTTTGATGGTAATCATGGTATCACCTTCCTGGTTTTTGATTAAATTATTTTAATCGATAAAATCTAAAAATTCAATCATCTCAAGACACTTTCTCTAGCTTTGTCACCCACACGCCTGACATGTTAATATGAAAAAAATCACTTACTCGGGAGGTCCCTATGCGCAAACAGCTTACGGTCGGCTCGCTCATTCCTGGACGATCTGACGTACAGATGTCGAGTCCAGCTCCCGTTCCCGTGCATACGCATACGTCGTTGAAAAAAACAGAATTGAGCCCGGCTCGCCCCAAATCTGAGCAGAAGCACGTACAGGTGAAGCAACGCTCACAAACGATGCCAGTCCGGTACACTCCCTCTCAGACACTTTTACAAGCTGCGCTCACGCAAGATCAACCCATCGCGTACAAATGCCAACAAGGGCATTGCGGCAAGTGCAGTGTACAGATCGTAGCTGGTGCATCCTTACTCGACACCCCAACCGGACAGGAAAAAGCAAAGCTGGGAGAAAAACTCGCTACAGGCTATCGCCTCGCTTGTCAGAGCACATTTCGATCTTCGATTCCTACATAGAGGATATTTATAAAAGAAAAAGGTGGCCGTAGCATGAATCCTACACGCATTCTACTATTCGCTGGAGGCAATCTGGGCAACTGGGCGATCCAAGAGATTCGCGAAAATGATTGGCTCGTCGGCGTTGACAGAGGTGCCTTGTTCCTCGTTCGCAACGGTCTTGTACCAAACTTGTCGATCGGGGACTTTGATTCTGTCAGCACCGAGGAAATGGCAGAAATCGAAAGCCACAGTATGCACGTCTCCTCCTGCGATCCCGTTATGAAAGATTTAACCGATACAGAGATGGCCCTTACTTGGGCAATCGAGCAACAGCCCGAGGAAATTGTGCTGCTCGGTGTGCTCGGCTCTCGTTTTGACCATATGCTGGCAAACGTACACTTGCTGAACAAAGCGTTGCAGACAGGCACCAACTGCCGTATCCTCGATGAGACCAATGAAATCCGTCTGATTGACCGCCATAGTACGGTAGAGCAGAATCATTTTGATCACATCTCCCTGCTGCCTTTTACACCAGAAGTCACAGGGATTACCTTAACCGGATTCCTCTATCCGTTGAAAGACGCTACCCTGCGGATCGGTGACACGCTTGGCATCAGCAATCTGCTAACGGAACAGACTGGAACAATCACGATTCAAACGGGCAAGCTGCTCGTTGTCAAAAGCAAAGACTAATCGCTAGAAAAAGAAAGGATCTCCTTTGCATGATGCAAAACAATGGAGATCCTTTTCCTTTTACCTGCACAATACAGGCTACTCTTCCTCTACCTGCATCGGCAACTGCCAATCAATCTCTTGAAGCCCGCGCGAACGCAAAAACTCATTGGTCCGCGAAAAAGGACGGCTGCCAAAAAAGCCGCGATTCGCCGAAAATGGGCTCGGATGCGGGGAGGCGATGACGAAATGCTTGTCTCGATCAATGAATGCCGCCTTCTCCTGCGCATGCTTTCCCCACAGGATGAATACGAGTGGAGTCTCCCGGTCGTTCAACAAATGAATAATTCGATCCGTAAACGGCTCCCACCCAATGTCCTTGTGCGAGTTCGGAGTGCCGCGACGAACCGTCAGAACGGTGTTCAGCATCATGACGCCTTGTTTTGCCCAATGGTTCAGGTAACCATGCTGGGGAATTTCAAAACCGACATCGCTTTTCAACTCTTTGTAAATGTTGACCAGAGACGGAGGCGGCTTGATTCCCGGCTTGACCGAAAAGCTCAATCCATGTGCTTGTCCCGGTCCGTGATACGGGTCCTGCCCCAAAATCACAACCTTTGCATTCTGATAGTCAGTCAGGTGCAGCGCTGTGAATATATGAAACATATCTGGGTAAATTGTCTGCGTCTGATACTCTTCCTTCAACGTCTGACGAAGCTTTACATAATAGGGCTTCTCGAACTCATCGGCCAATACGGGGGCCCAGTCATTTTGCAATATGGTAGTCATGTTCCTCACCTTGTCCGCTGTTTTTTTCTACCTTACCACAAACATCCCAATCACTGAACCACTGATTCGAGAACTAGGACCATTCTGATTTAGTCCTATCTTTCTCATGATTCCTAGTCTTTGTTTCCTAGTACCCTCGTTTGATAGCTTTTCTCCTATGATCTTTGACATAATGATTGCTGGGAAGATTTAGAGAAAAGAGAAAGGGAGAGGGTTTCACATCATGAAATGGGACATCAAGTCATTTTTTGGGGGCATTGTTGTAGGTTCGGTGCTCTTTTCCGGAATTGCAATTGCAGCACCCGCTTTTCCAGACGCGGAAGAAGGCATGAAAACACCGTTCACCTACTACTTTGACGGGTTGCCGAAATCACCAAGCAGCGACGTACAAGGCATCATGTACAAAAACTCCGTCTATGTGCCAATCCGCTTCGTAGCAGAGAACCTGAACAAACCGGTCATTTACGACGCGAGAACCAAATCGATTTTCATCGGTAAAATTCCAACAGCAAAAATGTACTCCAAAATGGAAGCGATCGAGCTGGTGAAAAAGAAATTCGCTGGCAAACTCTCGCCAACACATGTAGTCGAGTACGCTCACGACGACGAAAAAGGTCACTATGTCATTCAGGTGTACCAAACAGTCGTAAACAACTTCCAATCTGGCGACAGCTACACCAGTACGTATGGCTGGTTCGTAGTGAACCCGAATACCGGGGAAATTAAGTCGTTGTTATAATTTCTTCTGCACTTATCTATTCGTACGAAAAAGACAGCGGACTAGGGACCCGCTAGCACCGGAGGATATCCTTCCGGTGCCTTTTTTGTTTCTTGGAAAAATTTAGGTTGATTACCACTTGTCCCATGTGATACGATCTCCCTACCAACACTTAACATACATTTTTATTTACTATTTATTTTATATAAGGAGTGAACTTGTTTATGTCTACCTTACCGAACTGGGCGAGTTTATACCTTCAACGTCTACAGCTAGACCGCAAGTCCCCTAGCCTCCCTTATCTCAGTCAGCTCTGTCGCGCGCATCTACAGACCTTCCCTTATGAAAATGTAAGCAAGCTGCTCTTCTTCCGTGACGGAAAACATGTGGCACCGACCCCTGAGGAATATGTGCACAATGCGATCCACCATCATTTTGGCGGCACATGCTATACCAACAATCACAGCTTTCTCGCACTGCTTCGCACCCTTGGATTCTTCGGTCACCTCATCTTGCCAGGCGGTGGGCATACTGCCATCCTAATCGATGGTCCGAACACAGGAGAGACACCCGTCTATGTGGATACGGGGGCTACCGCTCCTATCTTTGAGCCGATTCATTTTCTCGAAGACGGGAACCATACCAGGCCTTTTGGCACTGTTTCGATGGATTTGACCAAAAGTCCCGATCATCCTGAACACTATCGCTTTACGCGGTATGAAAACGGAAAAGTGGCAATTCCTCCGTGGGATTTTCATCCGAATGAACGAAAAGAACTGTCCGACTTGTCGGAAGTCATCCGCTCCTCTTTTTTACCAGACGCCTTCTTTTTGAATCGACTTCACATACATCGTTTTCAGCTGGAGCAAGATCGCTTCGTAGTCCTCAAAAACAACACTCTCCACATCGGTTATTCAGATGGCACAGACCAGATCACCCCCCTCCACACTGTCTCTGATATAGAAGCTGCCGTAGCCGATGAAATGCAATTGCCACTTCTCCCTGTTCGCGAGGCGGTAGAAATCCTGCTCGAACGTGGTATTGATATTTTCACTGCTCCCAAAAAAGAAGAAATCCCACTTGAAAACGAAGCTCTCGATCGTCCTACCATTTGCTAATATTTGGTTGACAATGATAATATTTCTCAATAATATGGAAAAGTAGGGAAATGGTATATAAGGGGTGTCGCACTTCATGATGATGGAGATAAAAACATACGTCGTCCAGGAAGGTCATTCTGACAAAATCGTACAAGGCTTTAGCGAGCCTGGTGCTGTTGAGAAGGCTCCTGGTTTTGTAGATTTGAGCGTGCTGGTACAGAAGCCACGCAAAGGTGAAGAAGAAGTGGTCGTCATGATCCGCTGGGAATCAAAAGAGGCGTGGAAGCAGTGGGAGCTGAGTGACGTTCATCTGGAAGGTCACCGCCAAGCACGTGAAGAAGAAACCCCTGAGTGGTACATTAGCGGCAAAACCGGCCATTACGAGCTGAAAGCGAAAAAAGAACCGCAGCCTTCGTAAATACAAATAAACCAGCCCGGACCTCGGAAAACTCCGATCAATG
>NZ_CATKQT010000055.1:0-253395 GCF_949767855.1 Brevibacillus sp. IT-7CA2
GAATGAATGAAGAAGCCATTCCTTTAAGGGATGGCTTTTTTTATGATAAGTACGATACAATTACGTTCCTTTTGTTCATTGGGAAATACACACAAAAGTGCTGTAGGTGCTTTCAGGTTCTGTACATTGTAATACCTTGCGAAGGTAGAAGTGGAGTTGAAGAAACATCGCAATGGTATTTGACAACCGGCAGAAAACGCACGAATGAGCTGAGAAGATTAATTCCCGCAGTTGCATGAGTACGTGGGTAATCAAAAAGAATACCTAAGCACAAAAAGCCGCCTTCCTGTAGGAGAGGCGGCGTTTTTTTTCTCACTCAAAAATCACGCGTCTGATCAAAAATAGCAAAAAGCTCGTCCACATCTACTTCCACACCTGCAGTAGCCAAATTTCGTTTTGCCGACTGAAGCAGCTCGTCGAGCACAACGAAAATTTCTTCACGCTCAACCGTTTCAATAAAGCCAGTCCGGCGATCCATTTTGTTGAAAGTCTCTGTGTACTCTTTGACCAATGCACGCAAAGCAGTTTGTATTTCTTCCGCATTCGTAGCGTCTTCACTGCATTGTTTTTCAAGCGCACTGATCGAGGTGTTCATTTTTTTATAGAGACTGGCAGCCTTGTTGGCGTGGGTTGTTGAGATGTGCTCCCTGCCATCCCAATCGCGAAACGGATTGGTCAAATTATTGGCCAGCCATTCGGGCTTGCGTGGCTTGGTGATGGACAAATCTAGCCCATTTTTTACTTCTTTTTCAGTCCAGCTCGAGGATACTGATGAGCGAATTGGCTTTACTCGTGCCAGGTTCTTCTACCGATGTGACCTGGCAAGCTGCGTACTTTTGCAGCTTCTCGACAAAAACACAGTAGATGTCTCCGACTGTGGGCGTCATTCTTACCATCCTTTCCATCTCGCAAGGCTTGCTATTATCATTATTTTTACATATTTTTCATAGGTTGTCGTTGTTCTTGCTGTTTTCTATAATGAAAAAATAAACACAGGTCGGACACAGCGGCGTGTGAGAGGCGGCGAAGAGATGAAGAGAGAAGAGAGCACGGAGAAGTGGATGAGCCGCGTACTGGAGGCCATTGTTGAAACATCTCGGGATCATTTGTTAATCACGGACCCTGAGGGCTACATCCGGCTGGTTGGCGATTCGTCCTATGAAATATACGGCATTGGAAAGCAAGAGCTCTTGGGCAAAAACGTCATCGAGCTGGAAAAAAGGAAAGTCTTTTCTCCATCTGTCACGCGAAAAGTCATGGATGCCAAGGTGCCGCAGACGATCATGCAGGAAATACCCGGCGGCCGAAAGCTGATGGTGACGGCGTTTCCCGTCTGGAACGAGGACGGCAGCATGCATTCGATCATCAGCTATTCCCATGACCTGACTGAAATTATGGAATTGAAACGGCGTTACGAAGGTCTGACAGAGCAGCTCAAGCAGTTTGAAACCGAGATTGAGGAGCTGCGCGAAAAGCACCAGGAGGGCTTCGTGGCCGTGAGCCAGCCGATGCAAGCCATTGAGCGTCTCATCAAAAAAGTTGCGGCTGTCGATTCGACTGTCTTGATCCTCGGGGAATCGGGTGTCGGGAAAAATGTCATCGCGAAAGAAATTCATCGCAATAGCCGTCGTGCGGGTGGGCAATTCGTGGAGATCAACTGTGGCTCGATCCCGGAGGGCTTGCTGGAATCCGAGCTGTTTGGCTATGAGGCTGGTTCGTTTACAGGAGCCGCCAAGCAGGGTAAGCAAGGGATTATCGAGATGGCGAACCAAGGGACTCTCCTCTTGGACGAGCTGGGGGAACTGCCGCTAACCTTGCAGGCCAAGCTGTTGAAGGTGATTCAAGAAAAACGGTTGCAACGCGTTGGGAGCACACAGTACCGCGACGTGGATTTTCGTTTGATTGCCGCCACCAATCGCGATTTAGAGAAGATGGTGAAGGAAGGGAAGTTCCGACAGGACTTGTATTTTCGCCTGAATGTTGTCCCGATCCACGTCCCGCCGTTACGAAATCGGTCAGAGGATATCGCGGCTCTCCTGAAGCGCGTCCTGCGCTCGCTCAATGAACGATACGGAATGGCCAAGCGTTTGGACCCTGCAGCAACACATGCCTTGATGCAGTACGAGTGGCCCGGCAATGTGCGCGAGCTGGAGAACGTCTTGGAGAGAATGGTGGTCACAGCGGACGAAGAGGTGATCGCTTCTCAGCATTTGCCCGCAGAAATCAAGTTGGCAGGGGAAGAGCAGGCAGCTATGGAGCCGAGTCTGGCTACTTCCAAGATGTCGCTTCGCGAAGCATTGGAGCAGGTAGAGGAAAAATGGCTGCGCTATGCATCGGAGCACTGCCGGACCACGGGAGAAATCGCGGAGTTTCTCGGCATTAGCCAGCCATCTGTCGTCCGGAAGCTACAAAAATATCGGATTCGTTCCAGGTAATTCAAAAATGAATCGTTTATTCAAAAATGAATCGAGCATTCGGGTGTTTTGATTCATTTTTGAATAATTTGATGTGATCGTAGTGCCGGAAACGCGATTTCATCAAGCTCTAGCGTTTGGCATAGGTATTGCTACATATCGTGGTTGAGTTTACAAGCAAGCCATACAACTAATACCATCTCGAACGAGGAGAGGAAACGATATGTCCAAACAACGTCAATTTGTAAACGTAGCTGCTGGTGTGCCAGGTCCAAAGGGAGCGGCCCTGATTGAAAAAAGAAAGCAGTTCGTTCCAAAAGGTGTCGGCAACAATACCCCTGTTTTTGTAGAGTCAGCTTCAGGTGCCTTGGTTACGGATGTAGATGGCAATACGTACATCGATTTTGCCGGAGCAATCGGTACATTGAATGCCGGACACTGCCCGCCGGAAGTAGTTGAGGCATTAAAAGCACAGCTGGACAAATACATTCATCCTTGCTTCCATGTAGGGATGTATGAGCCATATGTGGCCTTGGCTGAGAAGCTGACGCAAATCACGCCAGGCAGCTTTGAAAAGAAGACGATGCTCGCAAACAGCGGGGCAGAAGCAGTAGAGAACGCGGTAAAAATCGCCCGCAAATACACAGGACGCCCAGGCATCATTTCCTTTAGCCGCGGTTTCCATGGTCGAACGCTTCTCGGCATGTCACTGACTTCCAAGGTGAAGCCGTACAAATTCCAGATGGGTCCATTCGCTCCAGCTACGTATAAAGCGCAATTCCCGTATCCATTAAACAAGCCAGAATCCATGACAGATGATGAGTACGCGCAATTCTGCGTACGTCAGTTCGAGGACTTCCTCTTGACTGAGGTTGCACCGGAAGAAGTGGCTGCCGTGATTATGGAGCCGATTCAGGGAGAAGGCGGCTTTATCGTTCCACCTGTGTCCTTCGTTCAAGGTGTCTATAACATTTGTAAAAAGCATCAAATCCTCTTCATTTCGGATGAGATTCAAACAGGCTTCGGTCGTACTGGTGCCATGTTTGCTTCTACCCATTTCGGTATCGAGCCAGATATCATCACCATGTCCAAATCAATCGCGGCAGGCTTGCCCATCTCTGCGGTTACGGGACGCGCCGAAATCATGGACGCTCCAAACCCTGGTGAGATCGGCGGTACCTATGGAGGAAGCCCGCTTGGCTGCGTAGCGGCATTGGCAGTCATTGAAAAAATGGAGCGCGAAGACTTATCTGGTCGTGCGCAGGTGATCGGGGACAAGATCAAGGCGCATTTCCACGCGTTGCAAACAGAGTTCCCTGTGATCGCAGAGGTGCGCGGACTGGGTGCGATGTGCGCCGTAGAATTTATCGATCCAACCACCAAACAACCAGCGAAAGAGCTCGTTGCTGGCTTGACCAAAGGCTGCTACGAGTCTGGCGTCATCGTGCTTTCTGCTGGCGTCCACAGCAACGTGCTGCGCTTCCTGTCTCCACTGGTTATTACAGACGAGCAATTGGAAGAGGCACTGGACATTATGACGGATGTTCTGAAAAGCCAATACGTGACGAACTAAAACGCCCGAGGGGGTTCTCCATACTCATGAAAAAGCATCTCTACATCAACGGACAATGGAAAGAAGCAAAAGAATACGCACCACTCTACTCCCCTTATTCTGGGGAGCTGCTGGCTGAAATCGCTCAGGCAGACGATCATGACGTCGACGAGGCAATCAAGGCGGCCAAAGCAACAGCCAAAGTCATGGCAAAAATGCCAGCCAGTCAGCGCGCCTTGATACTGGAGGGTGCCGCTGCGATTATGGAAGCACGCAAGGAGGAACTGGCGGTCATCCTCGCACAGGAAGCCGCCAAGCCAATTCGCACGGGTCGTGTAGAAATCGCTCGGACAATCCAGACCTACAAGTTCGCAGCAGAAGAAGCGAAGCGCATACACGGAGAGACCGTGCCGCTCGATGCAGCACCGGGTGGTGAAGGACGTCTTGCTTTTACGGTACGTAAGCCGATTGGCGTAGTCGGCGCGATCACGCCTTTTAACTTTCCTTTTAATCTCGTAGCACACAAGGTCGGGCCAGCCATTGCCGCAGGAAATACCGTCGTACTGAAGCCAGCGAGTCAGACTCCGCTTAGCTCGCTGATCTTGGCCGATATTTTCGCAGAGGCAGGATTGCCAGCAGGAGCGCTCAATATTTTACCTGGAAAAGGCGCAGTCGTAGGCGAAAAGCTGGTCAGTGACAGCCGAATTGCCGCGATCACCTTTACGGGAAGCCCTGCGGTTGGAATCGCGATGAAAAACAAAGCGGGACTCAAGCGCGTGACCTTGGAGCTTGGCTCCAACTCCGCAGTAATCATCGACCACAACGTGGAAATCACGCAAGCGTTGATTGATCGTTGCGTGACGGGTGCCTTCTCTTTTAGCGGTCAAGTGTGTATCTCGCTGCAACGTGTTTATATTCACCAGAGCAAGTACGAAGAGTTCCTGGAGAAGTTTAAGACGGGCACAGAAAAGCTCGTGCTGGGTGATCCGCTGAACGAAGAGACAGACATGTCCTCCGTGATCTCCGCCAAGGATCATGAACGCATGGGGGCATGGGTACAGGAAGCAGTAGAAGCAGGCGCACATGTAGTTACTGGCGGGAAGGCTGTCAGTGACAACCTCTTTGCTCCTACGATTCTGACGAATGTGGGCGCACATGTTGCCGTCTCCTGCCAAGAGGTATTCGGTCCAATCGTAGTCGTTACACCGTTTGAGACGATGGACGAAGCGATTGAGGCGGTCAATGACTCCCGATTCGGCTTGCAGGCAGGCATCTATACGAGTGACATTCACGCGGCTATGCGTGCAGCGGAAGAACTGGAGGTCGGAGGCGTGATGATCAACGACATTCCAACGTTCCGCGTAGACAACATGCCGTATGGCGGAGTAAAAGACAGTGGCTTTGGCCGCGAAGGGATCAAGTATGCGGTCGAGGAATTAACGGAACTAAAATTAATCGCGATCAAACTGTAACAGCGAATGACGGGCCCGATGAGGCTCGTCTTTTTTTTGAAAATAGCGTCTTGAAGGCGATTTTTTTCATTTCCATAAATTGTCATAAATGAAACCGCTTCATAAAGTTGTTTGGTATAGGTGGTTATGTTAGTCTAGCGTGTAGTGGCAGACTATGTTCATTTTTGCGGAAGAGTGTTTGATTACACTTTACTTGTTGCGCAGATGAAATAGTCGTTTTTTTATGCGTAAAGGGCATTTCTACATGAAAAGGGGACAATCATGATTAGTCATAAGAAAGGGGCCAGTGCGTTCCGATTATTTCACTGGATCTCCCTGGTAGCGATCGTGGCATTGTTGGCAGGCTGTTCACCGTTTCAGGGGAAAGAAAACGGTGCAGATAACGGCCCAGCGCCAGCCAAACCTGAAAAAATCGAGCGTTACCAAGGGGAAAAGAGCAAGGCAGTGTCTATGGTCTACACGACGCAAAGACAGCTTGCCCTTACTTTTAATGGGATGGCAGATAAGGACACGATGAAAAGACTGCTCGAGGAGTTGGACAAGTACCACATCAAGGCCGCTTTTTTCATGCCAGGAATGAGAGTAGCGGAAGAGCCTGACATTGCGCGAGAAATTGTCGCCAGAGGTCACGAAATTGAAAATAACACGTTAAACCAGTCAGATTTGCAGGGTCAATCTTACGAGAAAATGTACGAAGATATCAAATTGGCTAATGAGGTTATCAAAAGAGAGACCGACAAAACACCGCGGTATATCAGAACGAAGTCGGGCGATTACTCCGACGATCTTCGATTGGTAGCTGCGCATAATGGACAAGAAGCGGTCGTGTCCGCCAGTCTGTTTCTGCACAATTGGCAAAAAGAGACGGAGGAGCAAAAAATTCATTACTTAAGAAAATATATGAATCGCGGCGGCATCATCGCGATGGATACAGAGGAGAACAAGTCTGTCGTAGAAAACATCCGTCTTCTCGCAGAGGCAGCTACTGATGTCGGTTACAGATTCGTCCCATTGCACGAGTTGATTGCACAGGGCGGGGAGCGAAAGCAGTTGCAAGAAATTCCGGGTTTTGATGCAGCAAAAATGAATACGGCGTATTACGAGTCCAAGCCAAATCTCATCTATCGAAAAGAAACAGACAAGAAGATGGTCGCCTTGTCCTTCGATGATTGGGGTACGGATCAAACGGTTACGAAGATTCTCGATATCCTGGACAAAAAAGGAGTAAAGGCTTCATTTTTCCTTCGCGCAGATGGTGTAGAGCGAAATCCAAACTTGGCGAGAGCGATTGTGGAAGCGGGACATGATGTAGCCAACCACACCTATTCTCATCCGGTAAATACTAAAATTGCGCCGGAAGAATTACAAAAAGAGATTGTCAAAGCCCATCAGATCATTACCGAAGCGATTCAGCAGAAGCCGACGATGTATTTCAGACCACCAACTGGGGCGTTTGACGAACAGACACTCAAGGCGATTGCAGCGACGGGTTACGAGGATATTACGATTTATGATGTGACGCCATCCGATTACGACAAGAAACGGAGTGCGGACGATATCGTCAAAACCGTTATGGAGCAGACGCGGAGCGGAAGCGTGATTCTGCTGCACATGCTCGATGACATTCACACAATAGAGGCGTTACCAATCGTAATTGATCAGCTTAGAAGCAAAGGATACACGCTTGTACCCATGACAGAGATGTTTGGCCAATAAAGCCAAAATAGAACAGGGAGAGGGGGCCAGCTTATGAATTTGTACGAAGGGATTGTAGAGAGAAAAGAAAAAATGGCTGTCGTCGGTCTTGGGTACGTAGGCTTGCCGATTGCGATGGCACTGTCCAAACGTGCTTCTGTGATCGGGTTCGATGTAAACCAGGAGAAAGTAGCAGCCTATCAAAAGGGACACTTTCATGATAATGATGTGGATCAGGAGCTGACGAGTGACACCGCTATTGAATTCACATCAGATGAAAATAGATTGCAGGAAGCGCGATTTTTTATCGTGGCAGTGCCTACTCCGGTCAAAAGTGGGAATGTCCCCGACTTGAAATATGTAGAAAGTGCATCCCGCATGGTGGGCAGACAGTTGAGAAAAGGGGCAATCGTTGTCTTTGAATCAACTGTTTATCCAGGGGCAACCGAAGACGTCTGCTTGCCGATCCTGGAGGCGGAATCAGGCTTGCGTTGTGGGGTAGACTTCAAGATCGGCTATTCACCTGAACGCATCAACCCGGGAGACAAGGTAAATCGTTTGGAAAACATCGTCAAGATCGTATCGGGGATGGATGAAGAAACATTGGGAATCGTAGCAAGCGTCTACGAGCTCGTGATCAAGGCAGGCGTTTATCGAGCGGAAAGCATCAAGGTAGCGGAAGCGGCGAAAGTCATTGAAAATGCTCAGCGGGATGTCAATATTGCGTTTATGAATGAGCTGGCGATGCTGTTCAACCAGATGGATATTCCGACGAAAGCAGTATTGCAAGCGGCAGGAACCAAGTGGAACTTCCTCCCTTTTTCACCGGGCTTGGTCGGCGGGCATTGCATCGGTATCGACCCTTACTATTTAACGTACAAAGCAGAAGACAGTGGCTATCGCTCCCGCGTCATTTTGGCGGCTAGACACATTAACGATGGCATGGGGAAATATGTCGCTCAACAAATTATCAAAAAGGCCGTTCGTTCGAAGCTCGACCTCAAGGATGTACGGATTGGCATACTCGGACTGTCCTACAAAGAGAATTGCGCAGATATCAGAAATACCAAGGTGACGGATATCATTGAGGAACTGAGGGAGTACGGGATCAACCCATTGGTCGTAGACCCGATGGTAAATCCTCAGGAGGCATATGAGGAATACGGCATCGAGCTGTCAGAGATGAAGGCTCTCCACGACTTGGACATTGTGGTTGTAGCGGTACCGCATGCTCCCTTTGCCCAGATGGAAGCCGCTGATTTTGCCGCGATGTACGGCAAGAATGAAGCAAAAATCATGATCGATATAAAAGAGACTTATTCCAAAGCTGACTTTGAAAACAGTGGATTTCATTACTGGAGCTTGTAGGCAGTGGAGGGGAGAGAGCGACAGTGATGAAACAGTTGATAGAGAAAATAAAGCCTAAAAAGAAAGAGAAAATTGAAGAAGTACTGACGGTTTCCAAAACGGAGAGACGCGTGCTATCGAATGTGCCAGACCCGGAGAAAATTCGTGTCCAAGTGGACCGACGTGGTGCTAAAGATACGAATGAGCAAGGACAGCTGGAGGACCCGGAATATTTGAATCGCATTCGGATGCTGAGTCTGCGCTATATGGCGGATTTCCCGGTGACGCTATTGACCAAGAAACAGCGGGTCAAGGATGGAGTCAAGGCCAGAGCCGTCGACATTTCTTCGACTGGCCTATTAGTTGAACTAGATTCAGAGATGGAAAACATCCAGGTGGGACAAGTGCTTATGATTCATTGCACAATCCCGCCAGGTACAATGCCAGAAGGCTATGAGTCAACGGTGAAGCTGGATGCAACTGTCGTTCGCTGGTTTACGCAGGAAGAGGACGGGCGTCAGAAGTTCATGCTCGCCTTCGAGTTTTCCAAACCGCTGACCGAGTATTTTCGCAAAAAGCGCTGGGGATACGCGATTTATATCGCAAGTGCTTCCCTGTTTTTTGCTGCGGCGTTTATCGTACTCATGCGCGCGGAGAGCGTGATTTATTTCAAATACAACATGTACTTGTATTTGTACAGCTTGATTGCCGCTGCCTTTTTGCTGACACGGTATTTATTCGGTGCTCTTTATCGGGAGGTTCCCGTCAATCCGGACTATACACCAGGTGTGAGCATCATTATTCCGTGTTTCAACGAAGAGCAGTGGATTCACCGGACGATTTTGAGTTGTGTGAATCAGAACTACCCGATTGATAAGCTGGAGGTCATCGTGGTAGATGACCGCTCGACGGATCGATCAGCAGAAGAGATTCAAAAGGTCATCGATATGATTCATAACGAGGCCGAACGCTATATGACTCGTGAACGCGTGAAGATGCACATTCTTTCTGAAAACGGCGGGAAACGGGTCGCTTTGGTAAAAGGTGTGGAAATGGCCAAGCACGATTTGGTTGTCTTCGTTGATTCGGATAGTTTTTTGGAACCGACTGCGATTCGCAACCTCGTACAACCTTTTCAAGACCCGAAAATGGGTGGTGTCGCAGGGCGTACGGATGTGGAAAACAAGTTCACCAACGCGATCACCAAGCTCCAAACGGTTCGTTACTACATTGCTTTTCGCATCATGAAGGCGGCTGAGTCGTGGTTTGACAGTGTCACTTGCTTGTCTGGGCCGTTGTCTTGCTATCGCAAGGAATTGATTTTGCAGCATTCTGAAGCATGGCTGAATCAGAAGTTTCTCGGGCAGCCCGCCACTTTTGGCGATGACCGAAGCATGACCAACTTTATTTTGCGAACCCATCGGACAGGCTATCAGGATTCTGCAATTTGCTCGACGATTGTGCCGTCAGACATGAACGTATTTTTGAAGCAGCAGATGCGCTGGAAGCGTTCGTGGTTGAGGGAATCTTTGCGTGCCAGCGGCTTTATTTGGCGCAAGGAGCCTTTTATGGCGATCTTCTTTTACATTGGTCTGATTGTTCCTATCGCTGCTCCTGTCATCGTACTGTACAACCTCGGATACGTTCCGCTCGTTTATCATATTTTCCCGGGTACGTTTTTAATGGGCTTGCTGTTGATGGCGCTCTTAATGAGCTTGGCCCATCTGTTTTTCCGTAGAAGCAAGCTATGGGTTTTCGGGATTGTCTTTTGTGTGTTTTATGAGCTGGTGTTGTTGTGGCAGATGCCTGTGGCTTGGGTGACATTCTGGAAATCTACTTGGGGTACGCGAGAAACACCGCAGGACGTCGAAGCGAGATTGAAAAAAGAAGCCCGAAAGAAGAACAAAAAAGGCTTTGGGCTGCCATTTTAAGAGGGAAAGACAAAGGGAGTGAGGGTGTCAGGAGTTATGGGGAAAACGACGAGCGATGTCTTGGACTATCGGAAAAAAGATCGCAATAAATTCATCAAGACGCTGATCCAGGTCGCTATCTTAGTCGTTCTGGGTGTCATGTTATATAATGCCGTATTTGATTGGAAGAAGTACGAGGAGCCGAATAAAGCGAGCTGGACGAATGACAAAGGCTTTATCGCCATCTCCTATTTTGGCGTAGGTCGTTCGGGTACACCGAAATTAGTAGCCAAGAAGCAATTGGACGAGCAGCTGCAGGCGTTGTATGACCAGGGCTATCAAACGATCTCGCAACAAGATATCTTGGACTTTTACAAGAAAAAGAAGCCACTTCCTGACAAGGCACTGTTTTTGGTTTTTGAAGATGGCCGCAACGATTCGAGCTTGTTTGCCCAACCGCTTTTGGAGAAGTACAACTTTAAAGCAACGGCATTGTCTTACGGCAACAAAATGGGAAACAGCGAGAACAAATTCCTGCAGCCGGAAGACTTGAAAAAAATGATGGAAAATGGCTTCTGGGAGCTCGGTTCCAATGGCTATCGGTTGACGTATATCAATGTGTTTGATGATCAGGGCAATTTCATCGGGGTAAAGGATGAGAGTGAATTAACGAATAAAACAAAGGTGGGCTACTATAACCACTACTTGATGGACTTTATCCGTGACAGCAATATGATCCCGATTGAAGACAGAAGCAAGATGGAAGCGAGAATGAACAAAGACTACAAGCTGATGAATGATACATATATGGATCAATTGGGCTTTGTCCCAGGTGCCTATATGATCATGCATGCGAACACCCTGTATGGCGGCATGAATCGCCTGGTAGCGGATGCGAACGACGCGAATATCAAAAAGTATTTTACGATGCACTTTAACCGGGAAGGAACCGCCTACAACGACAGCGAGGGTGATCTGTACGACCTGACCCGCGTGCAGCCAGAGCCTTACTGGTACACGAATCATTTGTTGATGCGTATCCAAAAAGACACCGACGAAAAGATTCGCTTCGCTCGCGGCGATGATGAGCAGGCCAAAGAGTGGGATCGTCTCGGTGGCGCCGCGCAATTTATGGAGGATCAGATCGTCCTGACCTCTCCAGCTGCTGGCTCTGGCATGTTATATTTAAAAAACAGTGACAGCCAGAAGGAGATCAAGCTTTCTGCCAAGCTGGAAGGGAATGTAATCGGCAAGCAGTCCATTTATTTGCGTTATGATCGGGAAAAAGGCAGCTTTGTACGGGTCGTTCTGCATGATAATGAGCTGCGCGTCGAGCAGAAGAAGGAAAAAGGAGAAGTTCAGGAGCTTTTCAAGACGGAATTGAGCCAAGTGATTTGGAATCCTGAGGATTTGACCTTCGACCGTGCCTCTGTTTATACGAGAGAGCAAGGGGAGTCTGGTGCTCCCGAGCTGGAAAAATACCCGATCAACATTAAAAATACGCGTCCATTCGAAATGACTGTTCAAGGCGACCGTCTCAGTGTTTCCGTGGACAAGACACCGCTTTTGGATAAGCAACAGATCGACCCAAGCATTAGTAGTGGTGGTGTTGCATTGGAAGCGGCCTATAGTGAAGGGAACAAAAAGGACGATATTTATGACGGGGTGTTTGCGGACGTAAAAATAGAGTCCTTGGCCCAACCGAATGGTGAGCAGCAGACGCTGTTTAGTAATGTGCAGACAGGGCTTGCAGGAGTCGTCAGTTCGATCAAGATAGCTTTTTCTTCCACAATGGACTGGGTCATCGACACCTTTTAAATCCGAAACAAGGGGGATCAGTGTAAGGTGTCAAACATCAAGAAACGATCGATCATTTTGACTGTTCTTCTGATAATAGTGTGTATCACCCTCGTGTGGTACATGATGAAATGGAATGATACCGATGGCTTGGAGAGTGTAGATGCAGCCAACAACACAACGGAATTGACTGCCTGGGTGGTAGATTGGCAGTGGGAATCCGGTTTGGAGGATTTCCGCAGGATGACGGATGGCTTGTCCAGTGTGCAAGTTTTCGCGGCGTATTTTGATGAAAATGACAAGCTGCATTTTACTGACCGCATGACCAAGGCGATGCCTGCGATCAAGGAAGCATCGAAGCAGGGCAGCTATGTCGATCTCGATTTGACCATTGTGAATGATCGTCTTAACAGTGATGGTACGCAGGTTCAAAAGGACCCGTCGATTGTCAGCCGGCTTATGGCGACTGATGCAAGCCGTACCAAGCACATTATGGAGATCAAGAATGCCGTGATCCAGAATGGTTTTCAAGGTTTAGAAATCGATTATGAGAGAATTGACGAGAAAGACTGGGACAACTTCCTTACTTTTATCCATACCTTGTATCAGCATATGGAGCAGGAGGGAAAGTCGCTTCGCATCGTATTGGAGCCGCGCGCGCCGATTGAAGACTTGGCATTGCCAAAGGGCCCTACTTACGTCATGATGGCTTATAATTTGTACGGTACGAATACAGAGCCAGGTCCCAAAGCCGATCATGCATTTATTGAGCAGCTCGCCAATCGAATGAAAAAGGTGCCGGGTGACAAAGTCATGGCCCTCTCTGTAGGCGGATTTGATTGGGCTAGTGATGGAAAAGTGACGGCTGTGACGGAAAAACAGGCAGCAGACCTTGCTGTGTCCAGTGTTGAGCCGCCAAAGCGGGATAAAGCGAGTGGCAGTTTGTACTTCGACTATATGGGTGAAGACGGACAAAAGCACACGGTTTGGTATGCGGATGAAGAAACGCTGTCTCAATGGGTTGCGGTCGCCAAGAAAGCGGGTATTGAGAAAATCGCACTTTGGCGACTAGGTGACATGGGGGAAGGGACTTTGCAATATGTGAATCGGTAGGGGCTGTAGTGGAAGGAAGAAGCGAATTTCCAGTCTACGCATCGGCCTACGCCCCGCAAGTGGTGATTGACTGTCCGCTTCTGAATAAATGACGGGAGAGCTTCAAACCTGAAAGCGCGGATGCGTTTTTGTATGTAATAAAAGCTGAAATTCCCCGCCATTTATTCAGAAGCTGGGTCGGGCTCCAGAGGCGCTTGACTGGAAATTCGCTTCTTCCAGCGCGGCTTTTCGATTCACATCTTGCAAGGTAAAAATGAATATGGAAAAGCAAGATGGCTATCACTGTGGGGACAACCCATCCTGGATTTGCTAGAATGTTTTTCTATCATGATGTAACTTTGTACCGGAGATGAACGTTATAATGCTAGAAGCAGTAGTCTGCTCTTTTACAGGGCGGCTGCTACATATTGATTTTGGACATCATTCATAGGAGCGTGGAATTTTTGGGTCTCTGGGAAGCTTTTGTCGCGATTGTGCTGGGGCTAGTAGAAGGTTTGACTGAGTTTGCCCCTGTTTCCTCTACGGGTCACATGATCATCGTGGATGACTTTTTGTTCCAAACGAAGGAGATGTTTTCACCAGAAGTGGCGAACACCTTCAAGATTGTCATTCAGCTCGGCTCGATTCTAGCTGTTGTCGTACTGATGTGGGATCGGTTCATGAGCTTGCTCGGCCTCAACAGACTGGTGGGTAAGCGTGAGGTTCAGGCAGGACCTCGGCTGAATTTGGCTACGGTCATTGTTGGTTTGATTCCTGCGGGGATTCTGGGTGTTCTGTTTGACGACTACATCGATGAGTATTTGTTCTCGACGAAGACCGTGGTAGTCGGTCTGGTGCTGGGCGCTCTGCTCATGTTGGCTGCGGATTGGTTCAGACCAAGGCGTGCCAAGATCGAGTCGGTTGACCAAATTACGTACAAGCAAGCGTTTCTGGTCGGACTTATTCAATGCTTCTCCCTGTGGCCTGGCTTTTCCCGTTCGGGTTCCACGATCTCGGGGGGCGTACTGTTGGGCATGAGCCATCGGGCGGCGGCAGACTTCACGTTTATTATGGCGGTGCCGATCATGGCGGGCGCGAGCTTTTTGTCGCTGTTGAAGCGCTGGGATGCGATTACGATGGACAGCATTCCGTTTTTCGTCGTCGGTTTTATTAGTGCGTTTGTGTTCGCGCTTCTGTCGATCCGTTTCTTCTTGAAGCTGATTAACCGCATCAAGCTGACACCGTTTGCGATTTATCGCTTGGTGCTGGCAGCGGTCATTTACTTTGTGTTTATGTAAAAATCAAAAATACGACAAAGGCTCCCAATTGGGAGCCTTATTTTAATCATTTGCCTTTAGCTCACTCGGCTTTTCAATAACAATACCGTTTAATTTAAGAGTGACAGGATTCGCAATCGTATCTCCAACGGGGCATGTCTGTTCCAAAAACTCCACAAAAGACTCTACCTGCTCTCTAGGAGCATCCGTTTTGATATGAAAGGTGTATCGGATTTCAGAATACCCGCGTCGAACATCAGATTTGTTCATGAAGCCATCTGTATCGAGATCGCCTTCGACTTCCACCCAAAAATCGTCGAGTTGAACGTTAAACTTTCTGGCATATACTCTGGCAACGATAGATTGGCATGCGCCTAATGCGGAGAGTACCAGTTCAACGGGATTCATCCCAGTATCCGTTCCTCCCAAGCTTTTCGGTTCATCGATGGTTATCTCGAAATTTCTGGAACTGGCCTTCACAACCATTCCCTTCTGTAGATGTGCAGTTGCTTTGAATGTTTCAACAGGCATGATGCACACTCCCTTCTGGATAATCAATACAAGTAAACTCTACCATAGTTTCCCAATGAACATTATGAAAATTTTTACATTTGTGCAAGCTGATGTCTCGTCCATTACACACACTTAGATATAAAAAGGGGCTGTCTCAAAAGTCGATTTCCCGACTTAGAGACGCCCCTTCTATGTTTTATTTCAACAGGTAAACGGCACGCGTAGTCATAAATCCTTTGACCTCTTCGCCTTTATCCAGCTTTTGCTCGACGAAAGGAATGCCCGCTTCTTGCAGACGTACTTTTACTGCGTTGAAATGGTGAAAGTCTACGACCAGCGTTTTGTTGCTCGCCTTAATCTCTTCAAGCTGCCTTTTAACTAATGCATTGGCGCCAGACTGTCCAATGATATGAGAAGCATTTACCATCACCATATTGGCGAGTAAAATGACGACCAGAACCTTGCCCGCATGGCGGAAAAAGCCCTTCTGGACATCCCAGACTGCCAACGCAATCAAGAGCGGAATCAACCAGAGCTGCGGAACATAGCGCGCCCACCAGCTTTCCGGATTAATGAGTACGGTCACGAAGAGCGCCAGACTGATCCACAAGAAAGGTGCCGCTTTTTTTCGATGAGTCCCCAAAAGCAAGGCGACGAGAATCAGGCATGTGACAATCACAGCCCCTCCGAAAAGCGGCCCGAATCCGGCTACACGCACGTCAGGAGAGTAGAACACTGCGAGCTCTTTCAAGGTGACCGTAAATGGCACCTTCCATGTAGGGCTATGGGGTGTTGCGATGTTCTCCGATTTAGAAAATAAGGAGATAGCCAGATTTTCTGTGCTCGTATTGTCTTTGAAGCCATGCGGGCTGTTCGAGGTCATGATATCAACGGCACCTTTGCCCGCCAACGGATAAAACGGATGCCCCTTCGCTAGCGTGTTGGTGACATACGGATTGTACCCGACAACCCCTACCGTGATAACCAGACTAATCGAAAGCCACACGAGCATGCTTTTGATGTGCTGACGGCGATCGTAGAAAAAGAAGAGCACGAGAATAGCCAAGCCGAGCAATCCAGCATACCCCAATGCTGTGAATTTGATCTGCGCCAGCAGCATGAGCGTTGCGCATAGCGCTAGTAGCGTCCACACATGGTAGCGCTTATACAGCAGATAGCCGAGAGCGCAGATGATGAGCACGAGTGAGCCGAGCTGTCCGTCAATATAGAAGGAGGTCGATTGCGTGATCACCGCGGGATTGAACGCTGCGAGTAGCGCGAAGGCAATCGCCGCCCCTTTTTTCTCTGGGAAAGCGGTCCGGATGGCAGCGAGCGTCAGGAAAAAGGACGATGCAATCAACAACAGGTTAAATATTTTGCTAACCTCGATCTGACCGGTCAGTTTATACATGACTGCATCGAGCATCCAAGGACCTTTGGCGTAATGATTGATCCAAAGGTGAAAGGCTGAGAGAACCTCTTTATTATCCATCTCCTCCACTTCTTTTGAACCAGAAGGCTTGAGGATGGGCTGGTCACGAACCGGATTCCAGCCGTTGGTTATCTTCACGATTGCTTCTTGATGATACGTTTGACCGTCAAAAGAGAGATCATACGTATTGGCACTGATGGAGTAGCTGATGCCTGAAACAATCACCAGTCCAGCTAACAGGGAGAAAAACCAGGCCCGACGACGTGAACTTACGAAGACTGACACCATCCCGCCCATCGCAGCCAAAGCCGCAACGAGGCCAATCCAAAAGTTGACGGCCGTCACGGATACACCGAACAAAAATAAAACCGATGTGCTAAGCACAATCGTAGCCATAAACAATAGCAAAGCCGTCCCAAGCAGGAACGAGTACGTAGCTGTACGGTTATTCATGAATATAATCTCCTGTCTACGAATCTACTAGCCAATGAGGTTAGGGAGGTTCGCTGCCAGCAGATGCAATACGGTCGCAAGCAGTACCCCGAGCACCAGACCCCCGGCAATTTCCCATCTGGTATGTCCCATGCTTTCGCGCAAAGGTTTGGCGGGAAACACGTCCGGATGTTCCTTTGCGAGCTTGTTGAGTGCCTCTGCATGTTTTCCTACCGCTCTGCGTAATCCAGTCGCATCGATGATCACAATAAACGTCACAGCCACACCCAGCCCGAATGCAGGATGAGTAAAGCCCTCCTGCAAACCTATCAGAAACACAGTCGTGACCATGACAGTTGTGTGCGTGCTGGGAAACCCGCCGTTCCCGACCATTTCTTTGGCCCGGGACCCAAAACGGAGGTAATTAATCAAAAATTTGGTTATGCCGGACACAAGCCAGCCGATGAACGACGCTACCGCATATAACATGATAAAACTCCTCTACGTGATGATTACGACTGGGAAATGACGACGACGCCCACGACGATAATCGCCAGACCGACAATACGTGTAAGGGACAACGGTTCGTTGAAAATCAAGAAGGACAGCACAGCTACCAACACGTATCCGAGTGCTGCCATGGGATAAGCATAGGAGAGCTGCACCTTTTCCAGCGCAGCAATCCAGATAAACGCAGAAAGTCCGTAAAGCGCAAGTCCCACCATAATCGGCAGGTTCGTGAAATAGTGCAGGAACTTCAGTAGCAGCATGTCACTGTTGCTGGAGAGCGAGGATGCGCCCATCTTCATCGCGACTTGTCCACACGCACTGAGGACCACGGAAATGATGATTAGAACAATTGATGGCATAGCCTGATCCACAACCTATCTGTGCAAGGAAATTCAAGTTCAAAAGCCGACCTTTTGAACTTCCTTATTTAAATTCAAATACGTAAATAATCCCGGCCACCATGACGACATACAGGAACACCGTAATGAGAATTGGCTTGTCCTGCAACAAAACTTTTTCCGGACTGCCGCCCTGGCCTGCGACGGTGATCAAATACAGGTAACGGAAAATACCAAAGATCACGAGCGGAATGGTCCACATCAAGTGAATCGTGCGTCCTGATGTAAAAGTGAACAAGGAATAGCTGATGATCGTCATGGTCGTAACAATCGTATTCAACTGATTCAACAATTCGGAGGAATAACTGTCGAGCACTTTGCGATGTGTTCCCTTATCCTGTTGTAACAAAATCAACTCGTGGCGACGTTTGCTGATGGCCAAGAACAGTGCGAGCAGCATCGTACAGAGCAAAAACCACGGGGTGAACGGTGTTTGGATCATCAGACTTCCACCGATGGCACGCAAAACAAAACCGGCTGAAATAATCATGACGTCCAGAATGACCACATGCTTCAGCCTCAACGAGTAAGCGACGTTGAGCACAAAGTAAACGAGCAGTACGAGCGCGAATAATCGGTCAAAGTAATAAGCACTAAAAAGGGAACCCAGGAGCAAAAACGCACCGAATGCTAATGCGAGCGCTGGCGGCAATGCACCAGAAGCCATGGGCCGGAACTGTTTCTCCGGGTGATTTCGGTCATTTTTGATATCGACAAAATCATTGAGGATGTAGACACAGCCGGATACAAAACAAAACAGCAGGAAGGCCAGCACTGATTTTCCAATGACATCTGGACTTACTTTGTGCAAGGAAAATAGCAAGGCAGCAAAGACAAGCAGGTTTTTCGTCCATTGATGTGGACGAAGCTGCTTCACTAAAAGGTAGACCATATTTTGTCGAACGCGTGGCGTTGTTTTGACGTCAACTTTAACAGAATTTGATGTTGCCCCCATATCTAACCCCTATCCTAATATCGAATCTTGTACCTTCTAATGACGGAAAATGTAAAAAGAAGGTTACACCTGTAATATGGTAACATAACTTCCCCATAAAAATTTAACGATAACAGAAAAAATGTGAACTTGCGATAAAGAATGATTGCCAAAAATAATATCGGGGTTTACAAGAAAACGCAGCCCTTCTGAAGGAGCTGCGTTTTTCAGGTTTTCACTCTTTTAGTTCACCCGCGGAATCGGAGTGGCTGCTTTTTTCCGCGAATACAGGAACAAATTGAAAAGAACGATCACGAGTATGATCAATTGCGGGATCGTCGTTTCCCAGCTCGCGTAAATGCCGAGAGTCGGTGCATACAACAAGTAATCGCTGCTGTGTGCAGATAAGCTTCCCGTCACCTGCAAAGCGTGGATGCTGACGCCGACGAATTTAAACGCCATGTAGTAGAGTAATAGGCTGGCTACAAAAAAGAACGGACGCACCGGAATGCGTGCACTGAGCTTGATGATGACCAAGCCAATCACGGCCAAGACGACAAGCGCGCTCAAAATGCCAATCGCCAGGTCTGTCATGGAGATCGTAGCGGCCATCCCCATATAAAAGATAATCGTTTCTGCCCCTTCGCGGGCGACAGCGAGAAAGGCGGTGAATGAGAGTGACCATAGAGCTCCTTTTGCCAAAGAAGAGCCGATAGATTTCTCGACAAATTGATTCCATGCCTGCAAATTGGACTTCTTATGCAACCAGGCACCGATCGTTACCATAAAGAAGACGGCAATCAGTCCGGTTACTCCCTCAATCGTTTCTCGCGAGTTGCCTGTGGAGAGGTTGGAGAAAACGAAACTGAGGATGACGGCAAGAATGGCGGAAACTACGATCCCTGCAATGGACCCAGACCAGATCCATTTGCGCTTGTCGGCATTACCTGACTTGTTCAGGACAGTAAGCAGAGAGACGATGATCAAGATAGCCTCCAGTCCTTCGCGGAACAAGATGAGTCCCGCATCCCAAGCGGTGTACGAGGATGCTGTCGCAAATGGCGCCAGCTCTGTCTTCATTTCCGCAAGATAAGCCGTCGCCTTTTCCCATTGCGGGGGATTGGACAGGATGAGTGTCGGGACGGCGACCATCTTGGCTTCGATACTGCTGTAGGTAGCTTGCGATTTAGTCATGACCACGCCTTCTACAGAGGGCCAAGAGGTGATAAAGGTCTCCATTTTGTCAGAAGCAGCGGTTGCATCCTGATTGGCGATATCTGTTTCTACCGATGCAAGGAGTTCCAGTAGAGTCGAGATGGTGGGCTGCTCAGAAGAAGGATTGGCAGCGGCCTGTTGGACTGCTTTTCCTGACAAATAATTGTCCACGGTAGTAATGAGTGCCTGTACTTTCTCTGCGCTCTTTTTAGGGTCTGGTGGTTCTGTATTCAAGGCAATGCGTGCACTGCTGATTTTGATTTCCATATCCCCGTAGATTGCGGCATTTTCCGCTCGAACAAGACCCTCTGCCTTGTACCAGCCAGTGACGAAGCTGTTGTACGATTGCTTGGCTTTCGCCAGATCGCCTTCCGTGATGGCTGTCATGCTGTTTTGCAAGAGCGGTAGCAATGCCGCAATTTGCTTGTGTGCGCGTTCTTTTGGCTGACCGCCTTCTTCTTTGGACGAGACATAACGGTCCGTTGCTTTTGCCAGATTGGAGATGGCTGTTTTTGCAGTGTCAGGATTCGCTTTCGCTTGGGCAAGGGCTTGCTCTGCTTCCACGATTGCTTGCGTCAATGCTTGTGCATCTGCGGAGGTTTCTTCCGAATTGCCTTCCCAGATGCTCTTCATGCTGCTGATCGCTTTAGCTACTTCTTCCCAGTTGTTATCTCCACTACTAATCAAGGCATCGCTAGAGAGGGCGATCATTTGCTTGAGCTGCTCTGGCACCAGCGGCGCGGCTACAGCGGCAGACAGAGCAGATGTCCATAGCAGCATGCAGGTACAAATGATAAACAGATAGCGTTTCAAGGTGTTCACTCCATCCCAGGTAGTTGGTTAAAATAGCGTGTCCCCGATGTATCCGCCCTCACTTGCACCAGGAAGACAGGCGTACAAACCACTGCCAACATGGGTGATATATTCATTGAGCAGGTCGACGGATGCGAGCTTTTGTTGCATCGGGATGAATTGCTTGCGCGGATCACGATTGTAGCAAATGAACAAAAGCCCAGCATCGAGCTGACCAGTCTTGAGATCCATTCCACTCGAATAAGAGTAACCGCGTCGCAGAATTTTTACCTTGCCCTCCATATGGGCCAAGGCGACATGGGAATCCACAGGAATAACCGGTTTGCCCTTGGCATCCTTTCGATCCAGCTCCAGCTCGTCGAACTCATTTGCTTTGCCAAGAGGAGCTCCGGTTAACCGGTGACGACCAAATGTATTCTCTTGATCGGTGAGGGAAGAGCGATCCCATACCTCGATCCGCATGCGGATTCGACGCATGACCATGTAGCTTCCGCCTGCCATCCACGCGGGACTTTCAGCAGTGTGAGCCCAGACGACTTCATTTGCGGTAGCGGGGTCGTTCACCGGCGGATTGTTCGTGCCATCCTTGAAGCCCATCAGATTCCGTGGTGTGGAGCCAGTCGGGTCGGATGCGCTGGTACGCTGGAAGCCTTCCTGTAGCCAGTGGAGAACAGCTTTGCCTCGAGCGATCCGGGCCAAATTCCGCAGGGCATGGAAGGCGACCTGTGGATCATTGGCACAGACTTGCACGACAATATCGCCACCCGACCATTCCTTTCGCATTTCATCGCTGTTGAAGCGAGGTAAATCGACCAAGGGAGCTGGGCGTTTGGCTGCAAGACCAAAGCGCTCGTCAAAGAAAGAAGCGCCAAGCCCAAATGTCATCGTCAATTTCATTGGGCGCAGGCCCATGGCTTCTCCCGTATCGACAGGAGGAAGAAGGGCGTTATCGCTCTCCTCATCGACGTTTTTGCCGGCAGTCATGCGTGCTGCTGCCTGCGTCCAGCTTTGAAACAAGGTGCGGACATCCCCTAGCGAGGTCGTCGTCAAATCAAAAGCACCCATGCAGATAAAATCCTGCATAGGTGTAATGATCCCGGACTGATGCTTGCCATAAAAGGGAATGACCTCATCTGCACCGGTCGGAGTGGCACTTGTCTGCTCATTTTTAGGAGTAGTGGGCAAAAGGCTATTGACCCCAGTCGCCCCCAACAGCAGTCCAATCCCTCCGACACCAGCCAACTTCAGAGCTTCTCGACGTGTGAATTTGTTCGCTGTGGTGTTTGCGAGATGCTTGTCATTCATCTTGTTAGCCTCCTACGATCGTACCCATTTTGGACAATGGTTCAGCCAATGCATCGAGGGACTGACTCAGCTTTTTCACCTGGTCTTCCTTCAACTCGGTGTACAGCACATAGCCGTCGCCTTTACGGTATGGTGCGAGTGCTTTATCCAAATCAGCGAAGCGAGCTTCAATTTCATTTGCAAGTGCAGAGTCTTTAGCCGTAACAGCAGGCTTCAATACTTTGTAAATTTCGTGAGCGCCTTCCACGTTCGCAGCGAAATCGTACAAGTCCGTATGGGAATAGCGTTCTTCCTCACCAGTCACCTTGCTCGTCGATACCTCGTTCAAGAGCTCAACCGCACCCGTTACCAGCATAGGCACATCGATTTCGACGCTCTCTACCTTCACGCGGAGCTGCTTCACATCTTGCAGCAGTTGATCCGCCACTTTTCCTTGGTCAGCAACCGATTTGGTTTCCCAGAGTGCTTTCTCCAATTTGTGATAGCCGCGCCATTCGTTATCAGGCACATCGCCTTCGCGGGCATCGATCCATGGGTCAAAATCGCCGAGAGATTCAGCGATAGGCTCGATTCTCTCAAAGTAAGCACGGGCTGGAGCATACTCCTTTTTCGCTTTTTCCATATCGCCTGCTTTAACGGCGGTGGTGAAGCTTTCTGTTGCTTTTACGAATTGGTCGGTTTGGTCGACGACCCATTTTCGGTATTGATCAATAGAGGCTTGCAGCTCAGGAGAAGGAGCAGAAGCAGAAGCAGTGCTCGCTGTCGCAGACTGATCAGCAGCGGCAGGCTTGTCAGGCTGAGCGGCTTCTGGTTTTTTCTCTTCGGTTTGTGTTTGTGCGTTTCCACAAGCGGCGAGCAAGGAAGAGCCGAGAACAACTGCGGCGAGTGGATAACTCCATTTTTGAATCATGAAAAGACATCCCTTCATCTAATATGAGTGCATAATTATATGATTATATGTCGATAATGAATATCATTATCATCCACAAAGAATTTATCTCTTTCTTAGACAGTTTGCAATCTTTTTTTCGCCACCGATCACTGGTTAGTTTTGGCGTTGTTCACAAAAAACCAAAAGTAGCTCAACAATCCCTTAACAATGACTTGTTATGATCGAGCTATCAACCAAATGAATAACGTCTGTAAGTGGGTCGAGACGTGGAGAAAGCCCTCATACAGCAATAGATTCGAAAAAGACCGTTCGTTCGGTTTGTTTCTTTGTGCTATTGCCGTGTATGAGGGCTTTTTGTGTTCTCGAATGAAAGGAGCGAGCAGGGGATTTGCTAGATACAGATAGGTATGATGCGTATTTTTTTGATTTGGATGGAACGATTTTTCTCGGGAATGAACTGCTTCCTGGGGTGGAAAAGACACTTGCCGCGCTACGGGAGAAGCAGAAAAAAATCATGTTTTTGACCAATACGACGGTACAGACAAGAACAGCTTGTCAGACTCGCCTCCAGAAGCTCGGATTGGCTGCTCAGCTGGAAGAAATCATGACGGCTGCCTATGCGGCGGGATTGTATCTTCAAGAGAATGCGGAGCAAGCGCGTGTCCTGATTGTTGGAGAGCCTGCCTTGGAGGAAGAGATTGCGAGCTTTCATATAAAGCAGGTGCAAGATGCGGAGGAAGCTACGCATGTATTGGTCGGAATGGACCGAGCATTTACGTATGAAAAGCTGCAACAGGCTGCTGACGCTGTGCGAAATGGAGCCCACCTGATCGTAGCGAACCCCGATCCGTTATGTCCGGTGCCAGGGGGTGCCATTCCTGATACATGGGCGTTGGCGAGAGCGATTGAAACGGCTGGTGGAGCCTCTGTCTGGGCGATGACTGGCAAGCCGTCCCGGTACTACGCCGATCAGGTTTTTCAACAGCTTCAAGTGCAGCCAGAAAGATGCGTCATGGTGGGCGATCGTTTGGAGACAGACGTTTTACTTGGGAAAAACAGCGGCATGAAAACGGCGCTGGTAATGACAGGTGTGACGACCAGTCGCGAACTGGAAGCCACAGAGATTCAGCCAGATTACATCCTTCCGACGATGGAAGCCATGGTGCAAGTCGAGTAGGAAAACGAGGAGGCATGGGAGATGGAGTTGGGTAAGAGCAGCAAAAAGTGGTTGTGGTCACTAATGGCAGCAAGTCTGGTGACAGGCAGTATGCCCGCGATGGCGCAAAGCGCGGTGAGCAAAACCTTGCTCATCACAGAAGTTGTCAATGATCCCCTTTTTGATGAAAGTACAGGCGAGTTTATCGAAATCACCAATGTCTCCAACGATTCGATTGATTTGAGTGGATACATGATCGGCGACGAGGAAAAGCGTGGAGGAAATGAAGGGATGCATGCGTTTCCGGAAGGCACCATGATTGAGCCTTACCAGACGATTGTCATTTCTCGCTATGCCGACGGAATCGTGGAACGCCACGACGTCACGCCTGATTTTGAATTGTTCGATTCCATGGAGGACGTCCCTGAGCTGTTGCCGACGGATTGGGCGACAGGCAGCATTTATTTGGCGAATGGCGGTGACCACGTCATTCTGATGGATCCTGAGTACAATGTGGTGGATTCGATGGCGTATATGGATGCGAAGGTTCCGGGAGTCACCTCTCATCCGGGAGTAGCTGGCGGACACTCGATGGAACGCCTGACGGAAAAGGATACGAATGATGCTTCCAGAGATTTTGTCGATCAGCCCAAGCCGACCCCTGGTGAGTTGTTGTTTGGACCGAATGCCCGAAAAGACAAGATTCCAGTCTCTGATCTGAAAGACGACGTGCTGATTGTCCCTGAACCTGAGACGGGAATTGTCCTTCCGCCGACGGTGATTGCCATGTACGACAAGAAGTCCGAGATCGATGCGATTCTGGAAGCAGAAGCGTCATCCATTTTTATTCCGGTGAAAAAATCCGGGAAGAACGGAGTCGTTACCCAGGACGGCACATCGCTGGACGAGGTACTGGACCAGATCAAGGGCAAGGCGATCCCGGTGATTCATATCGAGGACAAGAAATTGGTAGCGGAGGTCGATCGCCTGCTCCAGAAAGAGAATCTCTCTGATGTGCACATTGTGTCTTCCCGACCGGAAATCGTCCAAGAGATGCGGGAGAAAAACAATGAATACCGTGGTGCCCTCGTGTATATCGACGGCAAGCTGAACGAAAAGAAGCAAAAGGAGCTCGTACGCTCAGCCAGGAGCAGTCGTTCCAATGTGATCGTTCTCTCGCAAACTGCGATGACGGAGGAGGTCATTCGCTACTTCCGCAATCGCGGGTTGTCCGTGTGGGGAATCGATCGGGCGAACAAGAGCCAAGCGAGTGAAATGATCGAGATGGGTGTGGCCGGGGTTGTCTCACACGATCCCAAAGAGGTACATGAGCTGCTTGCTGCGTACCCAGAGAAAAGCATCACGCAACCTCCGATGGTCATGGCGCATCGAGGTATCCCTTCCTTAAAGCCGGAAAACACGATGTACGCCTTTGAAGAAGCGATGGAGCTGGGTGTGGAGATCATCGAGACAGACGTCCACAAAACAAAGGATGGCCACCTTGTCCTAATCCACGATTTTGATCTGGAGCGTACCACCAACGGGACAGGGAAGGTAAAGGATTTCACGTTGAAGGAACTGCGCGAATTGAACGCGAACAAGCTCGACCCAGCAAATCCTTCCTGGTACCAGCCTGAGATTACGGATGCTGTCATTCCTACCATGGATGAATTGTTGGAAGCGGCCAAGGGTAAAGCGGTGCTCATTCTGGAAGCAAAGGGGATTGGGTACGAAAAGGAAATGGCGAAGGTCATCAAGGAGCACGACATGGTTGAAGATGTGATTGTCAGCAGCTTCAGCTCAGAAGTATTGGAGCGTTTTGCCAAGCTCAATCCGGAATTGGGACTGGGCTTTACCTTGAGCGGGACCAAGCCAAAGGAACAGCTGGAACAGTATGCCGAAAAGCAGATAACAGACGCGGTTCAACTGAATGCCCAATACTATATCAACCATCAGATTGTCACGCCAGAGCTAATCCGATTCGCCAAGCATCGGGGAATCATTTTGACCGTGTATACAGTTAACGAGGAAGTAGATATGAAGCGGGCAACCGAGGCTGGAGTCGGGGGAATTATTACGGACTATGCGCAAAAACTTTACAATGCCCAAATATTACCTTAGTAAGCAATTGTTATAGTCGAGTGATACGTAAAAAACAGCGAGAGGTTCAGGGGGGAAAGTCGTGGCTGAAGTGGAATTGCGGCGCATTTCCAAGATGTATGGGGGCCAGAAGGTAGTCAATGAAGTGAGTGCTCGTATTCTACCAGGAGAATTTTTCGTGCTGGTAGGGCCTTCTGGTTGTGGGAAATCAACCACACTGCGCATGATTGCCGGGCTGGAGGAGATCAGCACGGGAGAGTTGTTGATTGGCGGCATGCCGATGAATCAAGTCCCTCCGAGCGGGCGAAACATCTCCATGGTCTTTCAAAATTACGCACTTTATCCGCATTTGACGGTAAAAGATAATATTTTGTTTGGTTTGCAGGTTCGAAAAGTAGACAAAGCGGTGCAGGGCAAGCGGTTGGAGCGTGTAGCGGAGATGTTGGGCATCGCGCATCTTTTGCAACGCAAGCCGAAGGAATTATCCGGGGGACAACGACAGCGTGTTGCACTCGGACGGGCTATCATCAGTCAGCACCCTATCTGCCTGATGGACGAGCCGTTATCCAATCTGGATGCCAAGCTGCGCGGGCACATGCGCACAGAAATCCGTCGCTTGCAGCAAGAGCTGGGCATCACGATGATTTACGTTACACACGATCAGGTGGAAGCGATGACGATGGGAGACCGCATGATGGTCCTGCGCGACGGCGAGGTCCAGCAAGTCGGAAAACCGCTCGACGTCTACAACCATCCAGCGAATTTGTTTGTGGCGGAGTTTACGGGGGCACCCCCGATGAATACGGTACCTGCCATTTGGCGGGCAGGCGATCAGGCAGGGATTGAGCTGGCAGGTCAGCATTTTTTGCCGCTTCCAAAGTTTAACGGTATCAAGGACCAGACCCCGGTCGTTCTCGGTCTGCGTCCAGAGTCACTGCAGCCCGCCCTTGAAGGGCAATCTGTGGATGCTTCCTGCCAGTTTCCTGTCACCGTGCAGGGAGTAGAGATTCTCGGTTCTGAGACCATTGTGGAATTCACCGTGGGAGACAAGCTGTGGAAGGCCAAATGGAACGGGCAATGGCACTGTAAAAGAGGCGAAACCATGCATGTTCGTTTTGATCCAGCTCAGGTGAACGTGTTTGATGGAGAAACCGGAAAAAATCTAGCGGTTACGACCAATTGAGAAAAGAAAAGGGAGAGGTACTGTGATGCGTAAAGTTGTCAAAAGCTTGTTTGCGGTCGTCATGAGTATGAGTCTGATCACGGGTTGCTCCAGTGGCAATTCTTCGTCCACGAACAACGCGGCGCAAGGAGCCAATTCGTCAGGCAAAACAGAGCTGTCCTTCTATTATCCGGTTGCGGTTGGCGGTCCTTTGACCAAGATCGTGGACGGAATGGCAGAGGAATTTAACAAAGAAAACCCAGATATCACAGTCAAGCCAGTGTATACGGGCAGCTATCAGGATACGACGACAAAAGTACAGGCAGCTGTACAGGGCAAGACTCCTCCCGATGTCGCGGTGATGCTCTCAACTGAGCTACATACGATGATGGACATGGATGCAATCCTTCCGTTGGACGACTTTATTGCCAAGGATGGCGGCAGCGAATACGTAAAAGATTTCTTCCCAGGCTTTTTGGCGAATTCCCAAGTAGACGGCAAGACATACAGCATTCCATTCCAACGCAGCACCATCGTGCTCTATTACAACAAGGACGCGTTCAAGGAAGTCGGGCTTGATCCGGAAAAACCACCGACATCATGGGACGAGCTGGTTCAGTACGCTGCCAAGTTGAAAAAGGACGGACGCTACGGCGTCGAGATTCCTTCCTCGAGCTTCACGTATTGGATGTTCCAAGCGCTGGCCCTGCAAAACGGCAAGAACTTGATGTCCGAAGATGGGAAAAAAGTGTTTTTTGATACGCCAGAAAATGTAGAAGCTCTGCAATTTTGGGTAGATTTGTCCAAAAAGCATCAAGTTATGCCTGAAGGCGTCAACGAGTGGGCGACAGTACCTTCTGATTTCTTGGAAGGCAAAGCGGCGAT
Organism: Brevibacillus sp. IT-7CA2; assembly: GCF_949767855.1. Lineage (NCBI taxonomy): Bacteria > Bacillati > Bacillota > Bacilli > Caryophanales > Paenibacillaceae > Brevibacillus > Brevibacillus sp. IT-7CA2. Next base: position 28,304 of record NZ_CATKQT010000055.1, read on the forward strand.
GATGTTCCACACGACAGGGAACCTGACGAACGTGAAGAAAAGCGCGAAGTTTGATTTTGGCGTAGCATTTTTGCCAGCGAAAAAGAACTACGGCAGCCCGACAGGTGGCGGTAACTTCTACATGTTCAAGGGAACGGATGAAAAGAAACAGGAAGCGGCATGGAAGTTCATTCGCTTTATGACCGAGCCTAAGCGCGCTGCTCAGTGGAGCGTCGATACGGGTTATGTTGCTACACGCAAATCTGCATACGAAGAAGAGACTATGAAGCAATACGTCAAGGACTTCCCAGCAGCAGCAGTAGCTCGCGACCAGCTGGAATACGGTCATGCTGAGCTGTCTACTCACAATAACGGCAAAGTGACAAAGCTCTTGAATGACACACTGCAATCCGTGATTACTGGTCAATCTGAGCCTGCGGAAGCATTAAAAAAAGCGCAGGAAGAAGCGGACAAGATGCTGGCGCCGTTCAACAAATAAATCAAGCAAGGCAATGGGGGAGCGACAATGGGGGAACTACGCGCAAAATGGACAGTGAACATGTACGCCTGGCTCTTGCTCCTTCCCTCCCTCATCTTCCTGCTGTTGTTTACCTTCTATCCGGTTATACAAACGTTCATACTCAGTTTTCATCAAGCGGATCTGGGTTCTCCAGAGCCGTTTTTTAACGGGATAGATAATTATAAACAAATGGTGGAAGATGAAGTGTTTTGGAAGGTGCTGACCAATAATATCTGGTTTGCCATCGGAACGGTGCCGACGAGTGTGGCTCTCGCGCTAGCTATGGCTCTGTTCGCCAACAAGGCATTACGAGGGAAGAGTTTTATCCGCACGGCTTATTTTTACCCGACAGTTGTTCCGATGATTGCAGTGGCGAACATCTGGCTGTTTATTTACACACCGGAGTACGGAGCGCTTAGTCATGTGATGGAGTGGTTCGGAAAAGGCGACATGAACTGGCTCGGCGATCAGAAAAATGTGATGTGGGCGATGATCTTCATGGTCATTTGGAAGGAAGCGGGCTATTTCATGATCTTTTATTTGGCGGGGCTGCAAAACATTTCGCAGGAGCTGTACGAATCCGCCTCCATGGAAGGGGCGTCGTCGTGGACGGTTTTTCGCCGCATCACCTTTCCGCTGCTCATGCCAACGACGATGTTTGTCAGTATTATCGCCTTCACTAACTCTTTCAAGCTGGTAGACCATTTGGTGATCATGACCAAAGGCGGACCGGATAATGCCAGCAATCTCTTGCTGTACTACATATACGAGACGGCGTTTTCATTCTGGGATCAAGGAATGGCTTCGGCATTGACGATTGTCATGGTCGTGCTGCTGCTGTTAGTCGCTGCTTTTCAGTTTTTTGGTATGGATAAAAAGATTCATTACAACTAAGGGGGGATGGCAGATGCTTCGCAAAATCACAACGGTTGGAATGTACGGCTTGGCCGTTCTCTGGTTGTTTCCTTTGCTCTGGGCGGTCTGGACTTCCTTTCGCCCGAGGGAGCTGGCGACTTCGTGGTCGCTCAGTGCAGCTTTTACACTCGATAACTATGCGAAGGTGTGGGACGCAGCGCCCTTCGATCAGTACTACATCAATACCTTTTTGATCGTGACTGGTATTTTGGTGGCGCAAATTATTACGGCTACACTGGCAGCGTATGCCTTTGCGAAGCTGCAATTTTGGGGAAAGGATGTGTTGTTTGTTCTGTTCCTGGTCCAGCTCATGGTCCCGGCGGATATTTTGATTTTCCCCAACTATAACGTCTTGCGTGACTTGTCTTTGCTGGATACCAAAATCGGCATTATGCTGCCGTACTTCGCTTCTGCCTTCGGGGTCTTTCTGTTGAGACAAACCTTCAAGACAATCCCGAACGAGCTGGAGGAGGCGGCACGGATGGAGGGCTGCTCCTGGTTCCAAATTCTGTGGCGGGTGTACGTTCCGTTAGCGAAGCCGACCTACATTGCGTTTGGTTTGGTCTCGGTGAGCTACCATTGGAACAACTTCATGTGGCCGCTGATTATTACGAATTCCATAGAAAATCGTCCGTTGACGGTCGGTCTGGCGATTTTTGCCCAATCGTTTGAGACGGGGGCGCAGTGGGCCGAGGTAAGTGCAGCGACAGTCATGGTGATTTTTCCGTTGTTGCTGGCATTTTTGTTGTTCCAGCGGCAGTTTATCAACAGCTTCATCCACTCCGGCGTGAAATAAGAGGGAGGGTCATGAATGATGAGAGACAAAAGCCCGTTTGCCGTATCCACTTATGCGTTATTTGATCTGTCCTTGCGCAATGCTATCTTTCAGCTTTTGCACCATGATTGGAAGGGCATCGAGATTATGTGTGAAGAGAATCATGCCGACCTCTTGGACTGGTCCTGGGAGCAGTTGAAAGAGTTGAAGCAGCTGGGAGACGAGAGAGGGATTGCCTGGTCGATTCATGCGCCGATTAGCGGCTGCAATCTGGCGGCGGACGCAGGGGCAATCCGGGATCAAACAGTGGACACGATGAAGCGCTGCCTGGAGATTGCCAGCTTTCTCGACTGCACCCATGTCGTGATGCATGCGGGGGAGGTAGAGGACCGACTCGCGGAAACAGAGCGTGCCAGAGGTGTGGAAAATGTGAGTCAGGCACTCCAGGTGTTGACCTCCGAGCTGTCCGCAGAGAGTAGAACCATACTGACGGTCGAGAATGTTCCCCCGTATCCAAAAGTGCTGGGGTGGAACGTCGAGGATCTCGTGCGTATATGCCGTCACGTACAATCCTCTCGCGTGGGAATCGTGTACGACGTGGGCCATGCCCATTTGATTCGTCCGGGATATGCGATCGATGCATTGCAGGAGGTACTTCCTCATTTGTCTGCTCTTCACCTGAGTGATAACTTTGGCAAGCTGGACGACCATTTGGCAGTGGGTGACGGAACGATTCCGTTCGCATCTATCCTGTCACTTTTAAAAGACAATGGATTCGCGGGTCATTGGGTTGTAGAGACCAAGCAGCTTGGCTGCGCTGAGGTAAGTGTTGAACGGCTACTGAGGGCAGGAGGCGAATAACATGGACATGCAAACGATTTTGAAAACAAATCGGGTTATTGCGGCAACCGAACAGGATCGCTTGGGAGAGGCAATGGCGTCCCGAGCTTGCGCGATCCTTTTGATGTACGGAAAGCTGACCAAGCTGATGGAGGAAGCCGAAACCATCCGTCAGTCGAGCAAGCCGATTTTTTTGCACACAGACCTCATGAATGGCTTGTCCAATGACAAGGAGGCTTTTCGTTTCTTGTCGACCTATATCCAACCAACGGGCATTGTCACTACCAAGGGACCAATGATTCGCGCGGCCAAAAAGGAAGGGATGCTGACGATCCAGCGAGTCTTTTTGATCGATTCAACTTCTCTCACGACGACCATCAAAAACGTCTTGGAAAACCAGCCAGATGCGATTGAAATCATGCCGGGGATAGCGCCTTCTATTATTTCGTATATCAAGGAGCATTTGTCGCAGCCGATTATTTTGGGCGGGTTGATTTGGAATATGGAACAGGTCAACGAAGCGTTGAAGGGTGGAGCGGATGCTGTTTCGTTGAGTAAGTCGGAGATGTGGAATCATATGACTGTTTAGGAGAAAGGACGGGTGTGAAAGCACCTGTCTTTTTTCGTCTACATAAAAACACCTCCATGCCGGTTGAGGAAGTGGAGGTGGGCTGAGTAGGTGTTTTTATGGGAGTAACAAGTTTGGTCTTCTATTTGCTCGAGTGTAAGTCTACATAGCCTGATTCCTTCATGCTCATATACATTCTGTACAAAATCGTTACTGCTTCTGCGCGTGTTAGCATTTCGTTAGGCTCGAATTCGCCATTCCATGCAGTCATGACTCCTCTTTGTTGCAAGAGGGCGATGTTGTAAGCTGTGTATACGCTGTAGGAGTCATAGAAGCGGTATACGTCTCCTTTTTTCTTGACAATGAGGGGAAAAAGCGTGTTCGTTTGGTTTTTTCCATCATCATCGAAGCGACCATCTGAGAGAAAATCATCTTTGGATGGTAAATCCGTATCGGGGGTAACGATGACTGGAATATCTCGCAAGGTAGAAATGATCTTAAAAACAGAATTGTCGTCTGTTTCGTCAAGCTGCTCAAGAAATAATACAGGGAGGACGTTAACTGTACCGATACGATTTAACTTGGCGTCTGGATAGAAGTAGTAGCCGTTTGATGAAGGAAAAACTGCGTTCCACCATTCTATTGTCACGATTGAACTGATTTCCCGGTAGGCCCAGTGGTTTTTTGGTACATCGGCAAAGTGCGTAATATTAAAATCCGGGACGTAATAGTCATCATTAGGATCGTAAGGTCTGTGACGATCAAACAGGCGATAGATCATCACCGTCATTTCAGCTTTGTCCACCCATCTTCCCGGCTGAAAGCTTCCGTCGGGATAGCCGCTGACGACCCCATTGTCTACCATGAAGGAGATAGCGTCCATTGCCCAGCCATATTGCTTGGGATCGACATCTTTAAATGCTGGTGCTGCTAGTGCTACAGGTTGCTGAAAGGTCGTTAGTCCAATAATAAGTGCTAATAAGAGGATGAGGCGTTTCATATCGCTTCCTACCTTTCTTTACCTACTCTGGGTAATCCTTATTTATTTCATCGGCGAAATTACTGTGACGTTACAACTTTTGAACTAGGAGAGCTTTTCCGTAAGTGATTCTTACAGATATGTGTCCATATGCCTACATGATTGGTAATCAAGCCCGAGTAATTTTATAATGTAGGTAACAAAAATCTACGATGAAGAAAATAACAGCGAAGTGACACCCTTCAGCGTGAAAAGAGGGTAATATGGAACCCATTCAATTGATGGAAGCGGCAGAGCAATTTATCCGGACATGCTATCGTGAACTGGACAAGACAACGGACGAAACCGAGCAACGGCTACAAGAAGTACGACAGCTGGTTCATCAGCAGGGATACTATGAGCATACGGCTGAGGAGCTTCGGCACGGAGCAAAAATGGCCTGGCGCAATAGCAATCGATGTATTGGGCGATTCTTTTGGGAATCGTTACTTGTGATAGATGAGCGGCACGTCGAAACAGAAGAAGAGATGGCGCAGGCCATGCTCCGACACATAGACTTTGCCACCAATGACGGGAAAATTCGCCCGACCATCACGGTTTTTGCACCTGCTGTAGCAGGCAGAGCTCCCATGCGCATCTGGAATGACCAGCTAATTCGCTACGCGGGATACGAGACAGAGCACGGCGTATTGGGTGATCCAGTTTCGCTTTCGCTGACGAAGCTATGTGAGAGCTTGGGATGGCAAGGGAAAGGCACAAACTACGACGTTTTGCCGCTTGTCGTGCAAATTGGAGATCGGACGCCGCAGTTTTTTGAGATTCCTCAGGAGCTGGTCTTGGAGGTACCGATTGTGCATCCCGATTTGCCGGGCTTTGCTGATATGGAATTGCAATGGTATGGGGTTCCTATTGTTTCGAATATGCGCATGGAGATTGGCGGTATCGACTATTTGGCCGCGCCTTTTAACGGTTGGTACATGGGAACGGAGATTGGTGCGCGCAATTTCGCTGACCAAGAGCGATACAACATGCTGCCAAAGGTCGCAGAGGTCATGGGGCTCGATACGAGCAAGGAAGCGACACTTTGGAGAGACAAAGCGCTCATCGAGCTGAACGTAGCCGTCCTGCATTCCTTCAAGGAAAAAGGAGTATCGATTGTCGATCACCATACCGCGAGCCAGCAATTCAAGCGATTTGAGGAAAGAGAAGAGAAATGTGGTCGACCCGTTACTGGTGACTGGACATGGCTGGTTCCACCGATCTCCGGAACAGCTACACACATTTTCCACAGTCTGTACGATAACACAAACCATACGCCGAATTTCTTTTACCAGGAAAAGCCTGCACTCGGCAAAAAATAAGGTCTTCAAATGTCGCGAACATGCTTCGCGGCATTTTTTTGCGTGCGATGTCACATACAGGGTGATATGGTGCGTTATACCAGTTGGAAGGAGGGAGAGAGTGGACACGAAACAGATAGAAGAACTCGTGGGTGAGATCATTCAGGGTGAGGATGACCGCTACGCTATCATTATGAAAAGCTACCAAACCCCGATATTTCACTACTGCTATCACATCTTGGGGAATCGATGCGAAGCGGAAGATGCCACACAGGAGGTCTTCTTCAAGGCTTATCGCAACTTGAAAAAATACAGTCCAATTATGCCGTTCGCAGCTTGGCTTTATAAAATAGCCTATCACCACTGCATCGATCTCATCAGAAAAAGGAAATGGACAAAATTGTTGCCATTTTTGATGCAGGACAAAGAGTCTCAATCAGACATCGAGCGGCATATTGAAAATATTTATTTCAGTGAGGATGTATTTCTTGCCATGCAGACACTCTCGGTAGAGGAAAGAACGCTTCTCTTGCTGCGAGGCGTGGAAGAAAAGACGTACGAGGAAATTTCCTTGATCATGAACAAAAACACTGCGAGTCTGCGCAAAAAATTCGAGCGTACGGCATCGAAGTTCCGATCCGCTTATTCTCCTTTAGGGAAGGGAGGGTCAGCTCACGATGAGTCGAAACAAATCGCACGAGAGTATTAAGGACCTGTTCAACGACCCGCGCATCCCGCAGGAGATTGATATTAACCATCAAGTAATGACAAAAATCAAACGAGAGAAGGAGAGATTTTTTGTGAAGTACAAGGTGAGCATATTAGTCGCTATTGGTTTGATCGCAAGTATTTCATCGGGCTATGCTGCTGTCCAGTTCTATCAGTTGAAGGATGAAAAAGGCGAAGTTATTTATCAGCAGAAAGATATCTCCCAAATCCCGGAAAAACAAAAAGTTGTCAAGGAGTTAGATCCTGAAACAAAGAAATATCAAGATAAACGTTCGGAAATTACTAGAAGCATGGAGCCTGGAACTGCCGCAGCCGTTTACATTGCCGTCCACAATCCCCAAAAAGCGGTTGCAACGCTCTATAGAGCATTTGAATTTGCCAATTTGGCTGATCTACACAAGAAAGTGGGAGGGCAGATATTTGTGCCTGAGATATTGCCAGGGGGTTATTCCTTTGAGGATGCCAGCCTCACATTTGACATCAAGAGAGAGTATGACAAGGAAGCTTTGTACAAAAAGGCAGAGCAAGAGAAAAAGGAATATGTTATTCAGCCATTGGAATGGACAAATGAGCTGGACACGCTATATGCGACATATAAGTCTGGGAAAAACTATATAAATTTGAACATCTCCAATTATGAAGATGTAGAAGACAGTACAACTTATGTAATAAATCAGGATGAACAGCAAAAAGAGATAATTAAAGTAGGGCAAATCGAAGTGCTGTATACAGAAGAAGCTAGTAAAGACGGGGTTGACAAGAACATCGTCTGGATCATGGAATACGCTGGAAAGAAGATGCAGTATGAAGTAGTCGCTACTGGTGATGTATTGAGTAAAGGAAACATCAGTGAGTTTGTAAATGCCATGATGCCGAAAAAATAAAGCTACCAATGTCGCGAACATGTTTCGCGGCATTTTTTGTGGCGAATTGTGAAGTGTATCTCAGAGAACTGAGAATGCACGATGAGTTAAGGAAAATTTTAGTTTTACCCCAATATTTTGTTTAACATTTCCTCTTACCCTAGATTTAGCAAGAAGAGATTTACTTGCACATAAAAAAGGAAATGAAAAGGAGCGAGACCAATGAAAAAGAAATGGATGACAACTGCATCAGCTTTGTTACTTACAGGGGTGATTGGTACTGTTATACCGTATGCAACCACAACAGCAGATGCAAAAGTAAACGTAGCGGAAAAAAGTAACCTAGACCTAACGATTGCATTCGTTTTTTCTAAGGATGGCCAGTCAGTAACCATTAAAGACAGTCAGCTAGGTGAGCACAAGGCTACGGTTAAAGATCTCTCCGAGAAGTTAGGTATCAAGGCAGATGATCTTAATCTATCTTCATATATGATTGAAATGAAACCAAATGCGACAGGCAGCAAGATTGTTGTCAAAGAAACCTCCTTTAAAGGTGAAGTGAAAGAGTATGAGACCAGCGATAATGATGTCCTCATGCTGTTCGGTCTTCACAAAGTAACCCAATAAGTTGGTAAGGTACTGTGGCACGACTCACCATTCAAAGTCTCAACTCCCCTTATGTGAATAAAAATAAGGGTCCTCACCCCCAAAATGAATAAACATAGCTACCAATGTCGCGAACATGCTTCGCGGCATTTTTTTTGACGGATTGTAAAGGGTATCTCGGAGAACGAAAAAGATGGGCAGGGCAAGCTCTTTATGCTAAAATTCACGAGAATGATTATCAATTTCAAGTATCATTGAAGGAGAGGTTCTCTTGAGAATGAGAAAATCAGGCTTAGATAAGATCATAATGGCAGCCCTTATTATGGTCATAATCAGCATGTTATCGGCCTGCGAACAGACACGAGCCAATCCAACTGCTCAACCTGCGCAGGAAAGTTCGAGTAACGAGAGTAATAATGAATATATCACCTACCAGGCATTTAATGGCACAGTGAGAATTCCTAAGGACCCAAAAAGGGCTGTGATACTTGCAGACAGCTATGTTGGACATTTTCTGACACTGGGGATCAAGCCTATCGGTATCACGGACCATGCTATGGGAAACCCGTATTTTAAAGGGAAGCTGGATGGTATCGAAAGCGTGGGCGACGGAACATCGCTAGAAAAAGTACTGGAGATGAATCCTGATTTACTTATTGTGTTTGAAGGGGATCAGAATATTGAGCAGTTCACCAAAATAGCTCCAACGGTAGTGATTCCATACGGTAAGAAGTCAATTCGCGAAGAACTGCGGGAGTTTGGCAAAATGACAGGAAGAGAAGACAAGGCGAATGAGTGGATTGCCGAATGGGACAAGAAAATAACTGAGGCAAAACCCAAGGTGCAAGCAGCGGTAGGAGATAAAACCGTTTCGATTCTGCAGCCATACGCCAAGGGGATCTATGCGTTTGGGCACAACTTCGGAAGGGGTGGAGACATCCTTTACGGCGAATTCCAGTTGAAGGCTCCGAATGCCGTACAAAAAGAAACCATTGATAGCAATACCGGCTGGGCGGAGGTCTCACTTGAAACACTGCCGGACTTTGCGGGAGACTACATTTTTACCAGTGCATGGTCTGGAGATGATGCCAATCCGGAGAGTGTATACAGTACAAACGTTTGGAAAGGCTTGTCGGCAGTAAAAAATAACCAGGTTTTTCAGGTTGATCAGAAAGGCTCCTATTTTAATGACCCGATCTCCTTGGAAGCGCAACTCAAGTTCATTGTAGAAAAATTAACGTAGAAGAAAAACCCCCGAAACACATGTAGCAAGTTTGCTCTGCTACGAGTATTCGGGGGTTTTTTTATTTATCTAGCGGTTGTAATAACTGCTAAGAGCTGGGAGCAGTCCTAATGGGTTTTTCCGCAAGTCCTTGGCACTAAAGAAAATGCTGCCCTGAACCTGAGGAACCATCGCGTTGTAATTCAACTGGTTGATAATCTCCTGGGCACTCTGCCAGCCTGCCTCAGCCGTTCCCAGCTTGTAAGGGGAATGACCGACGTAGAGCTTGACGTTCGTCCCTTGTACTTCGTTTGCCCACCAAGTAACGAGCTTGTCGTATTGGGCAGGGGCGAAGGAAAAGCTCCAATAAATTTGCGGAGTCACATAATCGATCCATCCTTGTTGAATCCACGTGCGCACATCGGCAAACATGTGGTCATAAGCAGTAACGCCAGCTTTTGTATCGGAGCCAGTCGGATCGACGTTGCTGTTGCGCCATACACCGAATGGACTGATCCCGAATTGAACGTGAGGCTTGACGCTCTTGATGGACTGATTCAATTGTTGAACAAACTGATTGATATTATCGCGGCGCCAGTCTGCTTTGGACACGATTTTTTTGCTGTTGTAAGCCTTGAATGCTGCATCGTCTGCAAAGGCGACATTGGAAGGATAGAAATAATCATCCAGATGGACACCATCGATGTCGTAGCGCTGCACGACTTCCATTACTTCATTGATAATTTGCTGACGTGCCGCCGGAACACCCGGATTGATGTACAGCTTTTTGTTGGCATTCACAATCCAGTCAGGGTGCTGCTTGATCACGTGATTCGCTGGCAATTGGTCTGTTTTTGCATCCGTAGTGGCGCGGAACGGGTTGAACCAAGCATGGAATTGCATCCCACGTCTATGCGTTTCTTCTACCATAAAGGCAAGCGGGTCGTAGCCAGGATCTTTCCCTGGAGTTCCCGTCAAAAATCTCGACCATGGAGTGAGTGTAGACGGATACAGAGCATCTCCAGATGGACGCACTTGCACGAAAACAGCGTTCATTCCCATGGCTTGCAGCTCATCGAGCAGTTGTATGTATTCTTGTTGCTGTTTCGCTGGGTTTGCGTAAGAACCGGAAGATGGCCAGTCCAAGTTGTAGACCGTAGATATCCATACCCCACGCAAATCTCCGTTTGTCACGACAGGTGTGCCGGGTTCCATTCCGCCAGTTTCACTCAATACATCCTGTGGTGGCGGAGTCATGGTAGCGACGTTGCCGCTTTGCAGGCGAATGGTTCTTGTTTTGTCTTCCCATTTTACCGCAAGGCCCAACTGCTCAGAGACAAAACGCAGCGGGACCATGATTCTTCCTTGTTTGTTCTGAACGGAAGCATCGAGTGGGATGCTGTTGTTGTTCACGAGAGCGTTCTTCTGATTAGCCGTCATGGACAACAAGGTATCTTGCTTGCTGATCGTTGCGGTTTGAGACTTTGGCTCCCAATTTACTTCGGCTCCCAGATTTTCGCCGATCACTCGCATAGGGACCATCGTTACGTTTGCTTTTGGAATAATGTACGGAGCGACGTCACTTTTGATTTGTTGCCCGTCCAAATAGATGCTGATGCCAGAGGATGTCTGCGCGGCCTGCACGGATATCCCCATCGTTGGAATACATAGTACGAACATTAGCAAAAGCATAAACCACTTGCGTACTTTCATTTTTGCCAATCCTCCGACAAGATAGATTTGCTTAATACATTAGCCAATTCGTTAGACGCTTTATTATATCGCTTTGTTTCGCTCAAGTGGGAAGTTTCGGCAAAAAATGACGAGACTCATCGAAGCAAGGGAACCACCCAAGCTGCTCTGGCATAGGCAAAAGCATAAGTTGTTTTCCTTCTGGTCATGGGACAAAAGAGAGGGAAAGGAGTGCAAGCATGAGTTCTTTTCTTGCGCCAAAGGCACCGATTGTTTTTGTTCCGGGGCTGTTTGGGTCGATGAGTGATCAAATTATTCCGGGTACTGGTGACTGGGGCTTCGGGTTTGCCCGAACGGCTTACGAGCCATTTATCCGTTTGCTTGGAAAAATGGGTTACCCCCTCAATGAACAATTGTTTGTAGCCTTTTATGATTGGCGAAGGCAGATAGATATTTCAGCCGAGCGCTTTTTGCTGCCTGTCATCGAGCGAGCGAAGCAAACGACAGGTTCCCCTTATGTCAATCTCATTTGCCATAGCATGGGGGGCCTTGTTGCTAGAGCCTATGTCCAGAGCGAATTTTATCAAAACGATGTGGATCAGCTGCTCATTTTTGCGACTCCCAACGCAGGATCGCCTGTCGCCTACAGCTATTGGGCAGGAGGGAAGCTGCCGCGCTCGGTTTCTGCCAAAAGAAATGTCGTGGAGCTATACATGAACGTATATCTGGCCTATTTGGAGCAAAGCATCCCTTTTCATCGTATACAAGCTATTCACAGACACTTTCCCAGTCTCCTTGATCTCACCCCGTCAGCAGCATATGGCGATTATTTGCTGGAGAAAAAACAGGGGGTAGAAGCCTTCGTACCTTATGAACAGATAGTCGTGAAAAATCAATACATGGACTACTTGAACGCAACGATGGGGATTATCGCGGCCCGCAATATTCGCGTCACGCTGGTAGCTGGCATCGGACACGAAACGATTCATTACCTGCGAACAGTCCCTTCGCTGTCTCCCGATAAATGGGTCGATGGCAGAGTAGTGGGTTCGATCAATAGTGACGCTGGGGATGGGAGTGTCATGGCAAACAGTGTATTCGCGCTGGAAGGTGAGCGTTATTACGTAGAGGCGACACATCTGGAGATTTTGTATAAAAGTGAACCGCTTCTCCGGCAATTGCTAGAGTAGGGAAAAAAGAGGACCAAGCCGGGAAAATCCCTGGACTTGGTCCTTTAGATGAGCTACGCTTTCTTGTTTCTGCGATACATGATCGAAATACCGATCAAGATCGAAACGATACCTGCAACGATTGGGAGTGGGTTAGCCTGTTCTCCAGTCTGAGGCAAAACTTTACCTGTAGATGGAGATTCGTTGTTGGTTTCCAAGACGTTGGAGTTATTGGCAGCTCCAGAATCGTTCGGTTTGGTCGTATTTCCTGTTTGATTCAACTCTCCTGAAGTGTTGGGGTTCGTAGTGTTGTTGTTGTTGTTGTTTGCATCAGGAGTGCCAGGTTGATCTGGGTTACCAGGTTGATCTGGGTTACCAGGTTGATCTGGGTTACCAGGTTGGTCCGGTTTGCCAGGTTGGTCTGGGTTGCCAGGTTGGTCCGGTTTGCCAGGTTGGTCTGGGTTGCCAGGTTGGTCCGGTTTGCTAGGTTTATCTGGTTTATCTGGTTTATCCGGTTTCTCTGGCTTTTCCGGTTTAGGCTCTGGCTTAGGTTCTGGTTTAGGCTCAGGCTCAGGCTTAGGCTCTGGCTTTGGTTCAGGCTTCGGTTCAGGTTTTGGCTCAGGATTTCCGCCTCCACCGCCACCACCGCCGCCACCACCGGAGGTCACGTCATTTTCGACCGTCACCAGCACATGGTCGCCAGCTACTTGGTTTCTTTTAATCTCGAACTCGATTGGCTTGCTGCTTTTTACATAACCAGCAGGTGCCTTCGTCTCGATAAACTCATACTTGCCTGGATTCAGGCCTTCGACAATCAGCTCTCCGTTGCCATCTGTAGTCAGCTCTGTAAGCTCCTGACCGTTCATGTCTTTGGCTACCTTACCATTTTCATCGCGGAGCGTAAATTCGGCTCCTTTGAGCTTATGGTTTGGGTATCCCGTTCTAACTTTGGTCAGTTTCACAGATCCTGGGTTCAATCTGTTGGTCAACGTGAGAGAGGTCGTGCCTTCATCTGTCACTTCGAATTTCAGTGGATCAGCCAGCTCATAATCAGCAAGAGCTTTTGTTTCCACGAGCTGGTAGAATCCTGCTTTCAGGTTCTCGAGGAGAAGGATACCGTCCTTATCCGTTGTGAGTCCACTTTTCAGTACTTTCCCGTCAGCATCTTGAAGCTCAAAGGTTACGCCAGGAAGTGGCTCTTTGGTGTAGTGGTCCACTTTCAGCAATTGAACAGACCCGATATTTTTGGCGTTCTTTTTCGTAAGGGTCACAATTTCTGTCTGGTTGGAGGCGATTTTGAATGAAATAGGAGTCGCATCCAATTTGTATCCCTTCGGAGCTTTCGTTTCGACTAGCTGATAGTTTCCTTCAGCCAGATCGCCTTTGGAGACTTTTCCATCAGAGCCGGTTGTCAGCTCAGTGATCGTTTCGTATGCTCCGCCCTTTTCAACCTGTAGATTGAAGACAGCGCCTTCCAGCGTTTTGCCAGCATTCTCCGCGTCAACTTTGGTTAACTCAAATCCTTGACGGAGCAGCTTGTTGTCTATGGTCATTTCGATTGTAACTGGAACAGCTGGGTCAGCACCTGCAGGAGCCTTTAACGTAATGTCTTTTCCGTTTCTGTACTCGTCTGCGATGACGTAGCCAACAGGAGCGGATAGTTCTTTTAGCTTGTACGCTTTAAATTTGTAGCCTTTGAAGGTGGCTATGCCATTTTCATCGGTCACGACTGTTTCCAGCAAGGTTTTCCCTGCCTTGTCGTACAGACCAAACGTGGCGCCTGCCAATGCTTTTTTTGTATCGGCGTCTGTTTTGACGATTTTCAAGTCGCCTTTACCAGGTGTGCCGGCTCCGCCACCAGCACCGGACAAGCTGACTTTGATACCCTCTTGTCCGTCTTTACCTTTACCTACAACTGTTTTCCCTGCAAAAGAGGCTTCGTTTTTGATGATCTCTCCATTATCAGCATTGATAAAGGAACGGTACTCCAGGATGTAGGCAGTGTGCAGATCGTTTTTGAAAGTCAGTTTAAAGGTGTTGCCGACTACTTCTAACGTGTAGTCCTCGGAGGTCATTTCTTTTCCGATAGCCAGAGCACCGGATTCAGAGACGATTGTCGTAAAGAGTTTGAAGGAGTCTTTCATCAGAATTTGATTGCTGGACAGTGTATCGGTCAATACAGCACCTGCCGAAATATGAGACTGGCTCGGATTGATTCTTACTGTCCATGTTGCATACTCTGAATCTGCTCCTGTACCTTGTACGCCTGCTTTGAGTACGTATTGCCCACCGTATGTCGGTCTGACGGTCGTCTTGCCTTTATAGAGTGGAGTGCCTGTTATGTCACTATCATGCAGAGTGGCATTGTTTTCGTACACTTCTCCGACAGGCAGATCAGCCAAACTGGTTGTGTACGTGATGCGATAGGCCGAGTCGATCTGGCCAAGATGCAGTTCAAAACCGTTGGTTAATGGATCGAATTTGATAGGAACAACTGGTCCTTCGACCACTTTCACGCCGTCTGCTCCACCTGTAAGCAGCAACTTATGCACTCGTAACGAGTCCTTCACAAAAGTTTGTTCTCCGGTATAAAAATCCCGGATGATCGCGTTGTTAATCTTGTGAAGGTTATAGTTCACATCGATTGTCCACGTGATTTCTTTTGTGCGGGCGTCGTATTTACCTGTTTTGTTGCCGTTATTGCTGGTGTAGTTGTCTGGTTTAACAGTAGCGGATTTCGTGATAGGGTCTTGTGCTTTCCCGTTTTCCTTCCAATTCAGTTCAGCCATGTTTTTGTACACGGATGGACGGTCCTTGGAAGTAGGATCGAATTTCGTCAGGTACGTAATGACTAGACCTTTTGTGACTGGTTTTTGGAAGGTAATCTTGAATCCTTCTTCGTATTTTGGATTCGGAGAGATGCTGTAGTCTTTGTCAGGACCTTCTTCCAAATCCTTTGACCAATCGTGGATCTTTACTTTGTCAGGAAGAAGAGTCAGCCCTTGACCCGCAAAACTGTCGGTAATGACGACTTCATCCATCACCTGATTGTCGTCGTTTAGACTAAGCGTCCATTCGATCGTTTTATCCAGGTAGTTCACTTTTTCTTTTTTGGCGTTTTTCCAGAAGATTGCTTGATTGATCTCTCTGGATGCATCTTTTTTGGTTCCATCATAGATCTCTACTTCATTTTTCACGAGGTAGCTGTCTTGGTGGACCCGATTTTTGGCTTTGGTTTGGTAGGTGATTTCGTAAGCAGCCGACACGTCATGGTCAAACTCCAAGCGGAAGCCGGTGGCCGATGGGGTTACGTTGTACTCTGTGATGGCAGCCCCGTCTTTTGTTCCGTTTCCGTTGTCACCAATGGTCATTTTATGAACGGTAAAGGAATCATTCACGAGCTCTTGATGGCTCGTATCGAAGCGATCCTCGAGCCACGCATCGCTTTGCTTGATCAGTTTTTCATTGTAGTTGTACTGAATAGCCCAGGTGATCGTTTGTTTGTTGTAATCGTAGTTAATCGCCTTTTTGTTCAAAGGCTGGCTGAATCGGACAGAGACATTCGCGGAATCGATTAAATCCTTTGGAAGGTTCGTTCCTGTGACAGTGGCTTTATTCGTGTAGGTTGTATCTGTCGTACCGGTGACGTTGGTCTTGTACGCGACGCGATAAGCACTGTCGATGTCGCCAAAGTTAATTTTGAACCCGTTTCCTTCTGTCAATTTCTCAGGAGTGAAGGTGGTTACCTCAGCCTTTGGATTAACAGAGCCATTCAACTGAACTTCTAATGGGAAGACCTTAATCGAGCTCATGTCGATATCCAGACCGCTTGGAAGCTCATCCGTAAAGATAGCGCCTTTAATCGGATTTTCACTTAGGTTAAAATCGACGGTCCAGTCGAGATAGCTAGGATTCATGCCCTTGTTTGCTTTTCCGTTCTTGTCGATTTCATTGTTGTTTTTGCCTTTGAAATGGACAGAGATCGGGGCGATGCCATCGAATTTGAAATCGATCTCCTGTCTCGTGCCACCCTCAAACTTTTTCTCATCGAATTCCCGCCACACATAGAATGTTCCGTCAATGATCTCAGCGCCTTCATTGATGGCATCACTGAAAGTGAAGGTGACGGTGCCGGTTCCGGTGCCGTCTGTTGTCACTTCATAGGTGCCGTAGCCTCCGTTCAGATCTCCGGTCAAAATGCGATCGGTCCTAAACTTATCTGGGAGAGGGAAGGTAAAGGTGGCACCTTCAGAGTAAGGATGTCCAGCAGGGATTTGCCAGGTGAAATCAACTTGAACACGCGAGCCCTGATCGGGGCGGATGTCTTCAATGTTGTTTCCGTCTTTGTCCTTCATGACTACGCTGGTGATGATGTTGTCTTTGATGATGTTGTCTTCAGGGTCTGGAACTGGTACCGGTACCTCTGGTAGAGGAACTGGTGGTTCAACAGGTGGCGTAGTCGGAGTTCCTGTGCCCGGATCGGTAGGAGTTCCAGTGCCCGGATCGGTAGGAGTTCCTGTGCCTGGATCAGTAGGAGTTCCTGTGCCCGGATCAGTAGGAGTTCCTGTGCCCGGATCGGTAGGAGTTCCTGTGCCCGGATCAGTAGGAGTTCCTGTGCCCGGATCAGTAGGAGTTCCTGTGCCCGGATCGGTAGGAGTTCCTGTGCCCGGATCGGTAGGAGTTCCAGTGCCCGGATCGGTAGGAGTTCCAGTGCCCGGATCAGTAGGAGTTCCAGTGCCTGGATCAGTAGGAGTTCCAGTGCCTGGATCAGTAGGAGTTCCAGTGCCTGGATCAGTAGGAGTTCCTGTGCCTGGATCAGTAGGAGTTCCAGTGCCTGGATCAGTAGGAGTTCCAGTGCCTGGATCAGTAGGAGTTCCAGTGCCTGGATCAGTAGGAGTTCCAGTGCCCGGATCGGTAGGAGTTCCTGTGACCGGATCGGTAGGAGTTCCTGTGACCGGATCAGTAGGGTTGCCCGTGCCTGGCTCCCCACTATTGCCTACGACAACCTCACCTTGTGTTTGCGCATACGAGGTTGTCGTGAAACTGAAAAAGTTTTGGATGATGAGCAAAAGTGCCACCACAACGATCCAAGATTTCCTTTGCATATGCTCCTCCTGTACTAAATAAAAACTAGCTCATTCCGTCTTTCGGTAGGAAGTGTTAGGGCTGAGATGAAGTCGTTTGTTTCCATTCAGCTTGAACGATCAGTCTGTCCTTCGGATCTTTTGCTCCAACAGGGGTGCATGTGACCAAAGTGATCAATGGCTTCTTTTGATCCTCTAGAACTTCTACTTGTGTACGATCTACGACAAAGGCTTTCACGACAACGAATTGGTAGGTCGCCGTTTTGGTCTTGATCTCAATCTCATCGTTAGGTGCTAGTTCGTCCAAGCGATTGAATTGCTTACCGTGAGTAATCCCGCGATGGCCTGCCAGTCCAACATTGTTCACACCGAATTCCTTGTCTGGCTCGATCAGGCCAACCCCTTTACTCAAGGCATGCTTGTCCGCGCCTTCAAAAATCATCATTTCCAGATCAATTTTGGGAATCCGAATCACGCCTCTGGCACCTTCCAACATAGCGAGCGGCTCTTGTATCTGAGGAGCTGGTGGGTCCTCGAATGCAGCCGTTTCTATTTGCTCGCTGACGTCGCTCAGTTGTTCGAACGCTTCGATGAGCTGTTCTTGCTTTTGTGCAGATACCGCCGTTTCCCATTGAGGATAGAAAAGGAGGAATAAGCCTGCCAGGATAAACCCAGCACTTAACAGCACTCGCACATTCTTCAACTCCCTTTTCGCACCGTTAACTCAATTCATCTTTCCCCCCTTGTCCTGATTTTTATTTACACTAAACTTTTTTCGGCAAGGGCATTCGTTCCAATTGTGAAAAAATGCCTAGAGATATCATAATCTTTCGACCTAAACAATTTCTGAACATGAAAAAAGCCAGAGGAGAAAGAATCTCCTGACTGGCTTTTTTGGTCCTTATTTTATTGTTAATAGGCAACGCTTTTCGAAACAAATCCAACTAAGACGTTCCCGTTTGCATCGATGGTGGAGCTAAGGATTCGCTTTCGCCCGCAACAGATTCAACCCCATCCCGATAAAAACAATCCCCGTCAGCTTGTTGAGAATGACAGAGAACCTCTGATTATTGCGCAATTTTTGCGTAGCGAAGGAAGCAAACAAGGCGAGGAGACTACACCAGATGCCACCTGTAACGGTAAAAGTAAGGCCAAGAATAAGGAAAGGGAGAGGTCCGGCTTCCGTCGCACTCACAAATTGCGGGAGGAAGGCGATGAAAAACAGGGCGACCTTTGGATTCGTGACACTTGTCAGGATTGCTTGCAGATAGACCTTTTCACCCTTCAGCTTCTTGGAATCGGCTGAATCAAAAGCTGGTGATTCCTTCGTCATCAGCATCCGAATGCCCAAATAGACGAGATAGGCGACCCCCAATATTTTGACGATGTTAAAAAGCACGATGGATTGCGCCAAAAGGAGCGACAAGCCGAAGGCAGCCAAGAGTGTGTGAATGAGTGAGCCTGTCAAAATGCCGAGAACCGAAAGAATACCTGCCTGTTTTCCTTGCGAAATGCTGCGGGTGATGATGTACATCGTGTCTGAGCCGGGTATCAGGTTCAACATGATTGCGGTCATCAGAAATGCTTCATAATGAACGATTCCAAACATCGCTTCTCACTCCTTACCTATCTATAAAATAAAAATAGATTATAGAATAATCTGACACCTAACGCAATGTGAAAAAATGAGAAAAAGCTCCTGACGCAGATCAAAAAGGAGCGTCATGATCGCGAGGGGAGCTCAATTTTCGCAGACTGATTACGGCGTTGAATCGGTAGCGCGTATCCAGCCTTCTTTTCCATCAAACACAATCTGGTACCAGCCATTCAGATCTGCGATGACTTGGAAGGAACCATCTGCTACTATTTGACCGATCTTCTCGTATTCTTCACCGGGACCTGCAAAAACATCGATTTTTTGAGTGGCAGGGGGAGTTTGATTCGTCGCTTCTGTCGACTCGTCGGCAGGGGAAGTCGTTTCTCCTGACTCAGTTCCCTCGGTGGTTTCTTCGGAACTTTCATCCAGGTCAGCTAGCTTTTCAATGTAAGCCAAGCCATTGTCCTCGAGCTTGAACAAAGCGATTTCGTTTTCCCCTTTGCCTACCGGATTTTTCATAATCAGATGCTCGGAGTCTTCTACACTGAGTTCATCCGCCTCGACCGAAAAGCGTTTTTCAAGAGTCTCTTTTGTCAAATTCGGAGACAGTGCCGTGTAGGCGTTAGCACGTTCCTTGCCGGAAGCACTCACGATAATCACAGGCTTTTCTTTACTCCCGAGAGTATCGTCGATCTTCGCCTTAGCCGATTTCATGTCCACATCCAGCGACTGATCCAGATAGAGGAGCGAGTCATTTGGCATTTTCGCTGCGAAGTAAAGACGTTGATCTGCCTCAGAGAGTCCAAATGCGTAAAGCTGTGCTCCCCAGCGATCTGTGCCGGAGAGCATATCGGTGAACGTTCTGTCTGGATATCTCAATTGCAATAAACGTGTTGGATCGTATTCCAACCAGAGCTTTTCTAGATCGGACAGGAGTGTAGCCGTATCCTGGAGCGGATTCAACTGTTCGTACAATTCACGCGCTTTGGTGAACTCGAACGACTTGATGTATTGTTCTGCCTGCTTGAGCTTGCCTTCCAGATAGCGGGTGATCGAATCGAGGACAGGTGAATCACTGGACAGCACATCCTCAATTTTTCGATAGGCGGCTGCCATGTCAACGAAGGCACTCAAATCCTTCGATCGAATGACTTCCTTTATTTCAGCTAGCGCATACTTTTCCAACTGACCCACTAACCAATCTGTCTCGATACCCAGTTTTTCGTAATGGCGTATGCTTGTAGCCGTTTTGGTGATGACTTCTTCAAAAGGAGCCGAAGCAATCAGCGCCCGCAGCTTTGTCTTTTCATAGTTCTGGAACAAGGACGAGAGCTCAGCCTGCTTCTTCTTTTTGCCGCCGTAGTATTCATCTGGAATGGCAAGGAGTGTTTCGATGAAAGATTCGTCCTGATAGTTTTCCTTTTCGAGATTCGATTGTGCCTGCGCCTTGGCTGTTTGCAAGGCATTCAAGTAATAATCGGAAAAGCTCTTATCCATACCCAAATGAGCGGACAATTGCTGGAAAAACATCGCCGGTACGTCCTTTTGATTCTGGTATTTCTGTTTGACTGCTTTGTATTGTTCATAGACTGCACCGACTTCTGCGACCTTCTTCTCCGAAATGGCAGAACGTGAATACTGGTGAAGCCCTTCCAGCTCGGTGCGGATAGCAGTCAGTTGGAACATGATGGAATTCCATTCGTCATCCCCGTAGGACAGAACAGCCATATCATGCGCACGAGAAAAGGTTTCCTCGGCTTGCAGCAAGTTCTTTTGTTCATAAAACGCCTTTGCCTGTTTATACAATGTAATCTGCTTGTACCCGAATCCGAGCTTGAACAGAACGGCGATCAGACCCAAGGCAAAGAGTCCGAGAAAAATATTACGGACCCAGAGGGACCTATGATAGGGAGAGATAGGCAACATAAAAGGCTCCTCCTTCACAGTAAGCCTTTGAAATCCGGGTCAAACGCGTAATGCGTATCCACCCTGTTTTTGGTAGAATGATATAGTTGTTCCCAACCTTCATCCTTATGGGTTTGTACCATTTTTGCCAATCGCAGAAGGCGCTCGCGAGGCAAAAAATCGATAAATTCGATAATCAGATCCTGATACTCGTCCACATAAGACTTCATGCGGAGCGCTGCACCTGCCACTTGACCGATGAGCTGATCCCCGTTTTCCAGCAACAATATTTGATTTTTATAACGTCTAACATAAGTAAGCACGGATTTTTTGACGAGCGAAGGCTGGACCTTGATGACTTCGCGCACATATTCCATGAAGTCCTTGTCGTACATAGACGGAATGAGCGTTTCGAGCTCCAGCTCCATGTCTTTGCGCAGGACGTAATGATTGAGGAACATGATCTTGCGTATCTTGATCGTATCGGAATCGATGAAATGCCCGATCTCTCTCGTTTTTTCATAAGCTTCCTTTAGATGTCCTTCTTTGACGTCGTTGCCCACTTCTTCCAAATGACGGAGGAGTGACTTCTTGAGCGTCTCCATTTCCCTCGTTAAAAAGTGTTGAAATTGTATGTCTCTTTCGTGGGTGCCGTATTTTTTCTGTATCACGAAAAACAGGACGAACAACAGACAGCCAATACCTCCTGCGAGAGCTAATTGCAAAAGGGTCTCCGCAGAAAGGACAGCAAGACAGACGAACAAGCCCAAGAGCAAAAAGCGCGTCTGCACATAGCGGCGCGTCACACCGTGGGAAACCTGGCGGATCGGGGTGTAGGCTCTCCCGCAGGTCTCACAATGCGACTCCCACAGGACGTGGTACGTATGGCATCGCGTGCACGCTTGAATTCTTTCATACGTATGAGTGGTTTTACGGGTTTTTCGAAATTGGACGCCGATTCGTTTTCTCATGGTGAATCCCTCTTCTCATTCAGTAAGGCATGAAGATGCTGGTCGATTTCGGCGTTGGAGAGATTGCGCCGTTTCAGTCGCAGCAGCTTGAGGAATCGGACCGCTAGCAGCAAAAAAGCCGCAAACAACAGAAAGTAAGTTAACATAAAATTTCTCCTAACGAAGTTGTCGAAATCTGTAACAAAGAATCATGTCGTATCGTATTACGAGTAAGGGGCAATCATTCTAGTACTTTTTATTCATTTGTCTTCTATTTCTTGAATCTAGTGGTAATAGTGTCATAGTCTTACTTCCTTTGCAACACTTCACAAATTCTTTGTAACGAATAAGAAAAGGAGCTCTTATGAAAATAATACGATTCCGAATGTTATGTCGATACGTAGCATGTCTTGCCCTGCTCTTGGTCAGTGTCCTCTCCGTCACTCATCCAGGCTTTGCGCAAACGAGCGGAAACAATATGGACGCTGTCCTGGTCGTGGACGTCAGCAACTCCATGACCCAGAGCGATAAGAACAAAGTCAGCAACGAAGCGATGAAAATGTTCGTCGACATGACGTCGATCCAAGCGAACAAAATCGGTGTCGTCGCCTATACCGACAAGATCGAGCGGGAAAAAGCACTGCTTGAGATTAATTCCGAAGAAGACAAGAACGATATCAAAGCCTTCATCGACAGTCTGCAAAAAGGAGCCTACACCGATATCGCTGTCGGGGTAACGGAAGCAGTAAAAATCCTTGATGCAGGACGCAATCCAAACAATGCGCCGATTATCGTGTTGTTGGCAGACGGAAACAACTATTTGAACAAAGCATCAAGCCGTACCCAAACACAGTCTGATCAAGAGCTGCAGCAAGCAGTAAAAGAGGCCAAAGACAAAGGCTATCCGATTTACACGATTGGCTTGAATGCAGACGGTCAGCTTAACCGCACGACACTACAGCAGATTGCTGCGGAGACAAATGGTAAATTTTTCGAAACGAGCACAGCGGACAAGCTCCCGCAAATTTTGAGCGAAATCTTTGCGAATCACCTGAAGCTGAAGGTTGTCCCGGTTAAAAGCTTCGTCGCAAACGGTCAGGCTCAGGAGATTCCGATCCCAATCCCGAATGGCAGCGTCATGGAAGCCAACATCTCGATCATGTCGCAAAAAGCAGTGGAAGTGAAGCTGTATGACCCAGCGGGCAAGGAAGTACAAATCCCTTCCAACCAGGTCAGACTGTCGAAGTCCAATGCGTACACGATGATCAAGCTGGTCAAGCCACAGCAGGGTGGTTGGAAGTTACAGGTAAAAGGTGCCCCGAAGGAAAAAATCGATATTAACCTCATCTTCAACTACGATCTGCAATTGGAGATGGAGCCAGTCACAGCCAAGAGCTTCAAGGCTGGCGATGTCGTACCAATCAAGGCTGCACTTGTTTCAAACGGACAGAAGGTAGCGAGTCCTGATCTGTACAAGCAGATGAAGGCGACGCTGATCGTCAATGACAAGAAGGACAATAAGACGAATGAGGTCGTCCTGAACAATACGGGCAGCGGGTTCGAAGGCAGCTTTACAATCCCGGCTGACCATACGTACGAAATAAAAATCAAGGCAGAAGACACCAGTTTTTACCGGGAGACAAAACCTCTCGTTGTAGATGCTTCCCAAACGGCAGGTTCTGGAGCGAGCAAGCCGAACACAACTACTGATCCTGCGGCAGAATCGAAACCATTTCCATGGATGACCGTAGTAGGAGGTACCGTGGTTTTCATCCTGTTGATCGGTGCAGGCTTGTACGCACTGTCGATCTATCGCAAGGCGAACAAGGGCTTCGCGGGCCAAATCGCCATCGAGATCGTGGATGAGGATACAGGGGAAAAGTCCAATCCGCAGTACAAGAAACTGAACGCGTTCAAAGGAAAAGTGAAGCTGCACCAACTCTTGCAGCTCGCCCCTGAGTTTGCGGAGACAGAGAAAGTCATCTTTTTACCAGGGAAAAACGATACACTGATCATCGAAAACCGTTCGAACTGCCGAATCGAAAAGGCTGGACGTGTACTCGATGCAAGCAAAGGCAAAGAGCTGAAGAAAAACGATCGCATCAAAATTTCGTTAACGAATGTGAACAAGTCCTTATATGTAGATTACATCGTCTAGGAGTGAGTCAATTATGAAAGCAGTTGTGAGAGAACACATTCAACAATTGGACGTATCCCTCGGCGGAGGAATCGTCAGTGACAAGATTCGCGTAGATACAATCGATAACCCGATGCTCGTCATCGGTCTTGGCGGTACAGGAATTGATGCGCTTTTGCGCCTGAAATACCAAGTGAACAGACGCTTCAAGCTGCCGGTAGACCAGCTTTCCAAGAAGCGCAAGGAAAAGCCGGACAATATTGAATTTATCGCGTTTGAAACGAATGAGCATGACCGCAACAAAAAGTACAAGGGAATCGGACTCGATCCAGTGACGGAGTTCGTACTCCTGTCCAATCCTGAGATCGGCGGTGTGTTGCAGAATCGCAGCATTCTCGAGCCGTACATCACCGACTGGCTCTCGCCAGAACTGACAATTACGGACGGAATCAGCGGAGCATCGGGTGTACGCCAGGCGGGTCGCCTACTTCTCTTTACGAAAATTACGCAAGTCGTCCAAACGATTGAGAAAAAGGTCAAGATGCTATGCGAGGGCACGAACAAAAAGCTGACCGTATTCCTCTTAAGCGGTTTGTCCGGGGGAACGGGAAGTGGTTGCTTCCTCGACATCGCCTATATCGTACGGGGCATTTTGGAGCGCGACTTCGGCAGTGCGGGGGTAGACAAGGTGAATACGCTGGGCTACCTGTTCACGCCTGACGTCAACCTGTCGAACAAGAGCCTCAGCTCGCACACACGCGACTACATCATGAAAAACGGCTACGCGGCATTAAAAGAGCTCGACTACTGGATGAATGCAGACGAGCGCAATGAGCGTTTCCGCCAGCAATACGGCAACGTGCTCACCGTCCAATCGCCAATGCCGCCATTCAACCTGTGTCATTTGATTTCTGCGACCAATCTCGAAGGCAAAGCATTGGAAAACGCCTACGATTACTGCATGAACGTAACCGCGGAGAACATTACGAACTTCATGGCGAGCGAAGAAAAACGCTCGGGTGAAGAGTTTGCGATCCACGACTATATCAGCAACATCCGTACGAACATCAACCAGATGCCAAAAGCGTACGCAGCGAACTACCAATACAACGTCATCGGTGCTTCTTCTGCTGTCTTGCCGATCGAAGAGATGACAACATACTTGGCCTATCGCTTGTTTAAAAAGATGGAAAAAATGTTCACGGTAGCACCAACGCAAGAAGATACGGAGAAATTCGCCCGCAAGCTGGGAATCGACATCGACTCGATTTCCCGCAAGTTCGAGGAGCGCGTTCCTGAACCGTTGCCAGGCTATGAAAATAGTGAGCGTCTGAACTACAGCAACGTGATCACTCAGCAAGTCGTGAGCATCGACCACGAACTGGAGCAAGGCTATCTCGCCAAAGCGCGCGAAGCGTACATTAAGTCCAAAAAGCAGATGCCAGGCGACATGATCTCTGTTTTTGGCGAAATGATCACGCGAGTATTCCTGCACCCGCAGCAAGGACCATTCTATGCGTCCCGTCTGATTCATTCGGACAAAGGCTATTGCCTGATGAAAATGATCCTCTCCTACATTGAGAGCCTCAAGGCGAATTTGGAGAGCTACCCGCGTGAGATCGAGGGCGCGCGAGAGAATGCGAATGAAAAGCTGGGCGATGCCCGCAGTGCTTTCATCTCCAAGGAGAAGAAGAAAAACAGCTACATCGAAACGAAGATCAACGAATACCAGCTCCTGGCTGATCAGGAAAAGCTAGAGCAAATGATCGAATTCTACGAAGAGCTGCACCGTTTGTTGAATGCAGAAAACAACCGCATCTATAACGTATTTACTGAGATTTTGAACGCACTCAACCAAATTTTCGAGCAAAACGGCGACATTCTGATCAACGGCGGTGAAGAGAGCGACCGCACTGGCAACAAGACATACTACTGGAACATCGTCAGTGTGCCGGATATCTCCAAAGTAGTCAGCAACATCCTGGAGCAAAAAGATGCGGATGACCTGATCCGCGATTTCACCAGCGAGCTGCTGCGACACTCCGATCAGTGGGTCAAAGAGCAGGAGCTGGATATCATCAGTTCGATTTCCGAATTCCTCTCGGAGAAGTTCGGTGAGGTAATCACCAAGTCGATGGAAGAATTCCTCGTGATCAAATACGGTCAGGATGAGACACTCGATCGCATCGTAGAGCGCAAGATTGCGAGCAAGCTGGATGAAGAGGCGATTCCGGTCTTCCATCTGAGCAACAATCTCGGCAATATGCACTTCCCTTCCTGGGGCTTTGTATCCGTGCCGCTGAAAGCACCATCGATTTTGAAGGGGATTAAAAACTATCAAGATACCGCGATTAGCGGCTCGCGCTTCACGGTCAAAGAAAGCGAAGTCAAAAACCGCATCTTCTGGCTGAATACGAAAAACGGTGTTCCGCTGTTCGCTTACACACCGCTGAAGGTCTACGAGGAAAGCTACGAACGTACAATTCTGGACAGAGAGGGTATCGGACGCCACCTCGTTCAAACCGAAAAGAACAACTGGGCGTACCTCCCATCACCGATTCCGGAAAAATCGTGGGGAGATACGTACCAAAACGGGCGAATCAAAGCTTACAACGCCAAAGTACGCGAACTGTTTGATCGTGCAGTGCGTTTCGGAGCTATCCGCGAAAAAGGCAGCGACAGCAAGACGAGCAACCGCTATGAAAGCATCGTGACGAAGTCCTTCTCCATGGCTGCTTTCTTAGCCAAGCACCAAGCTCAAGGCGACGCATCCAAGCTGAGCCCAGGCGAGATTAAGCGTGCATTGGTAGAGCTCAAAGGCTTTATGAGAGATGGTTTAGAGCAAGAATCAACACGTGATGTGTTCGGCAGTATCAATGAAGAGATGGCAAAAGAAAACCTGATTCGCTATCCAGAGCAGATTCGCCTGATCGAACAAGAAGTGCGCAAATACGAAGAAATCGAGGCCAAAATCCAGGAGTTGGAGCAGATCGTAGGTGCCATCAAGGACGAAGAAGAGCTGGTGACCCGATTCATCGAAGCCCTTTACACAGGGACGATTTGCAAGCGCGGTGCGCTCTACGTCTACGACAAAGATGAGGAAGAAGATGCGTGGGAGCCATTCATCAACCTGATGAAGGTCAACAAACACTTCGAATTCGCTATCTATGAAAAATACCGCGCATTGGATCACAAGAGCATGGCAACCATCCAGCGCAAGGCTGCAAAACGCAGTGACGCGATGACCTCAGCAGAGGATACGCAGCAACTGCTGGCAAAACTCGATGAAATCGCATCTGCTTTCCAAGAAACGAAAAACGATCTGGAATACGACCGCGACGAATACGTAAACGGTGAAGAGCTGTTCCAGTTCTACAAAAAGGTTTGGTCAAAAGTAAACGATATGCGCAAGACGCTGCAATAGTTGACGGTGTTGGTCCTATTTTCCATATCTATTACTATATTCGGAGTACAGTCTAATGCTTTGCAGATTTTAGAGAGTGAAACTAAATCATAAGTTTTGTCTTGTGATGGTGATATAAATGATACTTGCAATGAAAGTTAGATTGAAACCCACTCCCAAACAAGAAAATCAGTTATGGAAATCAGCAGGAACATCTCGTTGGGCTTATAATTGGACGCTTGCTAGGCAGGAAGAAAACTACCGAAACGGTGGTAAGTTTTTATCTGATCGAAGTCTTCGTAAAGAACTAACACAGGTGAAACAGTCAAAGGAATTTGCTTGGTTATACGATGTTTCCAATGATATAACCAAGCAAGCAGTCAAAGATGCTTGTGATGCTTATCAGAAGTTCTTCAAGAAACAAGCTGACATACCTAGATTTAAAAGTCGTAAACATACAAAGCCTTCATTTTACAATGACCTCGTGAAGTTGAAGGTGAAGAAAGATCTCGTCTTCCTTTTGAAAGTAGGGTGGGTTTCTACTTCAGAACAAATTCCGATGGATACAAAGTATAGCAATCCTCGAATATCATTTGACGGTAAGTACTGGTATCTATCTGTTGGCATTGAACAAGATGGAGTAAAGCCTACTCTAACAAATGAAGTCATTGGCATCGATGTAGGTGTGAAGAAGCTTGCAGTTTGCTCTAATGGTATGACCTTTAAAAATATCAACAAGACACAAGCAATAAAGAAAGCAGAGAGACGTTTACGGAGGTTGCAACGTAACGTCTCTCGCAAATACGAGATGAACAGGGAGGGAAACCGTTTTGTCAAAACGTGCAACATTGTAAAAGTGGAAAAATCCATTCGTTTGCTCCACCGAAGGCTAACAAATATCCGTACAAATCACCTCCATCAAGCTACAAATGCTATTGTGAAAACCAAACCTGGCACTGTAGTGATGGAGATATTGAATATTACCGGCATGATGAAGAATCGCCATTTGTCCAAAGCTATCGCACAACAGAAATTGCATGAGTTTAAACGACAATTGCGGTATAAGTGCGAAAGACATGGTATTCGTTTCATGGAAGCAGATAAGTGGTATTCCTCATCGAAGACCTGCTCTGATTGTGGTCAAATAAACAGAGACCTAAAACTGTCAGATCGAGTATTCAAATGTGATTGTGGGCTTGAAATAGATAGAGACCTTAATGCATCTATCAATTTAGCTAAATTAGCATGATAACATCTACAAGTCACTGCTAATATGTACGGTTCGTTGTACCGGAATTTACGCCTGAGGAGTGTCATAAAAAATGCAAGTAGCTTCGGCAAAAGCAGACACAATGAAGCAGGAAGCAAACAAAGGATGTGTAGACTGTTACAATCTTTTGGCAACGGAAGCATGAGGGATTTGATAGGAGAGTTCGCGACCCAATACGTTACGGAATTGGAAAGACAACTGGATAGCGGAAACGGACAGCGAAGCATTCAAAACCCCGTGCTCTTCCTTTTTCTCGGGGATAAGAGCGTAGAGGCACTGCAAGCTGTTCGTGCCCACAACGAGCGCAATTGGCAAAATGGTCACGGTGTTCTTTATGTCCATGCGTATCAGGACAAAACGTGGGAGCATCCGCAAGTAATCGGCTGCCGCTTGCCGCAGGCAGATGCCGACAAGAAAAAGATGCGTACTTCGATCCACGAGCGTTTTTTACTCGATGAAGCTGTCACCATGGAACTGAACAAGGTGATGAAGCTGGCAAGCGTGCGGGTAGCGGAAATGGGCAAGTTGTTCACTGCTTTTCAGCAAGTCCATATTGCTGTCGTGGCAAGGGCAGATGACCCTGCCACGGTCCTTTTGCCAGAGCTGACGCTGCTTCTCAAGGGCTACCTCAACGAGCTGTTTAAAAACGTATCAGTCGACCTGTACGTCCTACTACAGGAAAAGAACAACGGGGAAGCATTCGGGTTCTCGACAGCGCTCTCGGTCAGCTTTTTGGAAGAGGTCAATCGCTATCAGCGGAGCGACTACAGCTATCGAGCGAATCTCTTGGTAACGGAGGATCTCGTGAAACTGCCTGTGGAGCATGTGAACGCACCGTTATTTTCGCTGGCGTACCTATTGAGTGACAAGACAGAGCATGGCTTGTTTATCGAAGGCGGCATGCAGGAAAATTACGAGCTGATCAGCAAGCTGGTGCTTTTGAACAACAAAAAGGTAGAGTCGGAGTTCCATGAAAGCAATGATGGCTATAACAAGCTGCAATTTATGCGCAGCATCACGGTCGATCACGGGCATACCAAGTTCGCGTCTGCTGGCCTATCCAAAGTAAAGCGACCGACTCATGCAATTGCGCTGACGGTGCTGTCCGCCGTATTTGACCGCTATTGGGAGCGACTCCAGGACGGCGAGGTTTTGCCGAAAACAAAAGCGAGAGAAAAACTCGGATTGACGGCGCATGATTTGCAGCGAAAATTGGCTGGCATTCTCCCGGAGGATCATATTCTGGAGGAAATGACGGGGCTTATGACCTCTGGCATTAGCTACAGCGAGCTTTGCAGTATGAATATGCGTGAAGCGGAGCTGGCTTTGTTTGACGGCAGCAGCCAAGCCTTTTTTGAGGCGAATATCGTTTCCGGGGCGCGTAAACGTCTGGAGCACATGCTGTCTCAGGACTCCTTGGCTGATTTGATTCAGAAAGCAGTCATCGAGGATGAACGGCTTGGGCTGTATGCGGCTTACTATCTTACAGCCGAACACGCCAATGGAGCAAACCTGCTGGATGAGCTGCGTACAGGAATTCGCGAGACATCTCGACAGGTTGAACAGATTAAAGCCGAGCTGGTCGATCTCTACCAAGAGCGAGTGGATCGGCAGGACATACGCGTAGGAGGGTTTTTCACACGGGATAAGGAGCGTGTGCGGACCTTCATTCGTCATTTGCTGGACGCTGTTTATGGCAAAAAGCTGGAGCTGCTGGATTGGGAGATGATGCTCTCAATCCTTGTGAGCTATGAGAAACAGGCAGAGCAGATTCACCGGCAGTTAGGTGAGCAAGTCGAGCAGCTGGAAGCCTTGCATAAGCAACTGCGGGAAATTGCCCAGACGAGCGTTCGAGAAGCGACTGACTACTTGGGCAAAAACGTGGACGAATATTACGAATCGGTCGTCCATGAAACGATCCGGTCATTGGAAGCTTCACGCGGCAGTGATTTTTACATGGAACAACGATATATCGGCAGCGGCGCTCTGCTCAGCGGGAATCGACTCGCTGGACTCGTGGAGAGGCTGTGTCTGTTTTGCCGGAATGAGATTCTCACCCGTGCGCCATTTGCTTTATCTTTTGAGGCGGAGCTGCTTGCGCGTGCCAACGTCGGGGCTGCTTACGATAACCGAACCGTGCTGACGAAGGAGGATTTGTTCCTCGATCTGGCATTGGTGCTGGAAGAGCGCGCAGCGGTTCACATCGAAGTGTTCCATTTCTTGCAAAAGCATCGCTACGAGGAGAAGTATTTGTTTGCCGATATTCACAACGACTTCGTCCAGTATGCGCTGCACAAGGATGAGAGCACACGAACCTACAAGCTGGGCTGCATCCACGAGGAACAAAAAAGCGGGATAGAAAAAATGAACCTGATGGGTGGATTCGGCATGGAAGAGTTGATGTTTTACCGCAATAACAAGAAATACCATGCTTCCTATGAGGACAGCGGGTTTGTCTTTCGCCGCGTGGGAGGAGATGAGTCGTCATGAGTCAGAGAAGGGTAAGCTTACTCATGCTAGTTTGTAGTCTGGTAGGTGGCGTGATCGGATTTTTGGTCGGGGAAGTCATGCTCGGCAAGCTGTCCGGAGAAATACCGCAATGGTTGTTAATGGGACTTTATTTTGGTCAATATGCCTTTTTCGTAGGACTGATGTGCCTCATTGCGGAAATGATCTCGCCACGACTGAATGGAGTTGGCTGGAAGCAGCGCTATCTGGGCTTTTCCTGGAAAATGCTCGTGCCCAGCACGTTTTTGATGGTGGGCGTAGTGGCGCTCTTGCTTCAGCTGCTGTACGGGTCATCGTTTCAACAGGCCAGTGGGGCCAACAATATTGTCATGGTTCTGGATACGTCAGGCAGCATGCAGTCGTCTGACCCGGATAACCAATTGTTCAAAGCAGCAGCTGACATGGTGCGGCGCATGGACAGTGACATGAACATAGCAGTGGTTACGTTTCACGATCAAACGAATGTGCTGCAACCCCTCACCGAGCTGAATAGCCAGTCGGTGAAGGATGAGGTTGTGAAGAAGCTGCTCCAATATCCGCGAACGGATGGAGGCACCCGGATCGACCTGGCTCTGCAAGCGGGGCTGGACCAGCTGCAAGCCAATCAGATGGCGAACAGTACGGTCGTGCTGATGTCTGACGGCTATAGTGATCTGGATATCCCTGCCGCACTTGCGCCCTACAAGCAAAACCAAGTGATTGTCCATACGGTAGGCATGAGCCAAATCGATGCAGATGGAACGGCGTTGCTACAAAAGATCGCTGCTGAGACTGGCGGCAGCTACTTCAATGTCGAACACGCTGATCAAATGACAGGAATCTTTGGTCAGATTTACGATATGAGCCGAACAGACCGCAATATTGTTTCTGAGCGGACAGGAGCGACAGAAGAAAGCATGTTTTACGCCATCACCCGTGTGGTCAGTGTTCTGATCCTCGGTGCTTTGCTCGGCTTGGCGCTGGGTCTGATTTTTGACAATCGCCATCTGGCCAAAAGCTTCACGATTGGCGGGGCGGTATCAGGACTGTTAGCTGGACTCGTTTTGGAAATGGGACTGTCGTCAATCGACTTGCTCGATATGGTTGTACGTTTGCTGGCGTGTTCCTTGCTCGCTGTCATCCTGACATTGTTCACTCTCTTTGTGCCAGCTTCTACGAGTGGCGGATCGTCTTTTGCAAAGCGCAGACTGAACAACAGACAAAGCCCTCGTGCGTTGGACGCCGGGAACCAAAGCAGCAAGCGGTTTGAGTAAAGGGAGCATGATGAATCATGATTAATCGGGAGGAAACAACAGAAACCTTCATCAAGGACGTCACCTGCCAGCATCAAGGGAGCGAATACGTGCTCAATTGGCATTGGGCGCAGGATATTCCATGCGTGTACGTGCACAAGTCGCAGTTTGGCGCCCCTTTTGACGTAAACGAGCTGGATGATCGACAGTTCAAGCTGTACACCCGAGAGGAATACAAAGTCCACAAAGGGCTGCGGGAAAAAACAGACGGCATCGGCCGGTACACATACCGCATCTTTCCTTGCCGATTGGAAAATGGCAAGCCGATTCTGCTCATGCCAGACGGGGATGCCCATGTGATCCATGTCAGCACAGGAAAGGCCAAAATCTACTACTCGTTCAAACGGGGCGGAAGCTGGTTTAGTAAGCATCAATCGTTGCAGATTCGCATTTTTTCAGAGATTCCGATCGCGCGGGACGTACTCTGCTACGTCAAAAAAGAAGGCTCTCCTCCCGCTCACAAGGATGATGGTACCCGATACAATTTCATTCGTGATCTCGAGCCCGGAGTCAATCTGATGCCGGAGATTGAGGTCAGGAAAAAAGACGTCGTCCGCCTGTTTTTTACGGACGGGAAAAAATACGGAGAAATGTACGAACTGATTCCTGAATAGGAGGGGATGCGCCATGCTGTCGTTTTTGAAAAACATGTTTGAAAAGAAGCCGCAGGTCAAGGAGCGGCTTCCTTTTTACGATATTGTCTGCCCGTACTGCTTCGCCAAATACGGACCGGACAAAGTTGTCTTTCGTGCTACACATTATCGCCAGGACGACGAAGACTACGCGTTGCAGGAGGATGAGATTCTCAATGCGCATCGGGATAAATTCGGACTCGATGCCATCGACGAGCTGGAAGCGGTGATCGATCCGGAATCCATCCCGGAGGAAAACCATTTGTACGTCGATAACGTCCTCGCAGGTGTGACCGACCGATATGGTATGGTTTCCAAGCGCAGATTATGCCCGAAATGCCACAACGAGCTGCCGATTACAGCGGGTAAAGCGCCGAGCAACATTATTTCGATTGTCGGGGCGTCCCAAGTAGGGAAGTCCGTTTACATGACCTCATTGATTCATACCTT
This sequence comes from Brevibacillus sp. IT-7CA2, assembly GCF_949767855.1. Lineage (NCBI taxonomy): Bacteria > Bacillati > Bacillota > Bacilli > Caryophanales > Paenibacillaceae > Brevibacillus > Brevibacillus sp. IT-7CA2. Next base: position 61,729 of record NZ_CATKQT010000055.1, read on the forward strand.
GCAGAACACGACTGCGAATCATTTCGATGCAGCGTGTATGCCGCTCAATGCGCAGATTAGCCGCAAGTTCCGGGAGAACTATGAGGCACCCTTGTTTGAACGCGGACAGCTGCTTGATTCCACGCAAAAAGAAAAGCGTCAGGAGCCGTTCATCTTCCAGTTCATTTTCAAGGATAGCGACAAGGCACCGTTGATCCTGGTGTTTTTCGACGTAGCAGGCGAGGGAATGGTCGACCGCGAGTATTTGGAGCTATATGCGGCGCATGTGAAAAACTCGTCTGGCATCCTGTTCCTGGTCGATCCGCTGCAAATCAAGACAATTCGCGATCGGGTCATGCTCCAAGCAGGAGATGAGCCAGGGGAATTCACAGCAAGGTACGACGAGCCGCGTGAGGTCGTCATTACGTTGTTCGAGAACTTCATCGGCTATCAGGAGCAGAGCAAGACACATATCCCGACGGCTGTCGTACTGACGAAGAGCGACATGCTACATCTGATCAAGGAAGACGACGGCGAATACATCAAGTCCAACAGCAACGTTTTCCGCAATTTCGTCCATGAACAATATTTGAATACAACTGAATTTGAGAACATCGATGGGGAAATTCGCCGATTCATCGAAAAGGTGGATAGACCGTTTAAAGACGCGCTAGATGTTTACTTTACGAATACGGCCTATTTCGCTGTATCTGCGCTGGGGAGCAATCCCGTCAATCAAAGGGTGAGTGGTGTCGTAACGCCGATTCGCGTCGATGAACCGTTTATTTGGTTGATGCACCAGCTTGATTACATCGAGGGGAGGGAGCGGTAGTGAGCAACCGTCAGCCCATTTTGCAGCAGTACTACACCCGCGGGCGACAAGGGGTTTTCCGTTCGAACGAAGGATACGATACTGTCGCCAAAACGCCAGGGCTGGATAACCAATTCATCAAGAAGACGCTCCATCCGTTTTGCGTGTACGATGCGCCGCGACAGCTTCAAGAGCGGGCGGAAAGTAATCTGGCGCTCTTTCCGGAGGCGCTCGTCAGCTTCCAGGCCGAATCAGGAGAGATGGTTCTCGGTAGAAGTGTATTTGTCGGAGCGGACTTTACCGGGCAGCGCAATACGTTTTTCAGCCACAACTATGTCATTCCGGTAGAGCGTCGAGATGAGTTTATCAAGAATCCGGGCAAGATCTTCGGAGTACGCACGTTTGCAGATCGCCACGACGATGCAGCGGGTAAGGAGCTTCCTACCGTCGATGACATCCCTTCAGAAAAAGGCTTGTCGCAAGACCGAAAACAGCTGCTTGGTCAATTGGGCGTCGATGAGCGTTTATTCAAACAGCTTCTTTTTGCGGTGATGTCCTCGCTCGCAGCGAAAAAGAAGGTGTTCATTAGCCTAGATGTGGATATTAGTGTCTCATCCAAGAGTGCTGCTCAATTGTTGGAGATTTTGTACAGTTGTCTGCCTTATGAAATGCGCAGACACTTTGGTTTTCTCACTTTTAGCAACGAGCCGCAGAGCAAGAAGCATATCCACGTCACGTTCGTGGAAAAAGGAAGCATACGCCCAGGCGGGGGGCACAGCGACAAAGACTTTTTGTTCGACTTCTCCCTTGGTCGCGTTCAGAACGTCGATTTGCAGGACGGAGGACACGAATACCTCGACTTTGCCTGGGAGTATGTGAATGAGCCACGGATTCTGGATGCGTTCCACGAATTTTGTGAGGAAGTGCTGGCTGGAGCAGATCATGCACTGGCCTTGAACCTTCGCACGTATTATGAGCTGTGCGCACTGTATTTGATTGAAAAGGGACGAACGTCCGTGTATGAGAGCAAGCGGGCGGGCGTTTGGCAGGCGTTGAACAGCTATTTGGGGCATAGCAGCTTGACCCGCAAGAAACGGTTGATCGAGATTCAGGAAATGCTGATGCGGATCGAGGTAGAGGCGCTTTCGTCCAAACAACTGCCTGACGGCGAGACGATCAAGCAAATGATTGAATCCTACCGTGTCACCAGGCAGGAACGCCTGCAAATGGATTTGATCCGCTTCTTGATGGACGTGTTGATGAAGGCCAAGACCTCGAGACAGAGCAGCTACGTGGCAGAGGTGTACAAGCATTTGTCCAGCAACCGGGAGCTGTTTGGCTTCATGATGCGGACGATTTTCGGGTATCCACAGTTGGTGAAGCCGCTCTTTGAGGATTATATGACCGAGCGGGTAGCTGCCGTGGCCAGTTTGGACCAGATGCTAAAGGAAATCCGGTTTTGGACGGAAACAGAACCGCAAGCTATGCGCAATGCTGTTTTTGTTTCTACCACGACCGAGAAAGTTCTGCGTCTATTTACGCGTGAACGCCAAAAGCTCGCTGCTGCCATTACCATCCACCAGTTCTTTGAAAGCATCGATGGAGCACGCAGTTATGCCGATGAGCTGCTGGATGAGCTGGACAAGTCCTTGATGAAGCTCGTAGCGCTAGACACGCTATCCAAGGATGATTTCCAAGTTCTCATCGCCCTTTTAGAGGAGAAGCCACAGAGCTTTTTCGGAACGCTGGATATGGAGAGTCGCCACAAGCAAGAAATGCTCATCAATCTAGCGAAGCTGCATGAAGAGAGAAACACGCCACACCCGGCAGAGTTTTTCCGAAAATGGGATCGGGAAGCGATTTCCGTGCAGCAAAGAATGATCCAGAATATGCTGAGTAAACCGCTCCATGCTGACGAGTTCCCGCAGGTGCCGCTCGTCTTTTACCGAGAAGATCATTTTGGTCAGGAAGGCTTCCATTTTGCAGAATTGCTGGAGTATGTTCAGCAAAATGGTGGGGAAGCCGTTACGCTGTCCTTTATCCAATGGACGATGAGCCAGCGGATGTTTTTCGAAGGGAAGTATTTGCTGCCTGCATACAGACAAGCATTGAAGGCCTTTTTCCTTGAGGAGAAGGGCAAGAGATTACGGGATAAAGAATGGAGAAAACGGTGGTATGCGATCCGAAATGCTGATTTCCGCAAGCTTTTGGACGAGGTACGCAACGAAACAGCCAATCCGCTCGTGAAACTGTTTCGGCACAAAGCTACGGTGATATCCAGCGCAGTTGTCTTGCTAGGTGCCGGAGCGTGGGGAGGCTATATGGTTTGGGGAGGTACGAGTACGCACGTGCAGCCACCTGAAACGCAGCCTGAACCGATCCGCCCACCAGCTGTGTTCGTACCGGTTTATCGGTTGATGGTGGACGAGCCTGACATCCAACCTGTCCGTAGCATTCTTGGGGAGCAAAGCCAAGATGCATCAACGGGTGGGCAGTCTGTTCAGACAACGACACCCTAAGTTAATAAAACGCCAACGCGGTCTGCTCTGGTAGGAGCGACCGCGTATTTCGGGGGTCTTTTTTGTACAAGAAGATGCCTTAAAAATATGTTGAAAAATATTTTTATTTGTGATATAATAAAATATTTTTCTGTTGAAAAAGCTCCTCACTCCGTGATAAAAAGTAGTTGTGCGAAGAAATGATGTGGGGAGGAATAGGGTATGAAAGCTAACACAGGTGTAAAAATGATTCCGTTACAAGGAGAGGCATTTGGCAAGCCGATGGTGATATATCCCACCTTGCTTTGGGATGATGATCGAGCGGTATTAGTAGATACAGGAATGCCTGGTTCATGGGAGACCATTCGTCAGGAGATGAGCCGTGCTGGCATACCACCTGAGCGTTTACAGGCTATCATTTTGACACATCAGGACATTGATCATATTGGCAGTCTTCCAGAAATCGTTCGTGAGCTTGGCGGACAGGTTGAAATATACGCGCATGAGCTAGATCAGCCCTACATTGAAGGCACACGCCCTCTCCTCAAAGCAAACCCCAAAAGCATGGCCCCTTTACTTGCGATGTTGCCTGAAAAGGAACGCGAGCACTTGAAATGGCTTTGCGAAAATCCGCCAAAGGCAATGGTGCACAAGACACTGGCAGACGCAGAGATTCTGCCGTATTGTGGGGGAATTCGCATCATTCATACTCCCGGACATACGCCGGGGCATATCAGCCTTTATGTAGAAGATAGCAAAACCTTGATAGCAGGCGATGCTATGGTGTACATGAACGAAGCACTACGAGGACCGATTCCGCAAAACACTCTCGATATGGAAATGGCAGTAAACTCATTAAAAAAATTCAATAACTTGGAAATTAATAGCATCATTTGTTATCATGGAGGCATGTGCCAAAACAACGTACAAGAGCAGGTTCACGCTCTGATACGGTGAAGTAGTTGAGCTTACACGATAAAATAATGAATCCAGGTTGGAATATGTGGATATAAGAAGCGTGGAGGACACCAAGCTGGAGTAATCCCTATGGTGTCTTTCCCATTTTATCCTTGCAACGTCTTTTGCGCTGTTTGCTCGATTTCGGAATGGGAGACTGGTGCAGTTGGAGAGGTTTTGTAGTATTTTTCCAGCGACTTATCTGAGCCTGTCCAACGAGCCAGCATAGCGAATACAGCAAACATGCCTTTTTGCAGGAAGCGCGGAATGATTGGGAGGTAAAATTGCCCCATCTGAAAGATCGTTCCCAAGAGGAGGATATTTTTCGGGATATATTGCTTGATAAACGGCAAATAAAAGCTGCGCCCGTCTGTATCGAGCCCGTATCCGCAGCGGACAAACGCTTCAAAAGTACCTGCCGGTCGGATTTCGACATCGAAGCTGACGAATTCGTTAGAGGGATTGTGGAACCCATGAACCTTGTCTGTCGGAATGGTTAGCTTCTCTCCCGGCTTCAGGATTACTTTTTTTCCATCAATGGTTACCTCTAAATTTCCAATTACACCTTCAAAGGTTTCGACAAGTCTTGTATGATAGTGTAGAAAAATCCCGTTATCCGGTGGAAGATCGGTACGGAATAACAAATATTCGCCATTCGTTTCTTCCGTCGTTTTCAGAAAGGTAACCACTTCATTATTGTGCGGGTTACTTACACTGCGACTTAGATTTGACAAAACTATATACCTCCTTGAAAAATAGTAAAAAGAGATTATATTAAGACAGAATATAGATTAAATATAGATTATTTGTTCCGGGGCAACAATTAAAAAGATAGGATGTTCTACCTAAAGATGGAGTGGATAGTATGAGCGGCATGATCGTGGTTCCAGGGTATAGGGTGGCAGAGTTTCTTTCCACTCATTCAAAATTGGGAATTTATCGGGGTTACAGAAATAACGACAATCTCCCTGTCTTATTCAAAGTGCCGATGGAAGGGCCTTCCCATAAGGAATCTCTGTGGAAACTGAAGCATGAATATCGCATTCTTCAATCGTTGGAATCCCATGCAGTGGAAACGATCATCGAACTCGTTAATCACAACCGTGAGACGGTAATGATTACGGAAGATTTCGGGGGAGTGTCGCTCTCCTTGCTTATGAAAATGAAAGGACTGTCACTGAAGGAGATGCTCTTCATTGCGGTCCGCATGGCTTCTTGTTTGAAGGAAATCCATCAGCACGGAATCATTCATAAGGATGTAAATCCCGATCATATCCTGGTTCATCCTGAAACCTATGAGGTAAAGCTTGTTAGCTTTGGATTGGCGACGAAATGCCACCAAGAATACCAAAGTGTGATGAATCCAAAGGAATGGAAGGGGAATCTTCGCTACGTCTCGCCGGAGCAGACGGGGAGAATGAATCGCACCGTCGATTACCGCTCCGATATTTATTCTTTTGGTGTCACGCTCTACGAGTTATTGACTGGAAAGCTGCCCTTTTTAACTTCGGATATGCTTGAACTCATACATGCTCATATGGCGAGAAAGCCGCTCGCTCCCTCCAGTGTAAAACCATCCGTTCCAGAGATTCTATCGGACATTGTGATGAAGTGTCTGTCGAAAAATACAGAGGATCGCTACTTTAGCATGTCTGGCTTGCTGGCAGACCTGCAGCGCTGCTATGACCAGCTTGAACAAAACGGTTTGATTACGCCTTTTCCGCTTGCTTTAGAAGACCGTGCTGATCACTTGCGGATTCCAGAGAGGCTGTATGGACGTGAGCAAGAAATCCAGATGCTCATCGATGCATTTGAGCAAGTCACGAACGGAGCTACGAGGATGGTTCTCCTCAGTGGCTCTGCAGGCGTGGGTAAATCTGCTCTCGTGCTGGAAGCGCAAAAAGCGTTTTTGAGAGGCCGGGGACGTTTTGTTTCAGGAAAGTTCGACCAATATAATCAGGCCGTTCCGTATTCGGCCATCATTCAAATCTTTCAGGATTTGATCAAACAGCTCTTGGCAGGCCACGAACGCGAGCTGCTCGCTTGGCGAGAGATGATACTCGACGCTATGCAAGGACTTGGTCAAGTGATCGTGGATGTCATTCCACAGCTTGAGGCAGTGATCGGCAAACAGCCTGTCGTACCTGAGCTGCCTGCAGCAGAAGCAAAAAATCGCTTTCAATGGGTGATGCAACGCTTTATTCGGATTTGGGCGCGACCAGACCATCCACTCGTCTTGTTCCTGGATGATTTGCAGTGGGCGGATTCTTCTTCGCTTTTCCTGATTCGAGAGTTGGTTGCGGATATGCAGATCAGTCATTTTCTGTTGATTTGCGCTTATCGTGAGCATGATGGCAGTACGATGAATCCATTGATTGCCATTTTGACAGAGACAGGCATCAAGAGCCGCATCTTGCGCCAATTCACGTTATTGCCGCTTCGAGAACCCGAATTCAATGCGATGCTAGCGGATGCGTTGCATAGTGATCCGGATATGACGAAGCCGCTGGTTACGATTATCATGCAAAAAACCGCTGGGAATCCGTTTTATGTAAGAGAATTCATTAAAACGCTGTATGATCGGAACTTGTTGTGGTATGGGAGAGAAGAGCGGAACTGGCAATGGGATTTGGCCGAAATCGAGAAGCTGGGTACTACGGAAAATGTGGCCGATTTTCTCGTAGAAAAGATGAGAAGATTGCCTGATTCCACTCAGCAGCAGCTCGGTTATGCGGCTTGTCTGGGTAACTCTTTTTTGCTTCATTTGATAGCCAAGTCACGGAATCAAACGGAGTCAGAAGCCATCCAGCATATATCGCCTGCGATTGAGGAAGGTCTCATCTATCCGATTGAAGGAGCGGAATATCTGACATACGCTGCGCTCGTGGAGGAAGAAGTGGCGTCTCAGATGAGGATTCGTTTCCGTTTTGTGCATGATCGCATTCAACAGGCCGCCTATTCGTTGCTAGCAGAGGCAGAGCGCGGACAGATTCACGTCAAGCTGGGCAGAATGATGTGGGAAATGTCCCAAGGAAGCGAATCTGGCTTCCTGTTCGAAATTTGCGATCATATGTATCGGGGCAAAGAGATACTGGAGGATCAAGCGGAGCGCATGCATGTAGCGCACTGTCATTTGCTCGCTGGACAAAAAGCGAAATCCTCTGCGGCATTTGAGTCGGCCTTGCAGTATTTTCAACGCGGTCTCGAGCTGGTGGGGGAAGAGGGTTGGAAGCACAATCATGATCTGACCATGGAGCTGTGTGCGTTGTCTGCGGAGACGACGTACCTCTGTAACCAATTGGATGAGGCAAAACAATTGTTTGAACGCGGGATGCAGCATGCCAAAACAGATCGGGAACGAGTACGCATTTTGGAAATGGAAATTCGCATGTATACGCGATTGGCTGAATTTCCGCGTGTCATGGAGATCGCAAGCGAAGCCTTGGGGTTATTGGGCGTACCGATTCCGAAAAAGCCTGGCAAGCTCGATATCATTATGGAAATGTTTCATATCAAGCGCCGCCTCAAAGGCAGAAAAATAGATGAGCTGCTGTATTTGCCGGATGTTCCCGATGAAAATTATCAGATGGCGATGAGCATCATCAGCTACGCCGGGCCATCTGCTTACTATGTCAATCTCAATTGGTTTGCTTTAACGATTTTGCGTGCCCTTCATCTGTCGCTTGTGCACGGAAACACGGTCGCCTCGGCGAACGGTTATACCGGTTACGGGATCGTACAAGCTGCTCAATTCGGAAATTATCGAGAGGCTTACGAATTTGGGCAATTGGCTTGCCGTGTAGCAGACAGCTTCGCCGATCCGATCGCCATGACGAAGGCGTATGGCGCGTTTGCCCTACTGATCAATCACTGGTGCGAGCATGCGCGGACGAACATCCCTCTCCTGAAAAAGGCGATTCAGCTCGGCTTGGACGGCGGCGGCAACATTTATGCTGCCTACAATGCCCATGGGCTTTTGGAGGCCATGCTCTATTGCGGTGTGCCAGTGGAAGAATTGGAGCAGCAAATCGAGGAATACAGCGATATGATTCAACAAATCAAGGTCGTTGATCACGATGATCGGCTCCTGTTATTGCGCCAGGCGCTGCATACTTTTACACGGTGGTCCGACGATGAACGAACGGCGTTTTGCCATGATGGATTTGACGAAGTGGCCTATGTAAGCAACCTGCAAAAAGAAGGAAACAGCTACAAACGGTACATGTACCACTACTATAAATCGATGGTTCATCTCGTGTACGGGAACCACTTGGAGGCTGCCGAGCTGCTGGCTGAAGCGGAGCAATGGATTGATTCAGTAAGCGGACAAGTTCTTGTCAGCCAGCAAGTTTTTATGCAAACACTGGCATTAACAGGGCTCTATGAGAACGCCAATCGACAGGAAAAATCGAAGTATGGGAAAAAAATCACAGCAAATATCAAAAAGATGAAGACGTGGGCAAAGGAATGCCCGGAAAATTTTCAGCACAAGTGGTTGCTGATGCATGCCGAGTGGCTCCGTGTCACAGAGAATAAACAAGAAGCGGGTCCTTTTTATGAACAGGCGGTTCAACTCGCCAAAAAGGATGTATTCTTGCAAAACGAGGCAATGGCAAATGAATTGGCCGCCCAGCATTACTTGGCACTTGGTCTCGAAACGATTGCGAAGGCATACATGACGGAGGCGCACGAGGTTTACATGCTATGGGGAGCGGTCGCCAAGGCACGAGAGATTGGGGAACGGTACCCTTATCTTTTGCAACGGGTAAGAAGCTTGGGGGCTTCCGCCGAGATTGCCACGACTGACCAGACAGCAGACCTCGTCGATTTAATGAGTGTCATCAAGGCGTCGCAAACGATTGCTAGCGAGCTCCGTTTGGAAATGCTGTTGGCGACGATGCTGCGCACGGTGATGAGCAATGCAGGTGCAGAGAAAGGAATCCTCTTGCTGAAAAAAGATGGTGACTGGCTCATCGAAGCGGCAGGCTCTGTCGATTTGGACGTGGAGATCATGCAGTCTGTCCCGTATGAGCATAGCGGGATGCTCTCTGTCGCCGTTGTGAATTACACCATTCGTACAGAAGAGATGCTGGTGCTCCACAATGCTTCTGTTGAAGGTGTCTTTTTCCGCGATACGTACATTGCGAAGCACACGCCGAAATCGATTCTATGCTCCCCGCTATGGCAGCAAGGAAAAATGATCGGTGTCATTTATTTGGAGAACAACGAGACCACACATGTGTTCAACGAAAAACGCTCAGAGCCGCTCAGACTGATCTTCTCGCAAATTGCAATCTTTATTGAAAATGCGAGACTGTATCATCAATTGGAGCAATGGAATCAATCCTTGGAAAAGATTGTGACAGAGCGTACCAATGAGATTCAGGCACTTTTACAGGCGAATAAAAATCTGTTAAACAATGCGGGACAAGGCTTCCTTTCTTTTTCCAAAAACCTGCTAATCCATTCCGAATACAGTCGGGAATGTCTACGGATTTTTGGCCGAGAACTGGCTGGGGTATCGGTCGCCGAGCTACTTTACCCAGATCGTTCAGAGGATAGCATGTTTATTGAATCCCTTTTGGAAAAGTACTTTGAAGCAAAAGACCAAGGGCAAAAAGAGCTGTATCTCAGCCTATTTCCTACGGAAATCCAGATCAATCAAATGCCGTTGAAGCTGGCATGTAAGCCGATTTATGAAGATCGGCGAGATTCACCTGAGGGCTTGATGCTGATCCTGACTGATATGAGTGAGCAGAGGGCGCTCAAATCCAAGATGGAGCGAGAATGGCAAAGGTTGAATATGGTCGTAACGGTAGCGATTAGTCTCCCGCTCTTCCAAAAGGTGCTGCGAGCTTTTGACGCTTTCTTTGAGGATGGGTGGAAGCGGGTCCTCGGAGAAGAGATAGCGGAGTCCGAGAAACTATTCAAATTGGTCGCTCAGATTCATCAATTTAAAGGTGACTTCAGCCAATTACACTTGATTCATACACCGCAAAAGCTGCATGATTTGGAGTCGTGGTTGATTCAATGGGCAAAGTCCGAAGAACGCCTGTCCGACGAGGATGTGCGCGCCCAGCAGTCATTCGCAGAGGTTCAAGCAGCGATGCAACAAGATTTGTCGATCATGCAGCACAAGCTCGGGGTCGGGTTCCTCGATCATAACGAGCATGTGTACTCGATTGCAAAAGAGCGATGGGAAAGCTTCGAGTATGAGATCACCAGTCTGGTACAGGGGGAAGCTCAGCAGGAGCTGCTCCACCGCATTCGCAAGCTTCGCTATCGTCCGATGAAGGACATGTTGTCCCGGTATGAAGACTATGTAAGTGAGCTTGCCATCCGTCTGAATAAGACTATCGATCCGGTCGAATGGGATGCAGAAGAAGTACTGGTCGATCCGGAGCGATTCGAGAATTTTGCGAGGAGCCTGGTTCACGTATTCAACAATGCGATCGATCATGGAATGGAAGAAGAGCAAGAACGATTGGCATGCGGAAAAGAACGCAGCGGCAAGATTAAATGCCGCATTTGGCAAGAGGATACTTTCCTGTGCGTCATGATTCGTGATGATGGGCGGGGCGGAGATATGGAAAAGCTAAAGTTGGCATTGGCGGAGCATGTCAAGGTGCAAGACAATGCGAGTCTCGTATCGGGCAGAGGAATTGGCCTGTCCATTGTCAAGCAAGAGGTTGAGCAGTTGGGCGGAACCCTTCAGGTCCATACCCAAGAAGGAGAGGGCACCCGCTTTACCTTCCGAATCCCACTAGAACCATAGAAAAAAACTGAGGCGACTGTGCCTCAGTCAGAGTGTTGAGAAAGTCCCCTTTCGCAAAAAAGGGGACTTTCTGTGCCATTTTAGGGGGTACAAATATGTCTCCCCACCTTCGTAAAACGCCTTAGAAGCGAATCTAGAAGGTCAAAATTTTTCATCTTAATCCGAGAAATCCAGACTGGGGGTTTCTCGACAGCCTGACTGAGGCGACTGTGCCTCAGTTTTTTTGTTTGATCGACTAAAGAGAATTCGTAATGGAAGCCAAAAGTCGTTCTTCATCGATCGGTTTAAGAATATAATGGCGCGCTCCAGCGTTGATTGCTTCAAAAACGAGCGGCTTTAATCCGTTGGTGCTGACCATAATGATGTTGGCGTCGGGGAAGGTGCCGATGATTTTTTTGACGGTATCTATGCCATTCATTCCTGGCATATTGATATCCATCGTCACCACGTCGGGGAGGTGGGCCGCATACTTTTGATAGGCGTCCAATCCATTCGTTGCTTCTGCAATGACTTGATGGCCCGCCCGTTCCAAAATGATTTTCATGTAATCTCGTACTACAAGGGAGTCGTCTGCTATCAGTATACGAGCCATAAAACCTCCTATTTCGAAACGGTTAGTTATTCTTAGTAAGTAAGTAGTCTACTTTTACCATAACACTGATAGGAAAAATGTAGCAATCATTTGATTATAAAAAGTGTGGATGAACATACGAAAAAACAAACGAATTCCAGCTCGTGATGAAACTGGATTCGTTTGTTTTATTTTCCATATGAGTGATATATTTGGGTTAACAAAAGCAATCTGGCTTACCAGGAGCATCACGATAGGCGAGCAAGGCATTGACCCCATGACTTAAGATGGCACCGGAACGTGTCACTGCGGCAACGAGTAGAGCCTCCATAATTTCCTCCATAGTGCCGCCCTGTTCTTTATACTTTTTGACGTGAACATCGATGCAATAAGGGCAGCCTCAGGGGCCAATTTCATCAATTCAGGGATATGCGACAAATTTGCTGATTCATAATACAAACGTGCTTTTGACATGAAACATCCTCTCCATTTCATGGGTAGTCGCTACAACTTCATTGTAGAGAGAGAAGATGTTTGCTTCTGTAACTTACTCACCAAACTCACCATTCACCAAGAAAAAGTCTTTCCTGGAGAGCATCACGGTGAATAGCAGCGATTCGACCTCGTCCTAACTGAAGCCACCCGGCTTTCTCAAACTCCTTGAGTGACCGGCTGATTACTTCTCTGGCAGTCCCGAGTTCAATGGCAATCGCTTCATGGGTGATGGATAGGTGATTGCGAGAATCCGTGGTACGACGGAGCAATAGTTCGGCGATACGGGCGTTGATCGGTTTAAAGGCGATATCTTCGACCAGAGACGTGACGGAGACCATTCGATTGATCATGTTTCGGTAAATAAATTGACGCAAGTCCTTATAGCGATCCATCCATTCTTTGAAGACATCTACAGGCAAAAGCAGCAGCTCGGTTTCCTCTTCTAGCTGTGCGGACGCTTCATAGCCCGTCTCACCTAAAATACTTGCCATCATGAGGACGCAGACTCCCCCGCGTTGTACCCGATATAACGTAACCTCACGTCCTGACTCACTGATGATATAGATGCGGACTTTGCCTGACAATACAAAAGCGGCGTGGGCAAACAGATGACCCTGCTGCATCGTAAGCTGGGGAGAAAAGCGTTCCACTGTTATGTCAGGATGGCGCCATGCGGCTTCTGGAACAAGGGAAAAGCACGGAAAAGCATCCGTAACAAGTTGGATTTGATTCAAGTCCATTGTTTTACCCTCCGAGACAACCTGATTGGGGAAATATTCTTACTTGTAGTGTAGGGAAAAGACGCGATCTCTACAATGGAATATCCGTCTGCAGACTGACGAGAGAACAACGCTGTAGCCTGATTTCTCTTCTACGCTGTTTTGATACGATGTTATAGAACTTATCTTGTAAAAATAACCAGTATCGAGGGGAAACAAATGAAACAGTGGATAGGAATAGGTTTAATCGCTGTGGGAATTGGCTTGGCCGGATGCACGATCAACGATAATGTGATCAAGATTGAAGAAGAAAAAAGGCAGCTTGAATTGCCTGCGGAGTCCATCGAGGCGTTGAATATTGTTACGGATTCGGGAGATTTGATCGTCAAAGGTGATGAAAAAGCAACCGTGATTCATGTAGAGGCTGATATCAAATCGAAAAATGTCAAACCCGAAGAAATCATCATTACCCTTGAGAAGGATGGGAATACCGCAACTCTACGATCCGAAGTGAACACAGATATCGGTTTTAACTATGTGGACATGACGCTAACGGTAATCGTTCCTGCCCAGCTGCCGATAGCCCTTACCGATGGATCAGGAGATATTGACATGACGAATCTAACAGGAAAGCTCACGATTGAGGATGACTCTGGTGATATTCGATTAACGAATACGAACGGAGAGGTAGAGATTCGTGACCAGTCCGGTGATATCAAGATCCAGGACGCGTCGGCCCTCAAACTGATCGAAGACGATTCAGGTGATATCGTCATGGAAAATACGGGTGGAAACGTAGCGATTCACGATCAATCCGGTGATATGTATATTAGGAAGCATAAAGGTGATATTACGATATCGGACCAAAGCGGCGATGTTGTCATTGATACAGTCGAAGGAAATGTACTGATTGAGAATGACGGGAGCGGAGATCGATTCGTTCAAAACGTAACAGGCTCGTACACATCCAAATAATCATGACCGTCAGGGTTTTTGCCCTGGCGGTTTTCTTGTTCTTGTCGGTATTTTGACAGGTTGAGGAAAAAATTAGCCGACTAATGAAAAAAAGCTTTCCCTTCCGATAAAGAAGTGCTAATATAACAAAGGTAGTTCTAATTGAGAATGAATCTCTTTATTAATGATCATGAGAATTATTCTCTCTCGTAAATACTCGAGTCAATACGGAACATTACTCCATGAAAAAGTAAGAAGAGTAGGGACGCGATGAAAAAGAGATATTTGGTTGTAGCACTTATTTTGCTATCGTTCGTTTCACTTTTTATTGGCGTGAAAGATATATCTCCGTGGGATCTGTTCAATCTCACAGATGACAAAGTGCAAGTGCTGTGGATTAGCAGGATTCCGCGTTTGATCAGCATTATCATCGCAGGGGTCAGCATGAGTATCGCCGGATTGATCATGCAACAGCTGACCCGAAACAAGTTCGTTTCTCCGACGACAGCCGGGACAGAGGATTCCGTTCGATTCGGAATATTGGTTTCACTGTTGGTGTTCGCTGATGCGAGCTCTTGGGTGAGGCTGCTCGTTGCTTTTGCATTTGCTCTCTTTGGAACCTTTGTCTTTATGAAGATTCTTGAAAGAATCAAATTTAAAGACTCCATTTTCATCCCGTTAGTGGGACTGATGTTTGGAAACATCGTCGGATCCATCACGACGTTTTTCGCTTATAAGCATGACCTGATGCAAAACATGTCTGCTTGGTTGCATGGAGATTTCTCCACCATAATGAAAGGCAGCTACGAGCTTTTATACATAAGCATTCCGCTGGTGATTATCGCTTACTTGTATGCGAACAAGTTCACCATTGCCGGAATGGGTGAAGAGTTCGCCATCAACCTCGGGTTGAACTACAAGCATGTCGTCAACATTGGACTGGTCATTGTCGCTTGTGTGACCTCGGTAGTTATTCTCACAGTAGGGACAATCCCGTTTTTGGGGCTGATCATTCCCAATCTGGTTACGATCTACCTGGGAGATAACCTGAAAAAAAGCTTATCTCATACCGCTTTGCTTGGCGCGGTGTTTGTACTTGCTTGTGATATCCTGGGACGCCTCATCATTTTCCCATACGAGATTTCCATCGGCTTGATGGTTGGGGTCATAGGCAGCGGGATATTCGTGTACTTACTCATGAGAAGAAAGGCATATGAACAATGAAAGCGAAGATAGGTGCCCTGTCGATTGTGGCCATTGCTTTGATAGCCATTTTTATGATGATTGACGCCGGTGGCAACTGGGATTATGTCCTTCCTCGGCGGGCTAAGAAAATTCTTGCCATCATTTTAACCGGTTGCATCATCGCCTTCTCTACGATGATCTTCCAGACCATCACGAACAACCGAATCTTGACGCCTAGCATCATCGGCCTCGATTCGCTCTATATGTTCATCCAAACATTTGTGATCTTTGTGTTTGGCTCCACCCATTTCACCTTGATGAACAACAACGTAAACTTTCTGATCTCGACAGGTGGGATGGTGCTTTTCGCAGGCTTGCTCTACAAATTCCTGTTTAAGAGGGAAGGGCAAAATATTTACTTCCTGCTCCTCGTCGGATTGATCTTGGGCACATTGTTCAGCAGTTTGTCCACGTTCATGCAAGTGTTGATTGATCCGAATGAGTTTCTGGTTGTGCAAGACCGAATGTTCGCCAGCTTCAACAATGTAAAAACAGACCTGTTGATCACGAGCTTTGTTCTGGTCATCGCAATCATGATTTACTTCTGGCGATACATCAAGTACTTGGATGTGTTATCACTCGGTCGGGACCAGGCGATCAATTTGGGGATTCCGTACGATTTTGTCATTAAGCGGTTCCTCGTTGTTATTGCCATTCTCGTGTCGATCGCGACAGCGCTCGTTGGACCGATTACCTTCCTTGGACTGCTGGTAGCGAATCTCGCCCATCAGTTTATGAAAACCTATCAGCATAAATACTTGCTGGTGGGCTCGGCTTTAATCAGTGTGATTGCACTGGTTGGCGGTTTGTTGATTGTGGAGCGTGTACTTGCGTTCTCCACGACGCTCAGTGTCATCGTCAACTTTATTGGTGGGGTTTACTTCATCTATCTTCTGTTAAAGGAGAATAAAGCGTGATAGAAGTCCGGAATGTCACAAAACAGTATGGTAGCAAAAATGTCGTGGAAAATGTCTCTGTGAAGATTGCCAAGGGGAAAATCACGTCTTTTATCGGACCCAATGGGGCCGGAAAGAGTACGCTGCTGTCGATGATTAGTCGCCTATTGACCAAGGATCAAGGCGAGGTTTTCATTGAGGGTCACGAGATTGGGCAGACAAAGAGCAGTGAGCTGGCAAAGAAAATCTCGATTCTCAAGCAATCGAACCACATTACGGTGCGCTTGACGATTCGTGAGCTGGTCAGCTTTGGTCGCTTCCCGTATTCACAAGGCAATTTGACAAAAGAGGATTGGAAGTATGTAGACGAGGCTATCCAATATTTGGAGCTCACGGACATTCAACACAAGTACCTCGACCAGTTGAGTGGCGGTCAGCGTCAACGCGCTTACATCGCGATGGTTGTCGCTCAAAATACGGAATACGTCCTCTTGGATGAGCCGCTCAACAATTTGGATATGAAGCATTCCGTCCAGATCATGAAAGTGCTGCGACGTCTGGTAGACGAAAGGGGCAAAACGGTTGTCATTGTCATTCACGATATCAACTTCGCTTCCGTCTATTCGGATTATATCGTCGCTCTCAAGGACGGCAAGGTCGTGAAGGAAGGCACTACTGACGAGATCATAACACGACCGATCTTGAAAGATGTCTATGACATGGATATCCATATTGAAGACATTGAAGAAAATAAAATCTGTGTCTATTTCGCGTAAGCTCCATCTTCCTATCGTTAAAATTTTGATGGTCTGCCGGGGGTTTCATCAGCAAGCTATCAATAATTTTATATACTTTTACATTCTATATAGAGGTGAGAGAAGTGAACAAAAAATTACTCATGCTGTTTATGGCAGTACTGTTGGCTGTATTCACAGCTGCATGCGGCTCCAATAACGCCGCTCCTGCAACACCTGCAGCGGACGCAACCAAAGCACCTGAAGCTGCACAAACATCCGAAGAAGTTACGATCAAGCATAAATTGGGTGAAGCAAAACTGAAAAAGAATCCAAAAACCGTTGTAGCATTTGACTACGGTGTTCTGGATTCCTTGGACAAATTGGGTATCGAAGTAGCGGGTGTTGCACAGTCTTCCAGCATTCCTGCATACCTGGAAAAGTTCAAAGATGCGAAATACACAAATGTTGGTGGTTTGAAAGAGCCAGACTTTGAAAAAATCAATGCAATGAAACCAGATGTCATCTTCATTTCTGGTCGTCAACAAGATGCTTACGAAGAACTGAACAAAATTGCTCCAACCATCTTCATGGGTGTAGACAATGCGAAGTACATGGAATCTTTCAAAGAGAACATGAAAACATTGGGTACCGTCTTTGGTAAAGAAGCACAAGTAGAAGAAGAGCTGGGCAAAATCGATGCATCTATCAAGGAATTGAATGCAAAAGCAACTGCAAGCGGCAAGACTGCTCTGATTGTTATGGTTAACGAAGGCAAGTTGAACGCTTATGGCGCTGGTTCCCGTTTTGGTATCCTGCACGGTGAATTCGGATTTACGCCTGTAGACAAAAACATTTCTGTAGAAAACCATGGTCAAAGCGTTTCCTTTGAATATATCGCAGAAAAAGATCCAGACTACCTGTTCGTAATTGATCGTGGCAACGCGATTTCCAAGAATAAAGAAGTGTCTACTTCTACACAGCAAACTGTAGAAAACGACCTGATTAAGAACACGAAAGCATTCAAAACTGGCAACATCATTTACCTCGATTCCAGCAACTGGTACTTGTCTGGTGGCGGATTGGTATCTACCGCTGGCATGGCAGAAGAAGTTCTGAAAGAAGTTAAATGGTAAGAGGCTAGAAAAGAAAGTGGCGACAGCCGAAGGGAGTAAGACATTCCCTTGGCTGTCGCCTTTTCATTTTTTAGAGCGTGCTGATTTATACCCGGGGCTCCCGTTTTGCAAACTCCTGTAACATCCCTCTTATTTGTTCTACCAATAAAGCAGGTGCCTTCTTTGGTGAACCCGAGTCAAACGGCGGCTGGGGATCGTATTCCAAAATCAACTGGACTCCTTTACTCATATCTTCTCCCAATTCCCATGCAACTAATTGGAGTGCCATGTCGATACCAGAGGAAACGCCGGCCGCTGTAACGATTTTGCCCTGACGAACGACTCTTTCCTCTGTTGGAGTGGTTCCAAGAGATTGGAGTAGTTCGAAGGAACCCCAATGAGTGGTGGCTACGGCTCCTTGTAACAAGCCTGCGGCGCTCAAGATCAGAGAGCCATTGCAAACAGACGTAGTCCATTTCGTTGTTTCATGTATGTGGCGAATCCACTGTAGGGTTTCTTCGTCATTCATAGGGGTTTTATAATTGGGCGGACTGCAACCGGGAACAACAAGAATATCAGCGGAAGTAACTTCAGAAAAACTGTAATCGGCATGTAAATAACCCATATTGGAGTCAAGCTTGATTAACCCCTTTTTCTTAGCGACAAACTTCACTTCACATTTCAGCGTAGCAGCGAATACATCGTATGGACCAATTGCATCTAATGCGGTGATGCCGTCGAAAAGCAAGATGGCAACCTTCATGATGATCTCTCCTTTGAAATGGGATATTTTTCTTGCAAACAAATACTAACATACGTATATGGGGTATATGTATGTCGGGATTGTGACTAACTGTAAGGTTTTCTAATCCCTTGTAACGAAAAGAGATAAACAGTAGGTATAGCAAAAAGCCGGTTACACCGTAAAACATGGTGAAAACCGGCTTTTTGCTAGCGGATTCTAACAATTATCTGGCTCCAACCAGCTTGCGCTCTTCCGTGTAAACAGGTTGGGTCTTGTTTTCGTTTGGTTGCTTTTGATCCACAGCATGAGACAGCTCATAAGGGAGGCAGAGCGGTACACCCGTGCGAGGATCAATCAGGATGTCTGCTTCGATGTTGAATACCTTACGCAGCATCTCAGGCGTCATGACTTCAACAGGGCTTCCCTCAGCGACAACGGTACCGCGAGAGATTGCAACCATGTGCTGTGCATAACGGGTTGCATGGTTCAGATCGTGGACGACCATGACGATCGTACGATTTTCTTCGTCATTCAGCTTTTGCAGAAGCTTGAGAACCTCCAGCTGGTGAGCCATATCCAGGAATGTCGTAGGCTCATCCAGGAACAGGATGTCTGTTCCTTGCGCCAGTGCCATCGCAATCCAGGCGCGCTGGCGCTGACCACCGGATAGCTGGTCAACCGGACGATCATGGAAATCGACCATGCCGGTCATGGAGATAGCCCAGTTTACGATCTCCTTGTCTTCCTTGGTCAAAGAGCCGAAGCCTTTTTGATGGGGGAAGCGGCCATACGTAACGAGCTCAGACACGGTCAAGCCATCGGGTGCGGTTGGGTTTTGCGGCAAAATCGCCAGTTGCTTGGCGACTTCCTTGGTCGATTGCTGGTGGATCGATTTTCCGTCCAAAAATACTTGTCCGCCGGTTGGTTTCATAATCCGGGCGAGAGTTTTGAGGATCGTCGATTTACCAGAACCATTTGCACCGACCAGGGCAGTGATTTTTCCAGAAGGAATGCTGATGTTCAAGTCTTTGACAATGGAAAGCTCACCGTATCCGATGTCCAGCTTTTGCGTGTATAAGCGCTCCACAATGGGCCAACTCCTTTTTAAACAAAATATGTACCTGTATAAGTAAATGTAGTAATGATAATCATTTTCACTAAGTTAAAGTATATAACGGAACGAGGTCAAATTCAATATGTAAAAAGCCAACCTGCTCACATGCGTGAACAAATTGGCCTTGGGTTAACAAATGATTATCCAGTGTTAGTAGGTGATATGAGCGATAATCCCTTGTTCGTCGTCCAATACCAGCTCGATACCGGCAGAATAAGGGTTGCGCTGCATCTGGGTCTCCAGGTAGTAGCGAATCGCTTCAATCATATTCATCTCGATGAAGACTTGCTGGCGCTCCATCCAGTGTACTTCAGCAGAGAAGCCATATTCTTCGTCCCACATCAGCTCGACGGAGATGTCTTGTGGCTGCAATTGTTTTTTGTAAGCTGCGTGAATACAGATCGCATTAATGATATCTTGTTCGGAAAATGTTATCTTTTCCATGCGTTCAGTTCCTGTTCTTTCTCACGCTTGTTTTTGAAGTAGACGATCACTTTGCGGATCAGGATAATCACAGCGAGGATCGCCATCAGGTTGATCATGAAGCCAAGGATGGAGCCCAGGATACCCATGTCACCGAACAGGGATCCGAACAGCAAACCGGCCAGACCACCAATCATGAGACCTTTCATGAATCCGCCGCTTTTGCTTGCTGTAGCAGCAGGAGTTGTTGTTGTACCTTTATTTGTTGAAGCATTTACATTCGTATCTGCTTTGTTAGGCGTTTGCGTGTTCGTAGGAGCCGTATTAGAATTGAAAGATTTTTTCCCGGACTTATAGCCTTTCGCGTCGGCATGATCAATGAATCCTCCGGCTGGAGCGAGTACGAGCATTACGGCAACCAACATCATGATGAGTTTTTTCATGTTATTTGAGTAGCCCCTCTCATTTAAATGACTTGTATATATAAGTTTACATGAATATCGAGCGGAATTCCAACGAACTTTCAGTGACGATCGGTCTAAATACCTACAAAAAAGCCCCTGACAAGCGATCTCGTCAGGGGTTCTTCGATTTACGCACTCTTTTTCAGTTTTCGGGCTGCCCAGTTACCCAACGATTGAATGAGCTGGACCAAGACGACGAGGATAATGACGGTAATGATCATGACTTCGATGTCCCATTGCTGGTAGCCGTAGCGCAAGGCGAGATCGCCGAGTCCGCCGGCACCGACTGCCCCAGCCATAGCAGTAGCCCCAATCAAACCGATGGTTGCGATTGTCAGGCATAGGACGATGCCAGGCCGTGCTTCGCGCAGCATGATTCGAAAAATAATCTGCGTCCGGGATGCGCCCATCGCCTGATACGCTTCGATAACGCCACGATCTACGTCATGCAGGGCCGTTTCCATCAGGCGTGAGATGTAAGGCGAGGTATAGACGATGAGCGGCACAATTGCTCCTTCAATCCCAATCGAAGTACCCACGATCAACTCCGTAAAAGGAATGATCGCAACCATCAGGATAATAAAAGGCAACGAACGCACAATGTTGATGATCGTATTCAGGGTGTGATAGATGATTCTGTTCGGGAAAAGGTGATTCGCCTGTGTGATGACCAATAAAATCCCGAGCGGAATCCCGATCAACGTCGCAATGAACAACGAAATTCCAACCATGATGACAGTCTCTTGCAGAGATTGCCCGAATACCGGAATCATTTCAATCAGACGCTCCATTAGCTCCGCACCTCCTCTGGTGACACAATATCTACGCGGTAGACGGATTCGCGCAAGTAGCGAATGCCATCCTGAATGGCCTGATCTTCACCAGAAATGTGCAAAAGCAAAATGCCAAGCGCCGTTCCCTTAATGGTTGTAATCGAGCCGTACAACAGATTCGTACTGATCGGAAAACGTGCGGACAAGGTACCGAGAACAGGATCGAGAGCGGCATCACCGCGAAAGGCAACGCGAACAATTTTGGAAACGGGTCCGGTTTCTTTTATCTTGGACAAAATCTCCTGTGGTACCTGATCGTCGAAAACCGTTTTGATAAAATTACGGGTCGTTTGCTCTTGCGGATTGCTGAAAACATCCAGAACAGAGCCTTGCTCGATGACGACGCCATTTTCCATGATGGCTACCTGGTCGCAGATTTTTTTGATGACCTGCATTTCATGCGTAATCAGCACGATGGTCAGGTTAAACTTTCGATTGATGTCGAGCAACAGCTCCAGAATCGATTCGGTCGTCTGCGGGTCGAGAGCGGAAGTCGCTTCGTCACAGAGCAGGATTTCCGGATCAGTCGCAAGCGCACGAGCGATGCCCACCCGTTGCTTTTGTCCACCGGATAGCTGAGAAGGATAAGCGTTTGCTTTATCAGACAAGCCAACCAAGCCGAGAAGGTCTTCTACCTTGCGCTTAATGACATCTTTGGGGACGCGATTCATCCGCAAGATTTCCGCGACATTGTCAAAGACATTATAGGAAGAGAGCAGGTTGAAGTGTTGAAAAATAATCCCGATCTTTTTGCGAGCTTGCCGCAGTTCTTTTTCCTTGAGGGTCAGCATGTTCTGGCCATTGACGATCACAGAACCGCTAGTCGGCTTCTCCAACAGGTTGATGGTACGGAGCAGGGTACTTTTCCCCGCTCCGCTAAAGCCGATAACCCCGTAGATTTGCCCTTTTTCCACCTGCAGGGATACGCCCTTCAATGCTTCTACCTGCTTGTTTCCTACTTGATACGACTTATGAATATCGGTTAGCTGTATCATAACGAGTTCTCCTTGTTGTTCTTGATGTTCCTGGCGTCGATCTTACCAGGACGGCAGTACAGCTCCTTCAAAACGTTCGTCGATGAATTTTTTTACTTCTTCCGAGCGGTAGATGTCCACCAGCTTTTTGACAGCAGGGTTGTTTTTGTTGGTTTCGTTGACTGCCAAAATGTTTACATAGGGAGAGTCAGCCGTCTCAGCGAAGATTGCATCTTTTTGCGGGGAGTAGCCAGCTTCCATTGCGAAGTTCGTATTAATCGAAGCGACTTCTACGTTCTTCAGCGAGCGTGCCAGGAAAGCAGCCTCCAGCTCTTTGAATTGCAAATTTTTTGGATTTTCTACGATGTCCAGTGGTGTTGCGTTGTCACCCACGCCATCTTTGAGCTTAATCAAACCAGCTGCCTGATAGAGCAGCAGGGCACGTGCTCGGTTGGTCGGGTCGTTTTGAATGCCGACAACGCCGCCAGCAGGGATGTCCTCGACTTTTTTATGCTTGGTGGAGTACAGACCCATCGGGTACGTCACGGTTTTTCCGACCTCGACGATCTTTGTTTTGTGATCTTGATTGAACTTCGCCAAGAACGGGATGGTTTGGAAGCTGTTTACATCGAGATTTCCTTTATCGAGAGCTTGGTTCGGCTGTACGTAATCGTTGAAAACGACGACTTCGACGTCGAGCCCTTTGCCTTTTGCGACTTCTTTTACTTTGTTGAGAATCTCTTCGTGCGGGCCGCCAGTGACGCCTACCTTGAGTGAGGTTTGTTCAGCAGCAGTGCCGCCGTTAGCAGGTGCAGCTTCTTGTTTACCGCCGCAAGCCGTTACGAGCGATGCAGCGAGCAGTAGTGCAGTGAGCAGTAGACCAGTCTTTTTCATGAAAATACCCCTTTTCTCTGGATGTAAGATGGAATAGAAAAAGCCTCTTCCGACAGAAGAGGCGAAAACTGCGAGTATGTATCCACACTGCAACAATACCTCTCTTATCTGTCGGAATAAATTCCGCTGGATTTGGCACCGTATCGTTTGCGATAGGTTGCCGAGGTGTCGTAGGGCCAGTCCCTCAACCTCTCTTCATAAGAGAATGTGCTATGAAATTATCATTCCAAACATTGTTGTTAATTCTTATTTGGATAGTTGGATTATAACGACTGATTTTTTAGGTGTCAACTGTTTTTGCAAACGAATGACTTGGTGGAAAAATGTGAAATTGATCTAAATACGAATATTCTATTGAAGAATCGGAAAATCATTTGTATAATGAGAGCGAATGAACCCGATACCAGCTATCGCAGGTGATGACATGACTCTAGTGGACTCCAATGAAACCAGAAAAAAGCTGTCTGCCATCTATAATGAGATAGCAAAAGAGTTGTTCGGATTTGGAACGACTCTGCTCCGAGTCACGATTGAAAATCAGATGATTACGTTCCAAGCCAAGCATCGCCGCTCTCCGCGCTCACAAGCGTTGGAAGGAGAAGCACCGGCCCTCAAGCTCGAAGTCGATTTTCGGATGTCCCTTCTTTATAAGAAGAGACTGCGAGAGCGATTGGAAGAAGAGATGGGGTTGCCGTTGGAAGCCGTGCTGCGGGACTATGATGCGCCTACACAGTGGGCGATCACAAATGTTATTTTAGCTGAATCAGAACTGAATACCTGACGCAATCGTTCGGATTTTCTCTTTTGATCTATCTTAAGGGGAGACCGTAGACTTTGCGTAAAAACGGGTGTCACTTCTCTTTGTTTACGAAGAAAAGTGCTCTTGTTTAGAATGATACGTTCTAATCAAGGGTACTTTTCTTTTTATTGTATCACCATATTTTGTCATCAAATGAACCCAACTGGAGGAGAATTACGATGAAAAAATTACTTGCTGGAATCCTGTCTTTTTCTATGATGTCACTGGCTCTCGCTGGCTGTGGCAGCAATGATCAACCACAAGCGGGAGGAGCTGGCGGCGAAGCCAAGGGTGAGCCACAAAAGCTGGTCATCTCCACATGGGGCTTTTCCGAAGACTTTTTCCGCAAAGAAGTATATGAGCCGTTTGAAAAAGAACATAACGTGAAAATTGTCCTGGAAATCGGGAACAACGCAGAGCGTCTGAACAAAATTCGCCAAGGAAGCTCCGATGTAGACTTGATCTACCTCTCTGACTACTATGCACAGCAAGGGATTGAGAGTGGCGCATTTGAAAAAATCGACCGCAGCCGCATCCCGAACATGGATCAAATCTACGACATCGCCAAAGCACCACTGGGCGAGGAGTACGGTCCAGCTTACACGATTGGTCAATTCGGGATTGCCTACAATCCAAAGCTCGTGAAAACAGAGATCAAGGATTGGAAAGACCTGTGGAACCCAGAGCTGACGGGCAAGCTGACACTGCCAAGCATTACGTCCACAACTGGCCCGATGGTTCTCGACAGTGCTTCTGCGGTCGCGGGCAGCAAGGAATTTAACGAGGATCAAGCCTTCGCGAAAATGAAAGAAGTCAACCAAAGTGTAGTGAAGTTCTACGATAAGACTTCCGAATACGTGAACATGTTTGGTCAAGAAGAAATCGGCGTAGGACCGATCATGGAAATGTACTTCAAAGACATCAAAGCCGCTGTTCCAGAAGCTGTTTTCGTACAACCTGCAAGCGGCGGATATGCGGTCATGAATACGGTTAACATCGTAAAAGGCTCGAAAAACAAAGCACTGGCTGAAGAATTCATCAACTACCAGCTGAGCAAGGAAGTTCAGGAAAAAACAGCAAAAGCAAAAATCGATTCCCCTGTAAACAAGTCTGTTCAACTGACAGAAGAAGAAGCAAAAGGCGTAACGTACGGGGAAGAAACCGTAAGCAAGCTGCGTATGCTGGACATGAAATTCGTTAACGAGCACTCCAAAGCATGGATTGACCGTTGGAATCGTGAAATCACGCAATAACGAACGATAGAAAAACAAAGGGCGAGGGTATAGACAATTTCGGATATACCCTCGTTTTTCAACGTATAGGAATTTATAAAATAAATTCCGGAGCGCATGAAAACATTCCGCTAAAACGCGGTCGCTCCACGTTGAATAGGCTTCGATAGAAGTTTTCTTATTAGGAATGAACGTGAGGAGGACCACTCGTGCAAAAGATCATTCTTGACGTGGATACGGGCATTGATGATGCACTTGGCATTATTCTCGCTGTGAAGAGCGGGCAATTTGATCTGGTTGGCATCACTACGGTGAATGGCAACGTGTCGCTACGAAAAGCCACAGAAAACACATGCAAAATTCTCGATTTCTTACAAGTCGGCGAGCAAATCCCTGTTGTCTGTGGAGCATCTGAACCTCTGCTGCGGCCGTTGTTTTTCGAGCACGCTGTACATGGTGAAGATGGCTTGGGAGGTGCCCTTGCCGGAGTTCCGATTTACAAGGAACCGACTGCTGGCTTTGCTCCTGATTTCATCGTGGAAAACGTACTCGCGCATTCCGGAGAGATTACACTGATCATGACGGGGCCGCTGACCAATTTGGCACTGGCAGTCAAAAAATGCCCAGAGCTTGTCCAGCACGTCAAGGAAGTCATTTTCATGGGTGGAGTGGTCCGCGAGCATGGCAATGTGACGCCGGTTGCGGAGTATAACATGTACGTCGATCCAGAGGCAGCGAAGGTTGTGTTTCATGCCGGATTCCCACAATTGACGCTGGTTGGACTGGATGTGACGCGAAGAGTGCTGCTGAACGAGGAACATATTCGCGAGCTAGGAGATACACCGATGGGCGAGTACGTAAGACAGAGTACGTCTGATTACCTCCATCGCTATTTCGGGCGAAATGGCGTCTATGCGTGCGCCATGCATGATCCATTGGCTGTCGCAGTCGCACTCGATCCCAAGCTGGTGAAGACGCAGAAGCTGTATGTAGATATCGAAACGAGAAGTGAGCTGTGTGATGGGCAAACGGTTTGCGACTTTCAAAACCGCCTGAAAAAAGAACCGAACATAAACGTCTGTCTGGACGTAGATGCAGATGCGTTCTTTGCGCGTTTTATCGGCGCATTGAAAGCCTGACGATACCGTGAACAGGAGTTAATCAGATGAGAAAAACGGGTCTTTATTTATTGCTGTTGCCGGGTGTGCTGTTTTTGACGCTGTTCATGGTCATTCCAATCGTGATGACGATTGCATCCACCCTTTATCAAGATGGTAGCTTTACGATTCAAGGCTATCTGCAATTTCTTACCGACGCGTACTTCCTGAAAATTATGCTGACAACGCTACAGGTCAGTCTGGTCACGACGATTGCGTGTGTTCTGATTGGTTTTCCTGCCGCGTACTACATTTCCAAGCTGGGCCCACGCAAAAAGGGTATCTTGCTGGCATTGGCGATTTTTCCTTTGCTGACTAGCTCTGTCGTGCGGTCGTTCTCTTGGATGATTATTCTCGGAAAAAAGGGCTTATTGAACAGCTCGCTGCTTGCAATCGGGCTCATCGATAAGCCGTTGGAAATATTATATACGCCGACTGCGATGATGATTGGTTTGATTCATCTGTTCCTGCCGCTGATCATTATTACGCTGGTAGGGGTGATGGAAAACATCGATCCAGATTTGCTGAAGGCGGCGGAAAGTTTGGGTGCTTCCAAGTTGACTGCCTTCTGGAAGGTCATTGTGCCACTTAGTGTACCCGGACTCATCATTGGTAGCATTCTAGTGTTTGTCGGAAGCTTGACCGCCTACACCACGCCTGCCCTGCTAGGTGGAAAACAGCGGGTCATCTCCACGTTCCTGTATCAAAATGCGATTACGCTCAATGACTGGCATTTGGCATCCGTCATTGCCACGATCATGATTGTCATTACATTTGTCGTCATCTATTTCATGAACAAGCTGGCGACGAAATTAAATCCGAAGGGGTAGAAGCTATGCAGGAGAAAAATCGCGGGTTGGCCCTGTTTACCTCTCTCGTCTTTCTGTTTTTGCTAGGGCCGCTCATTATCATTTCTTTTACGTCGTTTGAGCCGGGGAGCGTCTTGAAGTTTCCGCCGGAGGGCTTTTCCTGGCGGTGGTACGAAAACATTTTCAATGTAGAAATGTTCATGACTACATTCAAGACGTCGATGTTCGTTTCCTTGCTGGGGAATCTCTTGGCGCTCTTGTTGGGGATTCCAGCAGCCTATGCGCTCAGTCGCTTTGATTTTCGTGGCAAGGGCATTTTGAATGGCATTTTCATCTCACCTGTCCTGATTCCGGGTATCGTGATGGGCTTTGCCATGCTGAAATACGTCATTGTCGTGTACAATTTGCCGATTTATGCGGGACTTCTCGTCGGTCATACGGTGCTGATGCTTCCGTTTATCATTCGCGTCATTGCATCTTCCTTGTCCAACTTTGACTTCGCCATTGAAGAAGCAGCTTTAAGCCTTGGGGCAGGTCGTCTCGAAACCTTTTTCAAAGTCGTCTTGCCGAATATTCGCTCCGGGATTATTGCTGCGATTCTGATCGCTTTTCTGGAGTCGTTCAACAACGTAGATATCTCTGTTTTCATGACAGGACCAGGGGTAAGCACGCTGCCGATCCAGATGCTGACGTACGTAGAAAACAACTTCGATCCAACGATCGCCGCGATTTCCGTGCTGCTCATGATTCTTACGGCTATTCTCATGTTCATCATTGAACGTCTGATGGGGCTTTCCTACTTTACAAAACGATAACGGAGGCATCAACTCATGGCATTGCTCACGCTGGAAAACGTATCGGTTGCCTATGACAATCAATATATTTTGCAAAACTTCAATCTCAATATCGAAAAAGGACAGCTCATCTCTTTGCTCGGTCCGAGCGGTTGCGGAAAGACGACGACACTCCGACTGATTGCAGGTTTTCTGGAAGCAAAAGATGGCCGTTTCATGTTTGACGGAAAAGATTATACGCGCGTTCCGGTCAACAAGCGCAACTTCGGGTTTGTGTTTCAGAGCTATGCGCTGTTTCCACACCTTTCTGTTTTCGATAACGTGGCATTCGGTTTGCGCCTGCGCAAGGTCAATGAAACAGAGGTAAAGACCCGGGTGCAGCAAATTCTCGAAGTCGTGAGTCTCGGCGGCTATGAAAAGCGTTTCCCGAAGGAGTTGTCCGGTGGTCAAAGACAGCGCGTGGCGATTGCTCGGGCACTGGTGATTCAGCCTGACCTGCTGCTGTTCGATGAGCCGCTCAGTAACCTCGATGCCAACCTGCGGATCAACATGCGCGTAGAAATCCGTCGCATTCAGCAGGAGCTGGGAATTACGACTGTGTACGTATCGCATGACCAGGAGGAGTGCTTCTCCATCTCGGATCAGGTGGCGATCATGAACAAGGGTGTGATCGAGCAGCTCGACGATCCAGCCACGATTTTCAAATATCCGAAGACGGAGTTTATCGCTAGCTTTATCGGTTTTACCAACTTCATCGACTTTGCAGAGCGCACCGAGCAGAACGGAGAAATTGGCCTGCGTGTCGGTGACCACCATTTTACCGCGTCCAAAAATCCGGGCACGGCGAATCCATCCGGCAAAAAATGCGCAATGCGACCAGATGACCTCCTCGTGACGACAGAAGAGAGCACCGAGTCGGGAATGAACCGTCTGCGCGGGACGGTAAAGGTAAGCACGTTTTTGGGACGCAGCTATCAATATGTCGTGGAAACAGAGTTGGGCGACTTCACGGTCAATCAGGAAATGGAGACGCCGTACAAGACTGGCCTGAACGTCAATCTGCTGTTTCCAAAAGACAAAGTGATACTCGTGGACTAAAGACAGGAGGTTATTTTCGTGAAGGTCGATTTGTTGATTCAAGACGTCCAAGTGTTTAATAGCTATTTTAAAAAGTTCATCAACGGAAACGTCGCTGTTTTGGATGGACGATTCTACTATATTGGGGAGCGGAGTACGGAAACATTTGAAGCTGCCGAGATCGTGGACGGACAGGGCCGCTACATGATTCCTGGTCTGGTCGATATTCACTTGCATATTGAGAGCACGATGGTGACGCCTGAGACATTTTCCTTTGGTTTGATTCAAAACGGAGTGACGACGATCGTACCGGAGCCGCATGAGATGGCCAATGTGTTCGGAATCGAAGGGATCAAAGAGATGATTCGTGCGAGCCGTGATTGTGTCGTTGATATGCTGTACGCGATCCCGAGCTCCGTACCGGCTACCTCGATGGAAACGACAGGTGGGTCTGTCGAGATTGCAGACATGGACGAGCTCTTGCGTTCTGAAGAGATTATTTGCCTCGGCGAAATCATGAATTACGTAGATATCATCAAGGACCCTGACTGCAAGACGAATCGTATCCTGGAGCATATCCGCAAGACGTATCCGAAGCTCGTCATCGAGGGGCACGTCCCGAAATTGCTTGATTTGGACCTGCATCGCGTCATTTATGCGGGAGTGGACTCCGATCATACGCACCAGACGCGTGAGGGCATGGAAGCGAGAATTGCAGCCGGCATGTTTCTGGAGATTCAAGAAAAATCGATGACGGATGAAGTCATGGACTTTTTTGTAAAGGAAGATGTTTCTGAGCATTTTTGTTTTGTGACGGATGATGTGATGACCGATTCTTTGGTCAATCGTGGACATTTGAACCATATCGTGAAAAAAGCCATTCAAATGGGCATGCAACCAGAGCGCGCGATCTACGCGAGTACATTTACCCCAGCCAGACGTATGAACATGACGGATCGAGGGGCGATTGCTCCTGGTAAAATAGCGGATTTCCTGTTGGTGTCTGATCTGCATGAACTCAAGATCGAACGCGTCTATAAAAATGGGAAGAAAGCTTACGACGTCAAGGAAGAGTACCGACAAGTGGTCAAAGAAAAGCAGTTTCCTGCGCACTTTTATGAGAGCATCAAGCTATCGCCACTTACAGAGCAAGACTTCCACGTCACAGTAGATGTGCCGGACAATCGTTATCCATGTCGGGTCATGCTCGTTCAAAACGGTTCTACTTTTACAGAGGATCACCGTGGAATCGCTGAGGTGCGCGAAAGACAACTCTTGTGGGAGGAGAGCCCGTACGGCTTGATCGCCGTCTTTGAACGCTATGGCAAAAACGGTAACCGCGGCTATGGCTTGATCAGCGGAGATACGATCAAGCGAGGGGCGGTAGCCACCAGCTATTCGCATGACAACCACAATCTCTTGGTTGTCGGACACAATCCGCACGATATGATGGTCGCAGCCAACGAAGTCATCCGCAACCAGGGCGGCTTTTACGTGGTCGAGGATGGCAAGGTGATCGCGAGCCTTCATTTGCCGGTCGGAGGCATTTTGACAGAGAAACCATTGGAAAAAACTGCAAAGGAAGTCGAACAACTTCGCCGTGCCATGGAGTCGCTCGGTTACGATCACTACAACCCGATCATGTCGATCAGCACGCATTCCTTACCGGTCAGTCCAGCCTTGAAGCTGACGGATCTGGGGTTGATCGATGTAAATGACGGGAAAATAGTTCCGTTGCTGTTGATGTAAACAACAATTGAATAAGTACCTAACAAGCTACTTACTGAGGAGATCAATCATAATTAAGTAGCTTGTTTTAATGACAACTATTATGAAGGGTTATTTACGAATTTTTGGGTTATTATCACTATTTATGAGAAAATCAACCTAAATTTATGAAAAGGTTTCATCCACCTAATTAGGACATTTTTTTGGAACCAATAGGGTCAATGGTGTAAGGTGAAGCAAACCCTTGAAGCGTTGGTTTAGAAAAAAGATGTCCCGGGGATGAAGCCTTTCTTTTATTGGTTAATAGATGTGTGGTCGTACGCGATCCTAGAAGCTATCCAAATTGTGGACTCGTTCCGTCCATTTTCGTAACATCCATGGGTACGAGATATATCTTTAGAAGGGCATCGTCTGCGGGAAATATAACTTTTTTCTAGACTTCATGAGGTTCTCTTTGAGCCACTGCTTGATCTGCTCTTTTGAAATTATAAAAATTTCCGAACCTTTCTAAGACTCATAGTAGTTTAGAGGTTGAGAGTTTACACAGAATATTTTACAGATTCAAGCAGTATTATGTGTTGGGAGTTCTAGTAAATAAATTGCATGTCGTAGCCATTTTTTTATATTCGTTTAGTGTGTTTTCAGCATTACAATATAGTAAAAATATCATTTCATAATATCCTATAAGGACAGATTTAGTTTTATCAAAAAAGAAATTGCAATAAATGGCTTCTCTTAAATTCATTTTTGTTAGTATTGTTAAAATGTCGAAATCGGAAACTTTCAATATTTCCTGCCTGTTATCTTTAATAAACGAAATAATGTTCCTCGCTAGATCTTTATCTTCTTGATCCAGATAGTCTATCCATCTTATTTCAGGGTGCATAAAATCTTTACAGAATACATACACGCATTCTTTATCGTTATGTTCATAAGCCATTTTCAGCAAAAGTAAATATTTTTGTTCATTAAGTAAGTATTCATGTTTTAAATTTGAAGAACGTGGCCAATCTTTAGAATAGGAAAGAGAAGTGTTTTTGGCCTCCTCGTAAGTTAACTTGCGAGGATATCTATCTATTAATGATATGTATTTTCCTGAACTAAAGCGGTTGATTATGTCAAAATCTGTAAAGTGGTTTTTTAGTATTTTAAATTCCTCTTTTGCAAGAACAGACATTTGTTGCATCCAATTTTAGTCTCCTTTTTAATATAAAAATGAAGTCTCCAATTTAAAAAGGACACTTCATTTTTATATTTCAATTCATATTTTAATTACCTTTGTATCTGATAATTTTCCCAGCGGCAGTAAATGACCAATATTCTTTTGAGCCACGATGTTTTAATTTCCAAACAGTATCACCATGTCCAGCTAAATCCTTTTCATACCACCAATCGTTATTTTTACTATAATAGTACTTTTGATTAGTTGGTTTGTCATCAAACATATCAAAGTTAATATAAGCGCCGGTGCGTGCTTTTGAAGGTATCTTTGATAGTTTTAAATTGGGATTTTCTTCTTCCTCTTCTTCTTCTTCTTCAGTATTTTCTTTAGTAATTTCTTCTGTAATAAAACCTGAGTCTACTCGATTGTTTGTCTGATCGATAAATGCATACGGTAAGACCGAAAATGTTTTTTCGTCAGTAGTTGCTTCAATTTCTTTAAAGTGGATAACCTTAATTAATTTTGATTCATTGGTATTATCGAATTGAATACCTGTAACTTGGTCTTCAAAGTCTTTTATATTTGTTAAATCTTTTGGTTGTCCATCAATCTCAATATCGGATAGCTTTACATTGTATTCTTTTAACTTTTGTTCCTGATCGCGGAAAAATAGTTCTACTATGTCCTGTTCATCTGTTTTTTCTGATTTAGATAAAGAACGTTTTTTGTTAGATTTTGTTTGTTCTTGGTAATTTTCTACAAGATTGATAAAATAATCAATATTATCGTTTGAAGGAGGTTGAGGAATTTGATCTGACTCTAGAGACTTTGCTCTGACACCTGGGTTCTCTGCACAATTATATATTCTTGAAAAAGGAGACCATGTTGACCCACCTTTTGCATAATCAAAATCTGCTTCTGATTTCCAAAAACCATCAGTTTTTTTGGAAACAGCACTTATTCGTGAAGTGTCAGAATCACTAGCTGCATCGCTGTCGTATGGATTTTCTTGATCAAATAAACTATATACTTCATAGCTAAAACCCATGGCGTCCATTTTTTTATTTGCAGTGCCGGTATATACAGCTTTAGCAGTCATACCGCATTCAGAACCACTATAGACAGTGTCATGCACAAGAGTGGCCGTAGCACCACCTACGGACCTACTCTTTTTATCGTAATCTCCATCACCTGGAGTTCCGGCATACACTGGAGAAGCCAACGAACTTGCCAATAACAGAAAAGATAACGCACTAGTTAGTAATGTTTTTATTTTCAAAAAAATCACTCCAAATCTAAAATGTTGTAAACTAACCATATACTACCAATTTATGGTGATGTTTGTCAAAGTATATATGTTAAATAATTATTAATTAAGTGGGGGTTCTAATATGGAGATCTTATTATTAACAGGAATAATGATAATTGGCATTGTGTTGGTACTAGCAAGTTTTTTCAAGAAGATATTCGAAAAAAATAATAATTCAACCGATGATCTACAGGCACAAATTAGTCAATTAAAAAAGGAAATAGATCATTTGAAGAAAAAAGAGAAATGATTTTTACAAAATGGAATTTAGGAAGGGTCAGTTTGAATAAAAGGTTTTCCAAAGAGTAGTTAATTCGTACAGATGAAAAACAGTGATCCATACTTCATAGCTAATCAACAGAGGTATGCCCTGACTTTTTTCTAATGATTGATCTAATAGTCCCGAAAGATGCATATAAATTTTCATGCATAGGTATACACTCCTGAATAATCTCCTATTTCCTTACTGGAATTCAGGTATTTGGTAGGTTTTGGTTTAGGTATTCAGAATCTGTAATACTGGAAAAATTTTCTGTAACATGGTATTCGATCCTAATCCAGAAAAGAGGAGATAAATAAATGGATAACGTAGGGTTGAGAAACAAACTGTTCAGTAAAGGGCTGTCGCTTTTGTTCATGCTGGCAATGATGCTGGTGGCGGGCGCAGCTACTCTCGTGTTCGCTGAGAAGGCCTCAGCTCACGGGTACATCGAATCACCAGCGAGTCGCTCTTACTTGTGTAAGACGGGGCAAAACACAGGCTGCGGTCAAATCCAGTATGAACCGCAAAGCGTGGAGGGAATCGGTTCGTTCCCGCAATCAGGTCCTGCCGATGGTGAATTTACCGGTGCAGGCCGCTATCCTGAGCTTTACACACAAACAGCAGATCGCTGGACCAAGGTTACCTTGCAGGGTGGACAAAATGCGTTTACTTGGAATCTAACAGCCCCGCATAGTACAGCGGAGTGGAAATATTACATCACGAAAAAAGATTGGAATCCTAACAAACCGCTTGCCCGAGCGGATCTGGAACTGTTCTGCTCGTTCCAGGACGGAGGGAAAAGACCGCCATTCACGGTAACGCATTCGTGCAATGTACCGACAGATCGTAGCGGTTACCACATTATTTTGGGTGTTTGGGAAATTGCCGATACGGGCATGGCCTTTTACCAAGCAATTGACGTGAATTTGATTAACAATGGAACAGGTATCGTAGAAAAGCCTACCGTTCCAGGCAATGTGACTTCTGTATCACAAACAGCTACAAGCATTGAGCTTGGCTGGACAAAATCCGTGGCAACTGACGGAATCAAGCAGTACGACGTGTATCGCGATGGCAAATTAATCGCATCTACCAAAGAAACAGCATACACGGACAAAGATTTGACGCCTGCTACGGCTTATAGCTACACCGTTGTGGCAGTCGATGGCAAAGGGAAAGAGTCTAACGCTAGCAAAGCACTAACCGTTCGCACAAAAGCAGAAGATATCGTGGATACAGAAGCACCGGCGGCACCAGCAGGAATCATGACTCACCATCCAACGGAGACAGAAATCGACCTCATGTGGAGTCCTTCCCGAGACAATGTTGGTGTGGTGAAATATGAGATTTACCGTGATGGCTCCCACGTAGGAACAGTTGAGCGGCCTTCCTTTGTCGATAAAGGATTAACGGCAGGAACATCTTATACGTATACGATCAAGGCAGTTGATGCTGCAGGAAATATCTCCGAAGAGAGCGCACCTTTTGCTGCAAGCACAACGGAGAAAAAGCCTGAAGTACCAGGTGAAATTGCTGAGTGGGATTCCTCTGCTGTGTATGTACAGGGCAACCGCGTCTTGTATGATGGAATGGAATTCGTAGCAAAATGGTGGGTTACTGGTGAACAGCCAGACCGTTCCGATGCGTGGAAACTGGTGAGCGATGTCGTACTGTCGTGGGATTCCGACAAAGCGTATGATGGCGGAGCGCAAGTGAACTACGGAGACAAGGTTTATGAAGCAAAATGGTGGACCAAAGGCGAAGAGCCAGGGAAAGCCGATGTATGGAAGCTGGCTGAATAATGTTGCAAAGCCCGGGTGAACTGCCTGGGCTTTGTTGTGTAAATGCAGCCACTATTTTGCTGATTCCTACTTGTTTTGATATACTTATAATTTGAACGATAAACAGTCTCCGACCACAGTTGATGCGAGATTGTTTGCCCATCTTATAAGGTTAGAAGGAAATGAAAAATGAATGAAACCTATTCGCTAAAAGAAAAATGGCGACAGTTTTTGGCTGTTTTGCTTCCGATCTTGATATCACAACTGGCGCTGTTTTCGATGACGTTCGCTGATACCATCATGTCTGGACATGCCAGTCCGACAGATTTGGCGGGGGTAGCGATTGGGGCTAGTCTATGGACACCTGTTCAAGCAGGCTTGACGGGGATTCTGATGGCTGTCATGCCGATGGTTGCGCAGATGGTTGGGGCAGGGAAACAAAATCAGGTGCCTTACACGGTCATGCAGGCCTTGTATTTGAGTGTGGGGATTGCGGTCGGTGTCATCATCGTCGGTGGTGTGGTGCTTGATCCGATCCTGAACTGGATGCAATTGGAGCCTGAGGTGCGCACGATTGCTCGCGGCTTCCTGCATGCAATCGCTATTGGAATTATTCCGATGTTTCTTTATACGGTGTTCCGTTGCTTTATCGACGCATTAGGACAGACACGGGTAACGATGTTCATTACCCTGCTTTCGTTGCCGATTAATGTCTTGCTGAACTACGCTCTTATCTTTGGTAACTTTGGTTTGCCTCGACTGGGTGGAATCGGTGCCGGGCTTGCGTCTGGCATAACGTACTGGTGTATTTTGCTGATTACTCTGTTTGTCGTGAATCGTGTACATCCATTCGTTGAGTTCGGTTTGTTCTCCCACTTTCATCGGATCTCGACGAAAGCATGGAAAGAGCTGCTGAAGCTGGGGCTTCCCATCGGATTTTCGATCTTTTGCGAGGTTAGCATTTTTGCGGCCGTCACTTTGTTCATGAGTGAATACAGCACGATTACGATTGCGGCGCATCAGGCCGCGATGAACTTCGCTTCATTCCTGTACATGGTGCCATTGAGCATATCCATGGCGTTGACGATTGTCGTCGGCTTTGAGGTTGGAGCCAAAAGGTTCCGGGACGCGAAGCAGTACAGTTATTTGGGGATAGGTATCGCGCTTGGTATCGCCCTTTTGTTCGGAATCAGCTTGCTGATGTTTAGCAAGCAGGTGGCTGGTTTTTATACGACCGACATCGAGGTGTTGGAGCTTGCCCAGCATTTCTTGATGTACTCGATCCTCTTCCTGATCTCTGATGCCGTCGCGGCTCCTATTCAAGGGGTACTGCGCGGGTATAAGGATGTGACCATTACCTTTATCGTTGCGCTGATATCTTATTGGGTGATTGGCTTGCCTTTGGGATACATTCTGGCGAAATTCACTTCGCTTGCAGCATTCGGATACTGGATTGGTCTGATTACGGGATTGGCTGCTGGTGCCATCTTCCTTTTTGGACGTCTGCTGTCGTTACAGAAACGCATGATTCGCAGCCATTCATAAGGAAACAGATAAGCGGAAAATCCCTAATGTGGGGGTTTTCCGCTTTTTGCATGAAGAATGAAAGCCCCGTTTACACTAGGGGAAAGACCAGATATACTTCTTATCATAGACGATGGAAGATAACCTGACATCAATGCAGATGGGGGGAGAGACTCATGTCACTCTCGGTATTCACGACGTATGATTTTTTGCTAAAACTAGGAGTTGCACTATTTCTAGGCTTGATGATTGGTATGGATCGGCAGCTCAAGCACAAGCCGCTGGGTGTAAAAACCAGCATGGTTATTTCGGTTGCGAGCTGTCTCATTACGATTGTCTCGATTGAATCCGTGCATCGGTTCTCCGTGCCTGGACACACGAATATGGACCCGCTGCGCTTGGCTGCTCAAATTGTGAGCGGTGTAGGTTTCCTTGGGGCTGGTGTTATTCTACGCCGGAGTAATGATGTCATTTCGGGTTTGACCACAGCATCGATGGTCTGGGCAGCTTCTGGACTTGGGATTGCAGTAGGAGCAGGATTTTATTTTGAGGCAGTGACCGCGACGATCCTCATTATTTTGGCGATTAATTTGTTCCCGATCCTTCTTCGCTTGATTGGTCCAGAATCGCTTAGACAAAGAGATTTGTCGATCAAGATTGTGGTCGAAGGCGGGGGCGATTTGGATTTGGTTTTCAAGCAGATTAAGCACCTCGAACTGCAAGTGAAGCGGGTGAAGGTCAAAGACTTGGACAATAATCTGCAAAGGCTGGAAATGATGATTACGGCGTCGGAAAATACGTATACGACGGATATATACAGTCTCCTGAAAGCGGTAGATCATGTCGTTTCCGTAGAAGTAGAAAGCAGATAAAAAAGGAATAATAGAAGACGGAGGCCATGATGTGGCTTTCGTCTTTTTCATTTCAAGGGGCTGTCGTGAGGGAAGAAGCGCATTTCCAGTCTACGCTTCGGCCTCCGCCCTGCTGAGGGTGAAGACTGTCTGCTCCGGAAAAAATGGCGGGAGCGCTTCAAACGTAGATGTTTCGAAGAAGGATTTCATAAGTGAAGCTGAAATTCCCCGCCATTTTTCCCTGCGCTGGGTCGGGCTCCAGAGGCGCTTGGACTGGAAATGCGCTTCTTCTACGCGGCTTTTTGTTTACTTCTTGAAAGGGTGCTCATGAAGTCTCCCTGAATCACTTACAAAACGTTGTAAAAGCTCCTCCTACACTCAATCGATGCGAAAGCACTGTCACATGTCTGGAAGGAGACCGCCCGAACAAAGTGAGGATACAGGCGACTGGAAGACATGTGGCAGGGCTTCCCCTGACCCCAACCGTTTGAGGGCAACATTATTTTTCATTTTTCCAGAAAAAACACTTCCTCTCTTGATAACAAGAATGAAAATCATTATCATTTTAATGGAGAAGAACTGCTTCATTTCCTTTTTGACATAAGTAAAATGTTCGATATTGAGGAGGATGCGAAATGGAATTCAGAATTGAAAAGGACACGATTGGAGAAATCAAGGTTCCGGCGGATAAGCTGTGGGGCGCCCAAACACAACGCAGCTTCCAAAACTTTGAAATCGGCGAAGAAAAAATGCCGCTTCCACTGATTCGCATGTTTGCCATCTTAAAAAAAAGCGCTGCTCTGGCGAATCAAAAGCTGGGCAAGCTCGACAATGAAAAGTCAGAAGCGATTGTGGCGGCAGCAGATGAAGTGATCCAAGGAAAATGGAATGAGCATTTCCCACTGGTTGTCTGGCAAACTGGCAGCGGCACGCAATCCAACATGAACGTCAACGAAGTCATTGCTCATCGCGCGAACCAATTGCTGCAAGAGAAGGGCAGCTCGACTCGCATCCACGCCAACGATGATGTGAATAAATCGCAGAGCTCCAATGATACATTCCCGACAGCGATGCACATGGCTGGACTGGTCGCTATCGAGGAGCAAGTACTGCCTGCAATTAAGCTGTTACAAGCAACGCTGAAAGAAAAAAGCGAAGCCTATATGGATATCATCAAAATCGGTCGTACGCATTTGCAGGACGCGACTCCGCTGACGCTGGGCCAAGAATTCAGCGGTTGGGTACGCATGCTGGAAAAATCGAAAAAGATGATCAAGGAGAGCAATGAGTACCTGCGTGAGCTGGCGATTGGCGGTACAGCGGTAGGAACAGGCATCAATGCGCACCCGCGCTTCGGTGAAATGGTCGCAGCAGAAATCAGCAAGGAAACCAACCACCAATTCGTGACCGCAGAAAACAAGTTCCACGCGCTGACCAGCCATGACGAGCTCGTTCATGTACATGGTGCCCTGAAAGCACTGGCTGCGGATCTGATGAAAATCGCCAACGACGTGAGATGGCTGGCGAGCGGCCCACGTTGCGGAATCGGTGAACTTATCATTCCGGCGAACGAGCCAGGCAGCTCCATCATGCCAGGGAAGGTAAATCCGACCCAAAGCGAAGCGATGACGATGGTCGTATGCCAAGTGATGGGCAACGATGCTGCCATTGGCTTTGCCGCAAGCCAAGGGAACTTCGAATTGAACGTATTCAAGCCAGTGATTATCTACAATTTCCTGCAATCCGCAAGATTGTTGGCAGACGCTATGAAGTCCTTCAATGACAATTGCGCAGTAGGTATCGAGCCAGATCTGACCGTGATCAAAGAAAACCTGAACAACTCGCTGATGCTGGTGACGGCACTGAACCCGCATATCGGCTATGAAAATGCGGCAGCAGTTGCGAAGCTGGCTCACAAAGAAGGCATCACACTTAAGGAAGCGGCGATCAAGAGCAATTTGCTGACCGAAGAGCAATTCGATCAAGTCGTGCGTCCTGAACAAATGATTCATCCAAAAGAATAGTATCTTTATAAACAAAACCGATGGTCCCGTGATTGTGGCCATCGGTTATTTTTTTGAGAACCATTACAGATGCGATCCGCCACTAGCATCAATCAATTGACCGGTTACCCAACGGCTGTCCGAGGAAGCGAGAAAGGCGGCAATATCCGCTACATCACCAGGCTCTCCCCATCTGTTGAAGGTGGAAAGTCCAGCGGCGTACTTCTGCCCATCCGGATTATTTTGCAACGTGCCAGCATTCATCTCCGTGTTAATAATGCCAGGCAGGATCGCGTTTACCGTAATGTGACGGCTCCCCAGTTGTTTAGCCAGAGCTAGCGTTAGTGTGTTAACAGCTCCCTTCGATATACTATAAGTGAACACACTTGGGGAAGCTGCACGAGTCACAAAGGATGAGAGATTGATGATTCGGCCTTCCTTTCTTAAGCGGGGCAATGCTTGTTGGATCATAAAAAACGGCGCTTTGACATTGATGTTCATGACCTCGTCAAACGATTCCTCGGTAGCCTCTTCCAACGTTAAGATTTGTCCGATCCCAGCGTTATTGACGAGAATGTCAAAATGATGATCTCCTGTACGTTTCTGCAGTGCTTCGTCCAATGTCGCAAATAAATCGCGAATGCCGTCAAGGGTGCGCAAATCCGCACCGATTGCGAATGCTTGGCCTCCCGTTCGTTCAATCTCATGTACGACTGCTTCTGCTTCTTCTTGTCGTCTTCCATAGTGTACGACGACCAATGCGCCATCCTGTGCCAGACGTAATGCGATACCACGACCAATCCCACGGCTTGCTCCGGTTACCAATGCAATTTTCCCTTTTAAATTACTCATGGTTTCATCTCCCTTGATTGAAATTCAAGTTAGTTATAACACAAGGGGATGTTTGAAATATTGCTCTCTCATTCGCTCTGTTGGTCTCGTGAACGGAATGGCGATAATGTTAGAGAACAATTACTTGCTTTACCTTTTCTTTAACAATTCTTGTTATAGTGATGCTATCTATATCTACCATGCACGAGTTCGGAGGTGTTTGTCCGTGAGGATTTTGATTGTAGATGACGACAAAGAGATTGTAGAGCTGATGGCGATATATTTGAGCAACGAAGGGTATGAGATCGAAAAGGCTTTTGACGGTCTGGAAGCGATGGAGAGGCTGGAGCAGAAGCCCATCGATCTCGTCATTCTGGATGTGATGATGCCGAATCTGGATGGGCTGGAAGTTACCAAGCGAATACGAAAAAACTCGACCATCCCCATTCTGATGGCGAGTGCCAAAACGAATGATATGGACAAAATCCTGGGCTTGATGACGGGCGCAGACGATTACGTGGCGAAGCCGTTTAATCCGCTGGAAGTGATTGCGCGGGTCAAGTCTCTCCTGCGACGGTCAAACTACACGCAGCCAAGCAAACAGGATCATGTGATTGAGGCGGGGCCATTGATTATCGACAAGCAAAGTCACTTCGTTCAGACAAAAGAAGGCACCCCGATCAAGCTGACGGCATTGGAATTTTCCGTCCTGCATCTTCTGGCAAGCCATCCGAATCGAGTATTCAGCTCGGAAGAAATTTTTGACCGTTGCTGGAAAATGGAGAATTTCGTTTCCTACAAGACGGTGATGGTTCACATCAGCAACCTGCGGGAAAAACTGGAGAAGGCGACCAATGGCGAAAAGGTGATACAGACGGTCTGGGGGGTCGGCTATAAAATTGAAGCTTAGAGCCAAGGATTTTATCCGCATCCTTTTCGATTTGCTGCTTGGCCTCATGATCATCTACGCTGTTTTTCAGTTGGCTGCTTTTCTCGCTAACAACTATTTTTACAACATCCCGCAAATCAGAGATTACATCTGGAAGCTGCGGGTCAATTTCGATATCAATTCCTTTAAAATCCCGATTATTTTAATCGCGACGGGTATGTTTGTAGCGTGGTCTGTCATTCGTATCCGCAAGTACCTGGAACAAAAGCAGATGGAGCAAATCATAAACGAACTGCATTTCATTGCGAAAGGCAATTATCATCACCAGATTTCCATTCGTCCGAACGGCAGCTTGGGCCAAGTAGTCGATAGCATCCATGCTCTGGTCAAAAGCGCCTTGGATGCGATGGAGGAGGA
Organism: Brevibacillus sp. IT-7CA2; assembly: GCF_949767855.1. Classification (NCBI taxonomy): domain Bacteria; kingdom Bacillati; phylum Bacillota; class Bacilli; order Caryophanales; family Paenibacillaceae; genus Brevibacillus; species Brevibacillus sp. IT-7CA2. The sequence goes on from NZ_CATKQT010000055.1 coordinate 103,550, forward strand.
GCGGCGGCTGGAACAATCGAAGGATGAATTGATTACAAACGTTTCCCATGATCTGCGAACGCCGTTGACCTCCATTATTGGCTACCTGGGACTGATTGAGCAGAACAAATACAAGGACGACGAGAAGCTCAAGCATTACGCCCATATCGCCTACGAGAAGGCCAAGCAGATGAATGTGCTCGTCAATGATTTGTTTGAGTACACGAAGGTCCGCAATCGCGGGGCGTATTTAAACCGAACGGAGTTTGACCTGGTAGAGCTGGTTGAGCAAGTATCGGTAGGCTTTCGACTCGTAGCGAATGAGGCAGGGCTGCGTTTAGTCGTAGATACGCCTGATCAAAAAATTGAAATGGCAGGAGATACAGACAAGCTCGTTCGGGTTCTGGAAAATCTTATTTCCAACGCCGTGAAATATGGACGCGATGGTACGGAAATTGTCATTCGCGTTTTCTATCAAGGAGAAGGTATCGCGATTTCTGTCGCCAATAACGGAGCGCCGATCCCGGCTGAATATGTGCCGAGCTTGTTTGAACGCTTTTTTCGGGTGGAGGGCTCACGTTCGAAAGAGACAGGAGGTTCGGGTCTCGGTCTCGCTATCGCCAAAAGCATCATCGACCTGCACCAAGGCAGCATTTCCGTCGAAAGCACAAAGGAATGGACGACCTTCACAGTTTGGCTCCCACATACAATTTCAAGCCTTTGAGAAAAGCTTTACTTTTTCTTTACCTTTCGTTTCCGTTAATTTTAATCGAAAAGTCTATCCTGACTGCATGAAGGTTACAGCCTTTGTTTTTGCAGATGTAGGAGGGCTTTTTTTATGAGGAAAACAACATGGGCTGTGCTCATGCTGACTATATTCGTCGGGTTGACGCTTTTGCGGGATTCAGACTCAGTAGAAGCAGATTGGAAATTCCAAGGACCCATTGCGCTAACGGAAAAAACATACGAGAAGGTCGATGCACAGGCAGCGATTCTGATGGAGAGAGGGTTTAACAATGGATAACGTGCAAAAAATGGAGAGACCGACAGAACTGCTTGCTATTGCTGGTTATGCAGTGTTTGCCCTTTACTTGTTTCTCATCGTGAAGGTACTGCTGTTTAAATTCGGCAGTTTGGATATCAGCTTGCTATTAGATCAGTGGAAAATCATTTGGAGCGATCCGTCTGTGATTGTGGAGCGGTTGCGCTACCGGAGCAATTTGGTGCCCCTTCATGAAATCGAGAACTATGTCAAAGCCATTCGATATAACCAAAGCTGGCATAGTGCGGTGAACTTCGTAGGCAACGTGATCGCCTTCATGCCGCTAGGATTTCTGCTGCCACTCCTGTTTCCGAAAAAAGCCGGTTCCCTGTTCAGAGTCATCCTGCTATCCCTGATGTTAAGCCTCGGTGTAGAGTTGACACAGCTCGTGATGAATGTAGGAACGTTTGATGTCGATGATTTGCTCCTGAATACAGCGGGCGGGATATTCGGGTATATCGTGTACTTGTTCATTTGGGTAATACAGAAAAAGCGATTCATCTATTCGGTAACTTCATAGGCTACATATTAAGCACCCATGTGGTGCTTTTTTGATATTTGATAGTATCAGAGGTATCGATGAACGACCAAAGCTGGTGAGAAGAAAAAGCACAGGGCTAGCAGACCTTGACAACGCCTACCCAGTCAGAACTTAAAAAGGGGACCACGCTTGTCGAACACATCTCCCTTGAGAAACTTCCGCCCGTAGGGTGGCTTTGGCTCGACGGTCCCCTTTTTTAAGTGGAGACGGCCAGTCAATCCCCCATGCTGGCGTGTCAGAGTCGAAGAGAACTGTGCTTTTTCTTCTCCTCCACCATGTTGACCCAAACAAACCAGTCCCCCCTTGTTTTGTCCCAATGCCTATGTTTACACTAATAGAAACCATTGAAAATCCGTCGAAAGAGAAGGTGATTCTCTTTGTTAGATAAAGCGCAAGAGATTTTACGAAAGTACTTTGGCTACGAATCATTTCGAGAAGGCCAGAAAAAAATCATCACGAGCCTGTTAGCTGGACATGACACCGTAGGCATCATGCCCACAGGTGGCGGGAAATCCATCTGTTATCAAGTCCCAGCGATGCTCCAGGACGGCGTAACCATCGTGATCTCCCCACTCATCTCGCTGATGAAGGATCAGGTCGACGTGCTAGTCAGCATGGGCATTCCCGCCACCCAAATTAACAGCTCACTGGATTATAGCGAGGTTCGCGATCGACTGCGTATGGCAGCTCGAGGAGAGTACAAGCTGTTGTATATCGCTCCAGAGCGTTTGGAATCCGAGGCGTTCCAAAACCTGATTCAGGATGTACCGATTTCGTTTATAGCAGTGGACGAAGCGCATTGCGTCTCGCAGTGGGGGCACGATTTCCGTCCGAGTTATTTGGCGATTGCTCGTTTTCTTCAATCTTTGCCACAGCGCCCGCTCGTCGCAGCCTTGACGGCGACAGCGACTCCGGAAGTAACAGAGGACATCAAGCTACAGCTACAATTACAGGACGAGCGCCTTTTTATCACAGGGTTTGGCAGAGACAATCTCATCTTGTCTGTACGCAAGGGGGAGAACCGTCGAGAATTCATTCAGGCGTACTTGCGGGCGAATAAGCAGCAGGCGGGCATTATTTATGCGGCAACGAGAAAAGACGTGGACGCCTTGCATGCAGATTTGGACAAGCGTGGCTTTGCTGTGACCAAATACCATGCAGGACTGACGGAAGAGGAGCGTGCGGCCAACCAGGAGGCATTTCTGTACGATGATGTCCGGACGATGATCGCGACCAACGCATTTGGTATGGGCATCGACAAGTCCAATGTGCGCTACGTCATTCATTACAACATGCCGAAAAACCTGGAGGCGTATTACCAAGAAGCAGGCCGTGCGGGACGCGATGGGGAGCCAAGTGAGTGTATTCTACTGTTTCAGCCACAGGATATCCAGACACAAACGTTTTTCATCGAGCAGAATCAACTGCTGGACGAGCGCAAGGAGCTTGAGTACAAAAAGCTGTACGCGATGATCGACTATTGCCGGACGCCGCGCTGCTTGCAGCAAAACATCGTGCAATACTTCGGCGAAACAGATGCTGCCGTATGTGGACGATGTGCGAACTGCACCGATGAGACTGAGCTGTCCGATATTACGCTCGAAGCGCAGAAGATTTTCTCCTGCGTCAAACGTATGAGAGAGCGCTTCGGTGCCGCACTCGTCGCGCAGGTACTCAAAGGCTCCAAGAATAAAAAGGTTACCCAGTTTTCCTTCGATCAGTTGCCTACGTACGGTCTGATGAAGGAATACAAGGAAAAAGAGATCGCAGACTTGATCCAGCTCCTCATTGCCGAAGGCTATTTGCAAGTGACGGAGAGCCAATATCCAATCGTAAAGCTGGGGGAGCGGGCATTGCCTGTTCTGCGGGGCGAAGAGCGCGTCGTGCAAAAAATAGCGATACGTCCTGTGCAACTGACAGAGGATGACGAGTTGTTCGAGCATCTACGTGCATTGCGCAAGGAAATCTCGACGCGACAAAAAGTACCGCCGTACGTGATTTTCCCAGACAGTACCTTGAAGGAAATGAGCAGTGTTTGTCCGACTGACAAACAGGCCATGCTCCAGATCAAAGGAGTAGGCGACGCGAAATTCGAGAAGTACGGAGAACTCTTTTTGGAGTGTTTGCAGAACTATGTAGCGATCAAGTCGTGACATTTACGTCACGGCTTTTTTTGCTATTTTTCCTTTCATATGCCTGCTATAGTTAGATAGCAAACCAGAATTTTCATACAAAATAGAACAGGAGGACAATAAGAGCAACAACATTGAGGGCACTGACAGATTAAGAGAGACAGAGGGGAAAACATGAAAAAACTAGCGAAGGGCTTATTAAGTGTAGCACTTACATCCATGGTGCTTGGCAGTGCGATGATGGGGATCGCCGCACCGGTAAAGGCCGCAGAAACACCTACCAAAATTACGCTGCTGGGTACATCTGACATTCACGGACGATTCATGCCGTGGGATTATGCTCTGGATGGTCCGAATCCAAATGGCAGCATGACGCAGTTGTTCACGATGATTAAAGAGATTCGCAAAGAAAATCCGAACACTGTGTTGCTGGATGCAGGCGATTCGATCCAAGACAACTCGGCAGAGCTTTTCAACGACCAACCGCAGTCTCCTATCATGGTCGCGATGAACGAAATGAACTATGACGCGTGGGCTTTTGGCAATCATGAATTTAATTTTGGACTCGATGTATTGGACAAGGTCAGCAGCCAATACAAAGGCTCTGTTTTGGCAGGGAACATTTACAAGGAAAATGGCGAGCGTTTCTTGCCTGCGTACACGATCATTGAGCGTGGCGGTGTAAAAATCGGCGTCATTGGGATGAACACGCCGATGATTACCGATTTCGAAAAAGGGACCGATCATCTGGATGGCCTCGTGATCAAAAATCCGGTAGAAGAAACCAAGAAAGCCGTAAAAGAGCTGGAAGGCAAAGTAGACGTCATGATCGGTCTCATGCACATGGGCATCGAGAATGAAAACGGTATTCCGGGTACGGGCGTAGCAGATATCGCAAACGCCGTTCCAGAACTGACTGCGATTTTTGCAGGTCACATGCACAAGCTTGTGAAAAAGGAAGAGATCAACGGCGTCCTCATCACAGAGCCAGACAAATACGGTACGCATCTCTCTCGCATTGACCTGACTTTCGAAAAGAAAGACGGCAAGGTCGTGCTGACTAACAAGGAAGCGACTGCGGTCCCTGTAAAAGGCGCAGATGGCACACCAGCGGTATCCGATGCAGCGCTGGAGACCAAGCTCAAGCCTTTCCATGAGTTCGCACGTGCAGATGCCAACATCGTCGTAGCAGAGCTCAAAGGCATGAACCTGGTACCGAAAAACGAGGTCGAGGGCATCCCGACGGTACAAATTCAGGAGACGCTGCTATCCGACTTTTTCCATGAAGTGATGCTCTACTATAGCAAAGCAGATGTGGTTGCTCACCAGATCGACAACGACAAAGCAAAGCTGGACGTAGGTCCGATCAAGAAAAAGGATATCGCCTACAACTACCAATACGCGGGTGGCGAGATTACCGTTTACAAAGTAGCCGGAAAAGACTTGAAAGACTACATGGAATGGGCTGTGGGTTACTTCAATTCCACGCGCCCTGGTGATGTGACAGTTAGCTTTGATCCAAAACGCCGCGCTTCCAAATACAGCACCAACGATTTCTTCGGTGGCGTGAAATACGAAATCGACCTGACCAAGCCATACGGCAGTCGCATCACGAACCTGCGCAAGCTCGATGAGACACCGATCAAGGCTGAAGATACCTTGAAGCTCGGAATGAACTCATACCGGATGGAAGCTTTGCAGGCAAAAGGTGGCGCATTGGAAGGACGCAAGTTCGAACAGCTGTGGTCTTCCAAAGACAACAGTGCGTTTGGTGAAACGGGTGGAACGATCCGCAACCGTGCTATTGCGTACCTGAAAGAAGTGAAAAAGGGCGTTTACGATCCAAAAGTACAAAACAACTGGAAGATTACAGGTGTGGACACCACTGCACCTGAACGCAAGGACGTAGTAGAGCTGATCAATGCAGGCATTCTGAGCGTTCCGAAAACGGCAGATGGCAAATACACCAATATCGCTTCCATCAACATCAAGGACGCGGTAACCAAAGAAGAAATCACCGAGCTGTCAGCAAAAGCAAAAGCCGATGCAGCGAAGTTCGCGACAATCAAAACAAAAGGTGAATTTTATCATCAGTTGAACGAAGCGAGAAAGGCTGCGGAAAAATCGGTCACACCGACAACCAAAACGCAGCAAAAGAAATAACAGAGATGAACGCAAGAAAGCCGTGACGCGAGTAGTCACGGCTTTTTCTTTTTCTATGACGCCAATCTGTCAACGAACGATTCTTCTGCGATACTTCACCAAGTACAACAGGAAGCCGAGCAACAGCAACCCTTGACCAACAATCGCACCGGAGACGGAGATGCCGATATAGGTGATCAGGTAGTAAATGCCGGAGCCTACTGCCATTAGCAGATTCTCGATGAAGTTCTGAATCGCAATCGTTTTTCCTGAACCGACCATCCGCTTGCCTTCGTCCTGCAAGACCGTATTCATCGGGATAATGAACACGCCACCCATGAATCCGACGAGAAGCAATAGACAGATGGCAACAAAGGTGATGTTCGTCCAAGGGAATAGCACGATGATGAGAAACATTCCGAATCCATAAGTCAGCGATCGAGTGAAATGAGACAAAGGAATGAGCTTGGGAGCGAGAAAAGCTCCGGCAATAATTCCGATGGATGTCGTTGCCAGAATCAGCGATACAGAGAAGCTCTCCGGGTTAATCCCAAGCGCGAGGGGAATCCAGGCCAGAACGGCCACGCGCAGGACAGCAGAGGACATCCAGAACGCTCCGGTTCCAATCAGGGCAAAGCTCGTTTCTGGGCGATTCATCAGGTGCTGGAAGTCGATGAAAAAGCGTCGTGCTTCTGCCCCATAGCGAATGGATGCATCCCCTCTCATACGAGGAATGAAGAAAGTCATACCAAGCGACAGCAAATAGATCAGCAGACAAATTCCTGACGAGATAAGCGGCGCTGTCATGTTCGCGATGGCTCCACCACCACCGATTCCTGTCAAAATCGCAAAGATCGTATAGGCTTCGATGCGTGCATTCGCATGAAACAGTTCATCTTCATTTCGAGTCAGCTCCGGCAAGATTCCATACTTTGCCGGAGAATACACGACCGCTCCGACTCCTACTGTGAAGTAACACAACATCAGCATCAAGATGCTCGACTGGTCAATGAAAAACAGCAGGACGACACCAAGCGCTTTAATCAGGTTGCCGATCACCAGCACGAAAGACTTGGCATGCTTGTCGGCAAAAGGCCCAACCAGTGGAGCGAGAAAGACGTAAGGAAGAAAGAATGAAATGGATACGAGTGCAAGCATCGCGGGAGAAAAACCGTTCTCCCGAAGCAGATTCGCGATGACAAACAAAATCATGTTGTCGGCAAAGGCCGATAGAAATTGAGTGAAGTACAGGGCTTGTAGTGGTTTTAATCGTATGTTCACATCATTTTCCTCCCGTTTCGGCCAGCTGTTTCAGACTGACATAATCCGTTTTGCCGCTACCGAGAAGTGGTAGAGCTTTGATTACTTGCATCGTACCTGGTATGAGTAGTGGCGAGTATTGTTTTTCCGTCAAATACGCGCGTAATTGGCTCAGCTGAACCGATTCATCTGTGGTAAAAAGCAGGACACGCTCACCTTTTCGCTGATCATTCACTGTGATCGCAGCAAAACCAGAGTGTCCGAAGCATTGCATAGCCAGTTCTTCAACCAGATTGAGCGAAACCATCTCGCCGCCGATTTTGGCGAAGCGCTTCAGACGGGATTGGATGCTGAGAAAGCCGTCCTTGTCAGCTGTAACCAAATCACCTGTGTGGTACCATTCCTCAGCGGGAACAAAGCCTTTTCCGTGAATCATATAACCCTTCATGACGTTTGGACCCTTCACCAAAAGCTCTCCGCCAGCATCGATTCCTTCTACTGCTTCCAGTTTGGCGGACATTCCTGGCATCAAACGACCGACGGTTCCTGGTTTGTTAGCCAGCGGCGTGTTGAGCGACAGGATCGGTGCTGTTTCCGTTGCCCCATAGCCTTCAAAAATCCGTACACCGAACTTTTCCATCCACAGCTTGCGCACATCGTCCTTCAGTTTTTCTGCTCCTGCAAATACGTAGCGCAGGGAGTAGAAGTTGTAAGGGTGGGCCATACGTCCGTAACCAGCCATAAAGGTCGAGGTTCCGAAGAGAATCGTTGCGTTTTGATCATAGACCAATTCCGAAATCGCCTTGTAATGCAACGGACTTGGGTACAGATAGACTGGAATTCCTTTGACGACTGGTACAAGCGTTCCTACAGTTAGTCCGAAGCTGTGGAACATCGGCAGTGCATTGAAAAACTTGTCGCGACTCGTGATATCGATCACGCTGGTCACTTGTTGGATGTTTGCGTACAGATTCGTATGCGTCAGGATGACACCTTTTGGCTTGCTCTCACTACCGGAGGTGAAGAGGATCAGCTCGTTCTTAGCCGCTGAAGCTTTTTTCTTCCGCAAATAAGAGAAGAGTGCGGACACTTTGTCAAAAGCAGTCGCGGATGCTTTCAAATCCTCGAGATAAATAATTTTCATGCTCGGTGAAAGACCTGCGATGATGTGCTCCAGCTTCCCTTTTTCAATGAATACACGCGAGGTCAGGATCGTATCGATATGAGCAGTCTCACAGCAATCCAGTAGCGAACGAATGCCAAGTGAAAAGTTCAGAATGGCTGGCGTGGCTCCGATGCGGAACAACGATAGTAACGTTACGAGATGACCTACTGAATTGGGAAGAAATACACCGACAACCGGTTTTCCCAAGAGCATTGGCTGCAATTTGTTGCCGAGTAAGTAGCTGCCGATTAACAAGGTCTTGTAGTCGATCGCTGACGTCAAGTCCTTGGCGATTTCCATTTTTGCACCATTCAGGCGAGCTGCTTCGAGAACTTCATCAAACAGATTCACGTTTTGCTTCATCTGGCTCTCGAACAAGCCTTCTTGGAGAATACGCAGAATACGATCATTGGCCGTGGCTTTTTGTTCGCGCATCGACAGGTTTTGGTCGCGCTCGATAGTGAACGGAGTGCCTACTGTTATGGTCACATCCGGGAACCAGGAGAGCTTCAGCTTCCCTTTCAAATACGAGAAGATCGAACGTTCCAGGCCTTTAATGATGATCGGGTAAACCGTTACGCCGGTACGTAGAGCGAGATAGCCGACACCGCTGTAGATTTTCATGATACCGCCCGTCGTAGTGATCCGACCTTCTGGAAAAATCACCAGCGTATGTCCGTTGCGGAGGACGCGGAGCATATGGCGGATGGAGTACGGGTTGAGCGGATCGATCGCGATATGCTTGCGGAAGCGAAGGAAAAACGCAAACCGCTTGGCGATCTCCGTGTTGACGACAAAGGTCGCTTCTTTTGGCAAGCAAAAGGATAGGAGTACCGCATCTAGCAAGGAGACGTGATTGGGAGTGATAAGAGATGGCTTCGACAAGTCGATTTTGGAGAGTCCAAGCACACGAGGACGGAACCATAACATCAATATCGTTTTTAAGAAAGAATAAATAAGGGCCATGTGGACCACACCTTTACAAGTGATAATTGCGTTGTTCTATAGCTTTCATTGTAAGGAGTGGAGCATGTAAAAAAAGTACCAACATTCATTGGTACCTGGTAATAAGACCTAGAATAGCTTTTTTTGGCTGGCTTTTGCGGCCGCTTCTTTGCTTGTTTTGACGCCCATTTTTTTGAGGATTCGGTTGATGTGATTTTTGATCGTACGCTTCGTGATGTGGAGAGATTGTTCAATCTGCGTCTGCGTATGACCTTGGTGGATTAGTTGTAGGATGTCCCTTTCTGCGGGAGATAACAGCTTTTGATTTTCATCGTTTTTCAAACGCAAAAATTCGTTACGCAGTGCCGCAGCTGCCGTAGGGTGAATGGCAGATTGGCTGTTGTGAGCAGCACGGATGGCGTCGGGTATTTCCTTGAAGTTCGATTTGCTGATGTAATTGACGGCACCCGCTGAGAAGGATTCCACGATCACTGCCTCGTCTGTCAGAGAGGTGAGCATGATGATTTTACTATCAGCTTGGAGTGCCATGAATTCGATTGCCGTCTCGATTCCGTCCAGATTGTTCTCAGTCAAGTTAATGTCCATTAAGATGACATCCGCTTTGGCAGGCAAAAAGCGCTCGATTGCTTCTGCTTTGAACCCGGCTTCCCCTACTACAGTGAGATCCGGTTCTTTGTTCAGGAAGTCAATGAGACCTTTGCGCCAGACGGGGTCGTCCTCTACTAAAAATACCCTGATTGGATTCATGTTTGTGAGCGTCCTTTCGCTATTCAGAGTCGGTTATGATGACGCGCTTTTTCGGGAAGAACAGGAAAACGGTGGTTCCTTTGCCTTGCTCACTGTAGATTTCCAATTGGCCCTGATGCTTTTGCATGACATTGTAGCAGTAGGAGAGTCCAAGACCAAAGTTTTGTCCTGTCCTTTTTGTCGAGAAAAAAGGATCGAGTACATGAGGCAGGTTCTCTTTGGTAATGCCTGTGCCTGTGTCCGCGACAGTGATGATGAGATGCTTGTGGGACAAAAATAGCTGAAGATGAAGCTTGCCGCCCGACTTCATGGCTTCCAGCGCATTCATGCACAAGTTGGTGATGACTTCGCGCAGTTGTACTCCATCGCCATACAAGCGAAGTGTTTCGTCCAATTCACTTACGATTTCTACCTGTTGTTTCAAGATATAGGGCGTCAGATTTTGTGTGACTTGCCCGATAATTTGGCCGGGGTCACATGGTTCTTCGCGCAGCTCGACGTCCCGCAGCTGGTTTTGAATCCGATTCATCATGTCCAGCATATGCTGCGAGGATTGCATCAGGACAAGCGCGTCTTCTTTTAGTGACGGCTGGTTGGTTTCATCCGCATATGTCTCGATACGATCGGCATACAGCGAGATTTTGCCTACTTCATTTTTGATCGTATGGTTAATGATTTGGGCACCGGAAGTCAAGGCGCGCAAGGTACTGTCCAGACGTCTTTTTTCTACGCGGAGACGGACGCCAAGGAAGCCGTATTTCAAGCTGATGGCAACGATCAGGATAAACTGGATCGTGACTACGAGCATGTTGTAGCGCCAAGCCTCGTAATCGTTCTGGATACGCATGATGTAGATGAAAATAAAGACGAAAAACAACGGAATGATGATGAGTACGTTCGTGAAAAAGCTGTTCTTTTTCACGAGTGGGTCTTTTTCTCGCATGTACTGCACGACAAGCAGCGTACAGGAGAACAGAAAAAACGGAATCACCCATGCCACCATAATCCAGTAGTTAAAAAGCAGCTCGGGATAAACGGGTGTAATCCAAAGCATCCCAAACGGCAGGATGAGAGCGGTGTATTGTATCGTCAGCTTTACTCTGCGAGACAAAAATTCAGTTGAGTGTACAGCAAACATGAGAAACGTGTAGGGCAAACCCACTTGGCAAAGAAAAGAAGAGATGCGGCTTACCAATATCAGGGTGTTCGTGGTTCCGGGCTTTGCGGCCAGGTAATCTGCAAAATAGGGCATGATCGTCTCGTCAATCACGCCTGAGATAAAGCCCCCAGCCCCAACAAAGGCAGTCGCACAAGCCCAGCGGATCGACGTTCGTTTCGGGTCTGTGAACAGTACGAACAGACCTAATGCCCATATGGTAAACAAGATGAAAACCATCATGGATTTGCTATCTCCTGTCAATCATTATTTATCTATTATATCGTACATAAGTCAAAGGACACGGAAAAATTAAAGGATGGACAAGTGTGCAGGTGTTTATATTCAGAATATACATATCTATCCGTAATCTTCGAAATCGCCTATGATGGTAATCGTGCAATTAAAAGTAAGCGTCATCATTTGTTCATCATAAGGCACGGGGGAGAAGCGAGCGGATGGTATCATTCATGAAAAAGCATTTGATTGTCCGTATTTTGTGTGTCATCATCGCCGTTTTGATCTTACTTGCGGCGGGGAGTGTTGCTACACAGGTTGTGCAGACCAGATCCGCTGTGGAGGATGGAATCGATAGCTACAATTTGCGTATTGTGGAGAGCTACGCGGCTCAAATGAATCCTGATCGATACGCTGAATTTTTAAGGCAGCCAGAGGAGACCGAGCTTTATTGGTCGTTGCGTAAAGAGCTGGATGTGTTTCGAACGCAAATTGGAGCCATCTACGTGTATTTCGTGCGGTTTGACGAGAACCAGGTTCCTAAAATTATGATTGATGGACGCCCGCCAAATGACCCTTCAGCTTCCCCAATCAATGAAGTGACAGATATGCCTCCTGCAGCTGTTCAGGCAGTTATGGCTGGTCAAAAGGCAAGCTCTCCGATCATCGAAAATCCAGAGTATGGAACGTACATATCTGCCTATGCTCCGGTAAAGGACGCCAGCGGTTCTGTGATTGGTGCACTGGGTATAGATACGGATGTCGCTGTGTATGAGCAGCTCGTAACGAACGTGATCTGGAAAAGCACTCCTGTGTATGTGTTTATGCTTATCATCATGCTTGCGGCAATTGGAGCGATTGTCTGGTTTGTGCAACGAGCATTGGGGCCATTACATACGGTGAGGGCGAGTGCAGAGCAAATGGCATTGGGGGATTTGGCGAAAGCAGGGGCTATTTTGCGAGAAAAGCCTGTTCGCTCCGAGGACGAAATTGGCACGGTCTATAAGGCGATGCTCACCATGTCCGAAAACTTGCATAGCCGTGTTCGTGGCTTGGTTGTCAATATGGAGAAGACCTCTGATCAGTTGGTTGTATCGTCCAAGGATTTAGCCAATAGTGCAGATCATTTGCTCGAGATGGGCCAGCACGTGAATGAAAATGTAAAGGCGATATACGAGGGTGCCAATTCGCAGATGAAAAGTGCAGCCGACAGTGCCACTGCCATCGAAGAAATTACGGTGGGAATAAGCCGAATTGCAGAGTCATCTGCAACCGTATCGGATGCTTCTGTCCATGCTCTCGAGATGGCTCATTCTGGCGATTTCGCGATGAAAAGAATGAATAGCCAAATGAAAGATATTTCAGCTTCGGCTGCACAGACATTGGACATTGCTATGCAATTGAAGCACGATTCCAATCAGATTGAAAACGTACTTGGTACGATTCGCGGGTTCACCGAGCAAACCAAGATTTTGGCCCTGAATGCTTCGATTGAAGCGGCTAGAGCGGGAGAGCACGGTCTAGGCTTTACAGTGGTGGCCAAAGAGGTGAGCAAGCTGGCGGACGCCTCTGCAACGTCCGTGCATCAAATTGCAGCTCTGCTAGACAGAATTTGCAGGGAGTCAGAGAAGATCAGTGAGGAAATGGAAAACGTGGCACGAGAAATCGAAACGGGTGTCGGTCTTTCTTTCAAAGCAGAACAATCCTTCCTGCATGCAGTCCAGGCATTCCGACTCGTCAGTGAACAGGTGCAAGAAGTATCGGCTACAACGGAGGAGCTGTCCGCGGGGTCAGAAGAAGTGGCGGCTACTGTCAACAGCATTGCACAGATTGCAAGCCGAGTCACCGAACAAACGAATCAAATTCGAATGCTAACGAATCAGAACCTAGAAATGATGAAGCAAGTGCACGAGGCGTCCAGTTCGATGAATGACAATACGTTGGACATGAGACAAGCGATTCAACAAGTCAATGTGTAAAAAGTAAGGAAATGGAAGGCTGATCTTGGTTTACGACAAGATTGGCCTTTTTTACAAGGACGTATATATGCCCATCATATTCATAGGAAAGCAGGTTTTTCCAAATATTCGTGGAATTGAAAAGGATTGGTTGTGCATTTCGTGACTTTCTATCTATTCAACGGTGGGTGATAGAGTGAAACGATTAGACTTAATATTCCAGACGTTAGTAGACGCTGGTCCTGATAAAAAAGTAAGCGCTTCAGAGTTAGCTGAGCGGCTTGGTTTGAGTCGAGCGAATGTGAGCAGTGATTTGAACCGTTTGTGGAAGGAAGGCCGAATCGAGAAGGAAGAAGGGCGTCCGACGCTGTTTTTTGCCAAGCAAGGAAACGATTCGCTCTATTTGGCGGAGACGTCGCTGGACAGGCTGGCGAAAACCAACAAGAGCTTGATCACGCGTATTGAGCAGGCAAAGGCGGCCGTTTTGTATCCGCCGCGAGGGATGCATTGCTTGATTTTGGGGGAAACCGGCGTGGGCAAATCGTGGTTTGCAGGGATGATTCACGAATTTGCCGTTGATATTGGACGCCTGGATAAGCATGCTCCTTTCGTGATTTTTAACTGCGCTGATTATGCTAATAACCCGCAGCTCTTAATCAGTCAATTGTTCGGAGTCAAAAAAGGGGCGTACACCGGAGCGGAGATGGACCGCAAAGGACTAGTGGAAAAGGCAGACGGTGGCATTCTTTTTCTCGATGAAGTGCATCGGCTGCCAGCGGAAGGACAGGAAATCTTTTTTACCTTTATGGATAAGGGCATATTCCGCCGCGTAGGGGAAACAGAGATGGAGCGGACGGCCTACGTCCAGATTGTGATGGCCACGACAGAAAATCCGGAGTCGAGTCTCTTAAAAACGTTTATGAGGCGTATTCCCATGGTCATCAAGCTGCCCTCTTTGGTTGAGCGTGGCTTGGAAGAGCGCTTTAGTATTACGATGGAGATTTTTCAAGAAGAGGCTTTTCGGTTGGGGAGAGAGATTCAGATATCAGCCAATGCTGTGCAGGCATTCTTGTGCTATCACTGCCCGAATAACATTGGACAGTTAAAAACGGATATTCAGCTCACCTGCGCCAGCGCTTATGCCGAATTCATTTCGTTAAAAAAGAATCAGCTGCACGTTTCGGTTCAGGACCTGCCGCATCATGTGAAGCAAGGGCTGCTTTTGGTGAAGGATTACAAGCAGGAGCTAGACGAAATCATTGGGACGGAGCACAATTGCTTTGTCGTGCAGCCATCAAAAGAGGGCATCTGGATCGGACGAGAAACAGGGGATACGACGGACAGTGTCTATGAAAAAATCGAGCAAAAAATATATGAACTGCAAAACCTCGGTGTGAGTGAAGAAGAATTGGAGTTTGACATCGAGAATTACTTTACGACCTTTATCAAAGGCGTCCATCAACGAGTGAATAAGGGCGACATGGCCCGGATTATCGACCCGTTCATCATTCACCTCGTGGAAGAGATCGTTCGCTTCGCAGAGGCCAAGCTGGAGAAGATTTTGAGCCAGAAGGTGATCTTTGGTCTCGCGCTGCATATTCAGACATCGAAGGAGCGCCTCGCACAAGGCAAACAGATCGTAAATCCGCAAATCAACCATGTGCGAATCAAATACAAGAAAGAGTTTGCTGTGGCGCTAGAGTGCGTGCGCATGATAGAAGAAGCGATACTCATGGATCTGCCGATTGGTGAGGCTGGATATTTGACCATGTTTTTCGTACTCGACGATGTCAGCATGGAGGAAGAACGGGAAACAATCGGGGTGCTCGTGATTACGCACGGCAACGGCGGTGCGACAGCGATGGTGGATGTGACAAACCGATTACTGGTCACACAATATGCGAGAGCCATCGACCTGCCGCTCGAAGAAGATTCCATGAGTGTTTTGGAAAAAGCACTAAAAGTAGCCAGAGAGATCGGGAGCAAGGCTGGGCTGCTGTTGCTCGTTGATATGGGGTCGCTGCTCGGCTTTGGCGAGATCATCGAGCGGGAGATGGGCATTCCGGTCAAAGTCATTCCGATGGTCAGCACGCCACATGTGATTGAGGCCACTCGAAAGGCGATGCTCGGTCATTCACTGGAGGATGTTTACCGAGATGTCTTGGGCATTTCACTCTACCAGCGGGAGGAGCAGCCGAAAGAGCAGGCGCAAAAGCATGTTCCGGCGCTGACAATCGTCGCAGCCTGCCTTTCTGGGGAAGGCAGTGCCTTGTTCTTAAAAAAACTACTGGAATCGAGGCTCAGGTACGATGATAACCTGCTGGAGTTCGTGCCGCTGCAACTGATCGATAAGGCACAGGCCCGCAGTCAGCTTCGAAAAATCAAGGAGGAGAGAAAAATTCTCTTCGTGGTGAGCAATTACATTCTCGACCGCGAGTTGCGCCACCATAGCATGGACGATGTTTTGAACGGAGAGGCGATGTCTGATATCCAGAAAGTGATCGATCTGGAAGAGGCCTACCTGAAGATGCAAGAGTCGCTGGGGGAGCACCTGCAAATGGTAGACGGACAAGATATTCTCGCTGATGTGAGGATGTGTGTCGGCCGTATGGAGGAGCGACTGAACAATTCTTTGGTTTTTGACACGCGAATTGGGGCCTATTTGCACATCTGCTGCCTGGTTGATCGCTTGAAAGCAGGGACGCAATCAGTGGCGTATATTCAAAAAGACAGTTTTTTGCTGGAGAACCGCAAGCTGTACAGCTTAATCCGACATGAATTATTGCCGCTGGAAGACAAGTATGAGGTAGTGATCAGCGAAGACGACGTTTGTTTTATCATGAATTTCTTCATACACAATAAAACACTGGCGTAACCAGTGTTTTATTTTTTGTCTTTTCCATATTCAAAATCAAACACTACAGCGCTTACATAAAAACACTAATGGGGATGACAGGCGATGAGGTCGCGAAATATGCCTACCCATGCGGTTTTTTCGGTAAGCGCATACATTTTTTGGTGTTTTGGCACGTAACTTGCTCTTACAATAAGGCATCACTCGTCGAGAGGAGGGGGTACAATCAATGAATATTTTATTGTGTTGCGCAGCGGGTATGTCGACAAGCTTGCTGGTTCAAAAAATGGAGGAGGCTGCCAGAGAAAAAGGGTTGGACGCTAAAATATGGGCAGTTTCCGCAGATGACGTGAAAAATCATATTGATCAAGCAGCAGTGCTCTTGTTGGGGCCACAAGTTCGTTACAAGCTGACAGAGATGAAAAAAGAAGGGGCATCCAGAGGAATTCCTGTAGACGTGATCAGTACCGTTGATTACGGAACGTTGAACGGGAAAAACGTGCTTGAATTTGCACTTCGTCTAAAACAGTAGGAGGGGGATGCGTATGGGCGGATTTGTTTCATTTATGGAAAACCGCATGATGCCGATAGCAGGAAAAATGGCGGAACAAAAGCATCTGCAGGCCATTCGTGACGGAATTATCCTTACTTTGCCTTTGTTGATCATTGGTTCACTGTTCCTCATCATTGGCTTCATACCGATACCTGGTTACGACGAATTCATGGGCGGTATTTTCGGCGAAAAATGGCGGACGAAGCTGCTGTATCCGGTAGGCGCTACTTTTGACGTCATGGGATTGATTGTCAGTTTTGGCGTCGCCTACCGACTAGCAGAGAAATACAAGGTCGATCCGCTGTCGGCTGGAGCGATTTCTGTCGCTTCCTTCTTGCTCGCTACTCCGTATAAAATCATGTTCACCCCGGAAGGAGCGAGTGCAGCCCAAGAAGTTGGCGGAGTCATTCCTCTCACGCTGATGGGTAGCCAGGGATTGTTTGTAGCCATGATATTGGCGATTTTAGGAACCGAGATTTACCGCAAAATTATCCAAATGAAAATCGTCATCTCCATGCCACCCGGAGTTCCCCCTGCCGTTTCTCGTTCGTTTGTGGCATTGATCCCTGCGGGTGCAGTGCTTATCGTTGTCTGGCTGATTCGTATTCTTCTGGAAAACACCTCCTTCGAGAGTATTCATAATATTGTAAAAGATTTGCTTGTCGGACCATTGAGTGTGGTCGGCAGCAGCTTGATTGGCGCCATCATATGTGTGTTGCTTATTCATGTGCTCTGGGCAGTTGGTTTGCATGGTGCGGCGATAGTCGGTGGCATTATGAGTCCAATCTGGCTGACACTGATGGACCAGAACAGAGCGGCGTTTCAAGCAAATCCAAACGGTGAATTGCCGAACGTCGTCACCACGCAATTTTTTGACATGTGGATATATGCAGGGGGATCAGGTGCCACTTTGGCTCTCGTTGTCCTGATGGTATTCATGGCACGAAGCAAACAGATGAAAAACATCGGTAGACTCTCGATCGGACCTGGTTTGTTTAACATCAATGAACCGGTCATCTTCGGAATGCCGATCGTCATGAACCCGCTCTTGATTATTCCGTTTGTGATTACCCCTGTCATATTGGTCATTATCAGCTATTTTGCGATGTCGCTCGGATGGGTAGCAAAGCCAAGCGGAGTATCTGTTCCGTGGACGACACCATTATTTGTCAGCGGATATTTGGCTACAGGCGGAAAAGTATCGGGAATGGTTCTTCAAGCGGTGAACTTCCTCATCTCGCTCGCGATCTACTATCCGTTCTTCCGCTTGTGGGATAAACAAAAGGTAAGTGAAGAAAAAGCTGGTACTGCTTCCGATACAGCTGTGACTATGTAATCGCTAGAGGAGAGGCTATCTATGAAACTGATTGTGAATGCAGACGATTTTGGGTATTCCAAAGGCGTCAATCTGGGCATCGTCGAAGCACATCGGGAAGGAGTCGTTACTTCTGCGACCTTGATGGTCAATATGGAGGGGTTCGAGCACGCTGTAGGGCTGGCCAAAGAACATCCAACGCTCGGAGTAGGCATTCATCTGGTACTCACATGCGGATCGCCAGTTAGTCAGGATGTACCATCGCTAACGGATGGAGAGGGGCGTTTTCGACGCGGGCAAGATCATTTGATTTCTGCTGCACCGGAGGAGATCGAGCGGGAGCTGCGGGCTCAATTGGAGGTGTTCGTGGCGTCGGGGCTCAAGCTGACGCATATCGACAGCCACCACCACGTGCATGCACATCCAGCCGTTTTGCCAATTGTTCTGAAGCTGGCAGAGGGATATAGAGTGCCAGTTCGCTATCCGTGGATGTCTGGGACGGAGGAGCAGCGAGACCAGTCGAGTGTTTTGACGACAGAAGGCTTTTCTCATCATTTTTATGGAGACGACCTAACCGTACAATCCTTCGTCAGGATCGTAGAGGATATGGCAGATTATCCTGTAGTTGAGATCATGACGCACCCTGCTTATTTGGACGAAGCGGTACTGACAGGCAGTTCATACGCAAAGCAACGAACCACAGAATTGAAAATCTTAACAGCAGCAGAGTTAAAGCAATACATTCGTGATCAAAAAATACAGCTCGTGACTTTTAGCGAACTTGGATAGGTGGAGATAGATTTGGACCATACAGACGTTATTTTTCAACTAATACTTCACGGAGGAAACGCGCGGAGTCTGGCAATGGAAGCGATCGCTCTGGCAAAAAATAGAGACTTGTCAGGCGCAGAGGATGCGTTGAAGCGTGCAGGAGAAGAGCTCGGTCGTGCACACCAAAATCAAACGGCACTGATCCAAAAGGAGATAGCGGGCGAAAAGACTGAGATCAGCATGCTCTTGATTCACGCCCAGGATCATTTGATGAACGCGATAACAGTCAAGGATTTGGCTACGGAGTTTGTAGAGCTGTACAGCCAAATCCATGAAGGCAAGGAGGCAGGAGTATGAGCGGAATCAAAATTGTAACGATCGGTGGAGGGTCTAGCTATACACCTGAGCTGGTGGAAGGCTTCATCAAGCGCTACGATGAGTTGCCCGTCCGAGAGTTGTGGCTGGTGGATATTCCGGAGGGCGAGAAAAAGCTGCAAACAGTAGGTGCCCTGGCAAAAAGGATGGTAGAGAAGGCAGGGGTGCCTATCGAGATCCATTTGACGATGGATCGGCGGAAAGCACTTGCGGGCGCAGATTTTGTTACAACACAAATGCGCGTGGGTCTCTTGGAAGCGCGGATCAAGGATGAGCGTATTCCTTTGAAATACGGAGTAATCGGTCAGGAAACCAATGGTCCCGGCGGCTTGTTCAAAGGCTTGCGTACCATTCCGGTCATTATGGACATTTGTCGTGACATGGAAGAGCTATGTCCAGATGCTTGGCTGATTAACTTCACGAATCCGGCTGGTATGGTCACAGAGGCAGTGCTACGGTATACCAACCGCAAAAAGGTCATTGGACTATGCAATGTTCCCATCGGGATGAAAATGGGTGTTGCCACTGTTTTAGGCGTCGAGCAATCACGGGTTCATATTGATTTTGCCGGATTGAATCATATGATCTTCGGACTGGGTGTGTACCTGGATGGGGAAAACGTCATTTCCCAGGTAATCGATAAGATAACGGGCGACCAATCAGGTATTACGATGCAAAACATTTTGGACCTTGGTTGGGATAAAGATTTCATCAAAGCATTGGGGATTCTCCCGTGCCCGTATCATCGTTACTACTATCAGACCCGTACGATGCTTGAGCACGAGCTGGAAGAAGCGGAGCAGAAGGGTACGCGGGCTGAAGTGGTCAAGCAGGTGGAAGCGGAGCTATTCGCACTCTACGAAGACCCGGACTTAGATATCAAGCCTCCGCAGTTGGAGAAGCGTGGCGGTGCCTATTACAGTGAGGCTGCCTGCAATTTGATCTACTCCATTTACAACGACAAGCGCGATATCCAGACGGTAAATGTTCGCAACAATGGAGCGATTGCCAGCATTCCAGATGATTCGGCAGTCGAAGTGAATTGCGTTATTACAAGAGAAGGACCGATTCCTTTGGCTGTTGGTGATTTACCTGTTCCCGTGCGTGGCCTCGTACAGCAAATCAAGTCGTTTGAGCGAGTGGCAGCTGAGGCAGCTGTAACGGGTGATTACCATAAGGCGCTATTGGCGATGAATATTAACCCGCTGGTGCCGTCTGATGTGATCGCCAAAAAAATACTCGATGAGATGCTGGAGGCGCACAAGGAGTATCTGCCCCAGTTTTTCGAGCCCGTCACATAAGGATGGGACTCGTGTGAAATACAAACTCCTCGCCTTGGATGTGGACGGAACGATTTTGATGTCGAACCATACCTTATCCAAAGTAACAGAGCGGGCCATTACCCAGTTAGTGAAGCAAGGAGTCCACGTCACACTGGCAACCGGCAGGGCATACCCATCGGCAAAATCGTTGGCGCAGCAGTTCCAGATCAGCACACCACTTGTTTCCCATGATGGCGCATATGTCGCAGATCCCAAGACGGATCAGGTGCTATACGTACAGCGTATTCCGTATGAGATAGCGGCGAGGATTACAGATATACTCGTATCGCATGGCTTGGATGTCATGCTGCTGCATGAGGCTTATGCTGTCACGAATCGCACGTGGAAGTGGACGGACTTGTTTCCGCTGTTAAATGCCTGGACACTGCGCCAGCTCTGGAAAAATCAATACCCGCTCAAAATCCAGGCTTCGCGTTTGATAGCCGGATACGTTCGTAAACAGGAAGTGTGTGCTCCAAAAATATTCGTCACGGGTGACGAGAAGCGTCTGTTGGCAGCAAGACAAGAGCTGGAGAAAGCCGAGCTTTCGGGGGTTCGCGTGACGGCATCAGGCGCGAATAATTTGGAAATATTGCCTGTGGGCATCTCCAAGGCAAGTGGTCTTGCGATAGTGAGTGAGAAGCTTGCGATTCAGCCTGACGAGATCGTTGCTGTAGGCGACAATTACAATGATGCAGAGATGCTCCGATTCGCCGGAATGGGTGTGGCGATGGGAAATGCTCCTAATGATCTGAAACAGCTGGCTCGGCATGTCACGGAAACGAATGATCGGCATGGGGTGGCAGAAGTCATCGAGAAGTTTTTTCTGTAAGCATTCAGACAGGAAGGGAGGCGTGAAATTGATCCGTATGAATCTGGAAGTAGCCGTGAGTGGAGGTCTCCATGCTCGCCCTGCTTCTGTCTTGGTGAACCTGCTCAATCAATACAGCTCGTCAGTCAAGATGATCTACAATGACAAGCAGGCAAATGGCAAAAGCATCCTCAGCGTAATGGCTCTGGGGGCAAAGACCGGAGATGAAATTATGTTTGAGGTGGAGGGTGCCGACGAGCAAGAGGTGGCTGCCAGTATTGAGTCCCTATTTGAAAGGAACTTTGCCATCTAACAGGGTGAAGCCACGTAATAAAGCCAGTGCCGGATGATCGGGCACTGGCTTTTCTCTTTGATCCTTTCCTTACGCGTGTTTGCGGAATACGACGATGACTTTGAAGTAATCGCCATCAATATCGATCGACAGCCTGCCACCTTGCAATTCTACGATGCTTTTTGCGATAGCCAAGCCGAGGCCAGAGCCTTCGGTATGTCGGGATTGGTCAGCGCGTTTGAACCGTTCAAACAGTTCCTGTGCATCAAAGTCGATTTCATAGGCGGAGACATTTTTGAACGTCAGGATGACCTCATCCTGTGTCTCTGCCAAATGGATCAGGACGCGCGTATTCGGCATGGAATACTTCAGGGCGTTGCCGATCAGATTTTCAAATACACGCCATGTTTTCTTGCCATCCAGAGGAGCGACGATCTTCGGCTGTTCCGTCGTTACGCGGAAAGTGAGCGTCGATTGGTCGATTTTGTCACTGAATTCAGCGATGGATTGGTTGAGCAGGGAGGCTACATTCACTTGCTCGATATTCAGTTCCACCGCGCCGCTGGACATTTTGGCTGCGTCAAACAGGTCATCGATGAGGACGCGCAGTCGATCTGCTTTGCGATCCAAGACATCGACGTAGCTCTTGCGTTCCTCAGGTGTCAAATCTTCCTGCTTGAGCAGGGTAACGTAGTTGATAATCGACGTCAGCGGTGTTTTTAAATCATGAGAAACATTAGTGATCAATTCGGATTTCATGCGCTCGCTCTTCATCTGCTCTTCCATCGCGTGCTTGAGTCCCTTTGTGATGTTGTTCAGAGAGTGCGCGAGATCAGATAATTTTCCTCTTTGTACCTTCTGAATCGTAGCGTTCAGATTGCCTCCAGCCATTTCAGAGGCACCGTGCATGATGCGATTCATCAGTCCCAAACGGCGTAGGGTGTATGGGAAAACGACGACCATGTAGAACATGCCATACAAAAAGCTGAGAATCAGTAAGCCACCAGACCTTTCAATAAGCGCGACGAATCCGAAAACGATACTCATCCCGAACATGACAGTCAGGATGAACAACGTGGATACTTTAAAGAACATGCCGCGATTGGCATAGCTTTCTTGAAGAAGAACACGTTGTCTGGAGAAGATACTCTTCTGCCACTGCTGCGTAAATCTCTCAGGTTGGTTGTACATAAGCCATGCCTCCATGAATTGTAGAAGCAGGTAAGCGGTAAACAACGAAACGAACGCAAGGGTGAAGAAATGATCACCATCAACCGGTAAGAAGAAAAAGCGCACGCTTGCTAACATGACCAAATATATCATTCCAAGTACGAACAATAGCGCCACCCGGATATCCAGCGGAATCAGGCGGAACAGGGCCAGGCTTTTGGCTACAAGTGGTACTTCCAACGCTTTGTTGGCTGGCAAATACCAGTAGCAGAGTGCAAGGATGAGCAGAGTGCCCCCGAGCAGGACAAACTCGGCAATCAATCGATCCCGAATGGAATCGTAATAAAGCGCATCTGCGTGGACCTGACTATATCCATCCGGGGAATATGGAACATAAAAGATTCCGCTCAATTCGTTTAGTTGATAAGTGCGACTGATGTTTTCGACAGCTCCATGCGGATTGGGGGAGGTGTCCGGGATATTGATCCAGAAGCGAGCATGTCGATTCAGTTCATCGTCAGAAGGGTAATGACCAAGATTGGTGTAAACTCTGTCGTTCTTCTTATCGGTGACATAGTATCTGTAGGAACCGGACCGCAGTGTAAGGCTGTTTTTTTGTTCCTCGTATGCGGTATCCTTATCAGCGATAGCTTGCTTCACTCGTTCTTGCCAACTCGTTACTTCATGAGCGGTTTGTTCTTGCAGCCTGTTTTTTTGTTCGACTTTTAGTCTGTTGACTTCGTCTGTATTTCCATCTTCCGTGGCTTGACGTATTCGTGACGAGAATTCCTCTGCGTTATCCTTCTGGATGGATTTGAGATTGTCCTCATGCTCTTTCTTGAGCTCATTCGCTGTCTTCTCGTCCAGCTTTCCTGGAGTGTAGTCTGCATAATCTACATGAACCTTTTTCACCAGCTCAGCAAATGTCTCTAATTCACGATTGAAGCCTGGGCTTTGAAAGTAATTATCCTCTTGGAGATTCTCGCGTTTATGGTACAGATCGGCCATCGTTAGGAGAGCAAGCGAAATACTCACGATCATAACAATGAGCACGGGCACCGCAAAGCGTTTATTTTTCGATTTTGTATCCAATTCCCCATACCACCTTCAAATATTTAGGTTCCTTCGGGTTGATCTCTATTTTTTCCCGAATGCGTCTCACGTGGACAGCCACCGTGTTTTCCGCGTTCATATAAGGCTCTCTCCAGACTCGTTCATAAATTTCCTCAATCGAAAAAACGCGGCCCTTGTTTTCCATCAACAGCTCCAGGATCTTGTATTCGGTAGCCGTCAGCCTGACCTCGTTACCGTCAATTGCTACATTTTTGGTGCTTTTGTTCAAGGTCAAGCCGCGTACCTGAATCTCATCCTCTGTCATTTGAGCGCTTCCCAGATTGGTAAAACGTCTTAACTGAGATTTGACCCTGGCGATGAGCTCCAAGGGATTAAAAGGCTTCGTCACATAGTCATCGGCACCGATGTTGAGCCCGAGAATTTTATCGGTATCCTCTGACTTGGCAGACAGCATGATGATCGGGATGTTTTTCTTCTGGCGAATTTGAAAGGTGGCGGTCATTCCGTCCATTTTTGGCATCATGATGTCCATCAGGATGAGCTGGATATCTTCGCGTTCCAGTACGTCCAGCGCTTCCTGTCCATTGCTAGCCTTGAATACGGTCATGGATTCATTTTTGAGATAGATTTCGATTGCGTCGCGGATTTCCTCCTCGTCGTCGACTACGAGGACTTGATATTTGGTCATGATTCGTCCCACCTTATGAATGCATTCATGGTACTATCTTAACGCCCAGCTCTAACAAAACAGTAATGAAATGTCTTACAAATTTCTTAATAAACCACGTTCAGGAAATGCTAGCTGATAGGATCAAGCCGATAAATAAGGTAAGATGTGAGGAAGAATACGAGAAAATTGGTGATGGCTTTGCTGGAATGGACAGGGGAGAGAATTATCCCCAACCTGTTAAAACCTACGAACGGCATGCTACTGGAACATATAGCCAGATATTATTTTGCCGCACCTTATGTAAAAGGTCGAGTGCTGGATATCGCTTGCGGTACCGGCTACGGATGTCATATGATCGCAAAGGATCGAAAACGAGAGCTGACAGAACTGATCGGTGTCGACAACGATGAGGCGACGATATTTTACGCCAATCGGGAATACAACCACCAAAAGATTACGTATCAGCAGGGTGACGCGCTTGATCCGGCGCTTCCCGAGCAATTGGGGTTGTTTGATACGATTTTGAGCTTTGAGACGATTGAGCATGTCGCAGACGATTTGCTGTTTATGGATAACTTGTATCGGATGCTGAAACCAGGTGGTACGCTGGTGCTGTCCAGTCCATTTGGCAGAGGGCGGGGCATGCAGACGAGTGAGCCCTTCCATGTTCATCAGCTGACGCCGGAAGAGTTCACGGAGCTGTTTGTGCGCTATTCTGACGTGGATATGTACTATCAGAGAGGCGTTACGTTTGAAAAAATACCTCGCGATGGCGTACGATACTTTATCGGCATGGCAGTATGTACGAAATAATAACGGATCGATTTATGAATGGAGATGGCGAAACTGACTGATTTTTGGAGATTGGGAATACATAAGGAACTAATAGGTGCTCTGCAAGCAAACGGGATTACCGAGCCAACACCGATTCAGGAAAAAGCAATTCCTGTTGTGCTGGAAGGAAAAGATGTAATCGCGCAAGCACAGACGGGAACCGGGAAGACACTCGCATTTGTCCTGCCGATCTTGGAAAAAGCGGATCCACAAGCGGCGCATGTTCAGGCGTTGATTCTTACCCCTACGCGGGAGCTTGCCTTGCAAATTACGGCAGAGGTAAAGAAGCTGACGGAAAAGCTGGAAGACATCCAAGTACTCGCGGTTTATGGTGGACAAGATGTCAATCAGCAACTGAGAAAGCTGAAAGGAAAAATACATGTGGTCATCGCGACACCGGGACGTTTGCTGGATCATCTGAGAAGAGGGACGATTGATTTATCGCAAGTTTCGATGTTTGTCCTGGATGAGGCGGATCAAATGCTTCATATGGGTTTTTTGCCTGAGGTAGAAGATATTATGGCAAATACGCCTTTTGAAAAACAGACCCTGCTGTTTTCGGCCACCATGTCGGAACAGGTGCAATCTCTTGCGAAGCGCTTTATGCAAAATCCGGAAAACATCAAAGTGCAGGGCAAGCGAATTACGTTAGATGATATTCGCCAAGTTGCAGTGGAGACCACAGATCGTGCGAAGCAAGCTACGCTGTGCAGTCTGCTGGATGAACAACGGCCGTTTCTGGCGGTGATCTTTTGCCGAACAAAGCGCAGAGCCAGTAAGTTAAATGCAGAACTGCAAGGTCTCGATTATATGTCTGACGAGCTGCACGGCGATTTGTCACAGGCGAAGCGCGAGGATGTCATGAAGAGATTCCGCGAGGCCAGGATTCAGTACTTGGTTGCAACGGATGTGGCAGCGCGCGGGCTTGATGTCGAGGGAGTCACGCACGTTTTCAATTACGACATTCCGGAAGATGTGGACAGCTATATACACCGGATCGGCAGAACGGGGCGAGCCAAGGAAAAAGGGACCGCTTTTACCTTGGTAGCGGCGAAGGATTGGGGGCAGCTCAGGGAGATTGAAGAAGGGATCAATCTGTCTCTGGAGCGGCGTGAAATGGATCGCGGAGAGTCGGGCGATCAGAAAAAGCAAAAGCCTGAGAGGGAGCGAGCCGAGAAAGCAGATCGGCGCGGGGACAAGCAGGGCAGAGAGGCCAGAGGGAAAGGAAAGTCCGCTGAGGGAAGACAGCAAGGCTCTAGGGAGCGTCGTGATGGAGATGGACGACGTCAATCTAAGGGTGGCAGTTCTGAGCGTAATTCAGGGAAACGTGAACGCGTAGAAGGTCGCTTTGAGACCAAGGCGAAAGGCAGAGACCGTACAGCAGGCGGGTTCGAGCGTAAACCAAAGGACGGTAACCGAGCGACAACAGGTGGCTTTGAGTACAAACCAAAGGACGGTAACCGAGCAACAACAGGTGGCTTTGAGCGTAAACCAAAGGATGGTAACCGAGCAACAACAGGTGGCTTTGAGCGTAAACCGAAGGACGGTAACCGAGCAACAACAGGTGGCTTTGAGCGTAAACCAAAGGATGGTAACCGAGCAACAACAGGTGGCTTTGAGCGTAAACCAAAGGACGGTAACCGAGCAACAGGTGGCTTCGAACGAAAGTCGAGCAATTCCAAGGGCAAGCCAGTAGCTGCTCAACGCGGCTCAGCACGCTCGAATGCAAAACAAGGCAATCGAGCAAGCAATGCTCCTGCAAATCGTACCTCTCGCAAAAAATCGAGATAGTCATCCCAGCAAAAAAAAGACCGTTCCAGCCAGCAAAAAGGCAGGAGCGGTCTTTCCTTTATTCCGGTTCCATGTCTGGAAATACCCGTGAACGTGTGAGGAAGCGTACCCCCTCGGGTCCTTCCAGCGAAAACATTCCGCCCCGCCCATTCACGACGTCAATGATGAGCTGCGTATGCTTCCAATACTCATACTGCGCTTTGCCCATGTAGAACGGGCAGCCACCGATCTCGCCCAACAGGACGTCCTGCTCACCCACGAGAAATTCTCCGAGCGGGTAACACATGGGGGAGCTGCCATCGCAGCAGCCCCCTGACTGGTGAAACATCAGGTCACCGTGTTTGGCGCGAAGCCGTTCAATTAATGCCAGTGCAGCATCTGTCGCGAGCACTTTTTCTGGCTGGCTCATTGATCAAAAGAAGCCCAGGGCTTGATCGCTGTAGCTGACCAGCAGGTTTTTCGTTTGTTGGTAGTGAGACAGCATCATTTTGTGTGTCTCGCGGCCGATACCGGACATTTTGTAGCCGCCAAACGCTGCGTGAGCCGGGTAAGCATGGTAGCAGTTGGTCCATACGCGACCAGCCTGGATTTCGCGGCCCATGCGGTAGGCTGTGTTCGTGTCGCGTGTCCATACACCAGCACCCAAGCCGTACAGCGTATCATTTGCCATGGCGAGCGCTTCATCTGTATCCTTGAATGTCGTTACGGAGACGACCGGACCGAAGATTTCTTCCTGGAAGACGCGCATCTTGTTGTGGCCTTTAAAGACAGTTGGCTGGATGTAGTAGCCGCCCTCGAGATCACCTGTAAGCTGTGCACGAGCGCCACCAATCAGGCATTCGGCTCCTTCTTGTTTGCCGATATCCAGGTAGGAGAGGATTTTTTCTACCTGCTCCAAGGAAGCCTGTGCGCCGATCATCGTATCTGTATCGAGCGGATTTCCTTGCTTGATATTGGCTACGCGTTGCAGGGCACGCTCCATGAATTGGTCGTAAATGCTTTCGTGAATGAGTGCGCGGGATGGGCATGTGCAAACCTCGCCTTGGTTGAGCGCAAACAGTACGAATCCTTCAATCGCTTTGTTAAAGAAGGCATCGTCTTTTGCAGCCACATCCGGGAAGAAGATGTTTGGCGATTTTCCACCGAGCTCCAGCGTCACTGGAATGATATTTTGGGAAGCGTATTGCATGATCAAACGCCCTGTCGTCGTTTCGCCCGTAAAGGCAATTTTCGCGATGCGGTTGCTTGAAGCGAGAGGTTTACCCGCTTCCAGACCGAAGCCGTTCACGACGTTGATGACGCCAGGAGGGAGCAGGTCGCCGATCAGCTCCATCAGCACCATGATGGATGCAGGTGTTTGCTCCGCAGGCTTGAGGACGACGCAGTTGCCCGCAGCCAAGGCTGGAGCCAGCTTCCATGTAGCCATGAGGAGCGGGAAGTTCCACGGAATAATTTGACCAACGACACCGAGTGGCTCATGGAAATGATAAGCGACGGTATCGTTATCGATTTCACCGAGTGTACTTTCTTGAGCGCGGATCGCTCCGGCGAAGTAACGGAAATGATCAATCGCCAGTGGGATGTCGGCCGCGAGTGTTTCACGAACGGGCTTGCCGTTTTCCCACGTCTCTGCGTTGGCCAGCATCTCCAGATTTGCTTCCATCCGATCCGCGATTTTTAACAAAATATTCGCGCGCTGTGCAACAGAGGTACGACCCCACGCGTCTTTTGCCTCATGGGCAGCGTCCAGTGCCAGCTCAATATCTTCGGCTGTTGAACGGGCTACCTCGCAAAAGACCTTGCCTGTTACAGGTGATACGTTTTCGAAATACTCACCTTTTACTGGCGGAACCCAATTACCCCCGATGTAGTTTTCATAACGATTTTTGAAAGTCACCTTGGAACCAGCTTGGCCGGGCTGAGCATAGATCATTGCGAGCGCCTCCTCATTTATCACATATTTCTTTACAGCCCTCTCTAAAAGCAAGTCTCGTACCAACGTGAAAAAGCTCGAAATGACAGCGTTTTCTTGAGCGGATGAGGGTAGAAATTGTTCCATAATGGACCATGTCGTGTTCCGTATTGGGACAAATGTGCTCGTGGTTCGACTGGTTTTTCTATAGCAAAGACTCTCATGTTATACTGGGAAGGAATGATTTTTGGGGGAGGGAATCGTGTTGTCGACGATTGTTCAGCAATCTTGGAAGCGCTGTCAGGAATCGAACCTCAAGGTTACGGAGAAGGCCAATGATCAAATCATTTCTGCCCGACGAATCAAAGAAATCATTCAGGATAATCACCCTCTGATTCGCGAAAGTCTCCCGCTTTTTAACAAGCTTGCTCCCTTTTTGTTATCGACAGAGCACATCGCACTCTTGTCTGACCGGGAAGGAAATATTATTCAAACGATCGGGGACCCAGTCTTCGCCAACCAGGCACAAAAAGTACAGCTGCAAATCGGAGCGAACTGGACAGAAGACTACAAAGGAACTAATGCGATTGGGACAGCACTGATCGCACAACAGCCGATTCAGGTACAGGGAGAGCAACACTACTTCTTGGAAAATCGCTTTCTTACATGCTCAGCGGCACCTATATTTTCACCTGCGGGTGAGCTGTTGGGCATCATTGACATTAGTACGCGTAAAGAATATTCCCATCCGTTTGCCCTAACAATTGCTTGCATGATCGCAGAGGCTCTCCAAAACCGCTTTTTGTTAGGAGATGCGGAGCGCGTGATTGCCATACCAACTCTATCACGCCGAGGAGATGGTCGAGAAAAGCTGGCACTCGTCGGTTTGGATCGGGACGAGCGTATCGTGGGTCTAAATGAGGCCGCGCAGCAGCAGCTCGGAAAGGAAGCCTTGGGAACTAGAGTAAGTGCGGAGCAAGAGCGTGCTGGCCGTAATGTGAAAGATCATCGGCCGCGTTTTTGGTCTGCGGCACCCAAAGAACAGCTGAAGCCGTTTCCGCGTCTAGCTGGTTCATGCCCGCTCTTCATGCAGGCAAAGATGCTCGGACAAAAGGCAGCGCAGGTAGATTTTCCTGTGATCATTTTGGGGGAAAGCGGTACGGGAAAAGAGCTGTTCGCTCAAATGGTCCATGAGACAGGTCCGCGCGCGCATGAGCCTTTTATCGCAGTGAACTGCAGTTCGATTCCAGAAAATTTGATCGAGAGTGAATTATTTGGATATGAAAGTGGGTCATTCACAGGGGCACATCGGGAAGGAAGAATCGGAAAGTTTGAAGCGGCGAAAAAGGGCACGATCTTTTTGGATGAGATCGGGGATATGTCTTTACGTGCGCAAGCGGCACTTCTGCGCGTTTTGCAGGAAAAGGTCGTCACCCCAGTGGGGAGCAATCAATCCCGCCCTATTTATGCACGGATCATTGCCGCTACGCATCGAAACCTGTCAGAGGAGATCAAGGCGGGACGTTTTCGGGCTGACCTGTACTACCGGCTCAAAGGGGTCTCCATTCATTTGCCGTCATTGAAAAAGCGCAGTGATATCATCCAGGTGGCGGAGCATCTATTGCAGCAAATCGACACAGAACAACCGTACATACTAACCACCGAGGCAAAGGATAAGCTGTGTGCTTATTCGTGGCCGGGCAATATCCGGGAACTGCAAGGAGTGCTGATTCAAGCGGTGTTTTTGGCAGAGGAGGACACCATTGATTGCGATCACATCCAGCTGGAGGGATTGATAGAAGCCGATTCGCCTGAGACTTTGGATCATGCCATTCCTTCGTTGCGTGAAACAGAGAGAAAAGCGATCAAAAAGGCACTCGAAAAAAGTGGCGGTAATGTCAGCAAGGCGGCCAAAATGCTGCAAATCGGTCGAAATACCCTATACCGCAAAATAGAAGAATACCAGATTGGAGCTCCGATCCATCAAGAAGAGTCATAATGGACGAAACGGGATAGCTTGGCGTGAACAAATGTTGCAATGCGTGTTGCAACATTTTGTTGCGTTGTTTTGCAATGTGACCAGACGAGTGAGGCATGGAGAGGAACGGATAGAAGACTTTTATCCGGTCAGGGTGCCGATACGCAGCTTGGCATTAATCATGCAAGTGAATAGTGTTGCGTAAAGTCGAAAAATTTAGATTTTTAGGAGGGAGACTGTTGCTTCACTATTCCATTGCAGTAATTCCAGGAGACGGAATCGGTCCCGAGGTCATGGAAGAAGGCCTAAAGGTGTTGGGAGCCATAGAAGAGAGTCACGGCGGCATTCGGTTTGCTCGTGATGTCATGGATTGGAATTGTAGCTACTATCTCCAGCACGGCAAAATGATGCCGGAGAATGGACTCCATATTTTAAAAGACTATGATTTGATTCTGCTTGGTGCAATTGGTGCGCCCGAGGTTCCAGACCATGTCTCTGTATGGGAGTTGATCTTGCCGATTCGGCGGGCATTCCAGCAGTATGTGAACCTTCGCCCGGTCAAGCTGCTCAAAGGTCTGGAAAGCCCTCTTCGCTATAAGGGGCATGCCGATCTCGATTTCGTCGTGGTGCGGGAGAATACAGAGGGTGAGTACTCCAATATGGGCGGGCGCATGCACCAGGGGACACCGTACGAAATGGCGGTGCAAAACAACGTATTTACCCGGTACGGCACAGAGCGCATCCTTAAATACGCTTACGCACTGGCGGAAAAACGTTCGAAAAAGAGCGTAACCGCGGCAACGAAGTCCAACGGCATCAACCATTCCATGCCGTTTTGGGATGAGATCGTCAAGGAAGTCAGTCAGGAATACCCAGGTATCCAGACCAATCTGTATCATATCGACGCACTTGCTGCGTATTTCATCACGCGACCAGAAACGTTTGACGTCGTTGTCGCGAGCAACTTGTTTGGAGACATTTTGACCGATCTCGGGGCGGCGATCGTCGGAGGTTTGGGTTTGGCTCCTTCCGCGAACATCAATCCGGAATGTACGTATCCATCGATGTTTGAGCCCATTCACGGCTCTGCGCCAGATATCGCGGGGAAAGGAATCGCCAATCCAATCGCACAAGTATGGAGCCTCGCCATGATGATGGATCATCTCGATCTGCCAGAGCTCAGTGCTGTCATCATGAACGCTATCGAAAACGTGTTGCAAGATGGCAAGGTGCTCACTCCTGATCTTGGGGGGACGGCGACAACAAAAGAATTGGGAGACGAAATCGTTCGCCACATCTATCAAACAACGAGATAAATATAAGGGAGGAAGAGGACATGGAAGCGAGATCGTATGATTTGTACATCGGCGGAGAATGGGTGAAAACCGAGAGCTACATTCCCGTCCTTCACAAGTACACGGGCGAGTGCATCGCGCATATTGCCAAGACCTGTCAGCAGCATGTAACAGAAGCGGTAGAAGCTGCGTGGGAGACGTTTAAGGCGGACAAATTAACTCCTTTTCAACGATACAAAATCTTGCTGAAAGCCTCTGAGCTAATGGAGGAACGCCGGGACGAGATGGAGCGATCCTTGATTCGCGAAGTGGGCAAAACGCGCAAGGACGCGATGAACGAGCTGGATCGGACGATCAATACACTGCGCTTGTCGGCAGAGGAAGCCAAGAAAATTCACGGGGAAATGATTCCACTCCAAGCGACAGAAGGCTCGGAAAACCGTCTGGGCTTTACCATTCGGGTGCCAAAGGGAGTAATCGGTGCTATTACGCCGTTTAACTATCCCTTGCTGCTCAGCACGCACAAGATCGCGCCAGCGCTAGCCGCAGGAAATACGCTGGTGGTTAAGCCAGCTACAGTCACGCCTATCGCAACCTTTCTGTTGGTGGAGATTCTGGAGGAAGCGGGCTTGCCAAAAGGCTATGTAAATATCGTGACGGGGGCAGGCAGTCAGGTAGGGGAATGGCTGCTGGATGAAGAGCGCATCGCCATGTACACCTTTACCGGGTCAGGAGAAGTCGGTCGCCGCATCAAGGAGCGAAGTGGCATGCGTCCCGTTGCGCTGGAGCTGGGCAACAATTCTCCCAATATCGTGCACCTCGATGCAGATTTGGAGCTGGCAGCCCGTCAAACGGCCGCCCGCAGCTTTCACAATGCTGGTCAGGCATGCATTGCTGTCCAGCGCATTTACGTGCATGAATCGGTTATGCAGGCGTTCAGTGACTTGTATATCTCGCATGTCCATCAGTTGAAGGTAGGGAACCCGGAAGATCCGGACACGGATGTCGGCCCGATGATCAGTGAAAAAGAGGCGAGCCGTACAGAGGAATGGGTACAGGAAGCGATTAGCCAAGGAGCCAGATCGCTTATGCCTGTCAAACGGGAAGGGGCACTCTTCTATCCCGCTGTGTTGGTGGATACAAGACCAGAGATGAAGGTGGTTTGCCGGGAAGTGTTCGCGCCCGTCGTCACGATCATTCCGTACAGTGATCTTGAAGATGCTTTTACACAAGCCAATGATTCGGAGTACGGCTTGCAGGCGGGGATTTTTACCCGTGATTTGAACGTCGCAATGAAAGCGGCACGCGTACTGGAATACGGTGGCGTGGTGATCAACGACGTATCGACCTATCGGAATGACGTCATGCCATACGGCGGAATCAAAAACAGCGGACTGGGTAAGGAAGGTCCGCGTTACGCAGTCGAAGAGATGACGGAAGAGCGGATGGTGGTGATCAACCTATGAGCGGGCAACTTTTGCAAGGAAAAACGGCGATTGTAACAGGGGCCGCGTCAGGAATGGGCAAGGCCATTGCGAAACTTTTTGCGGACGAGGGAGCCAACGTCATCCTGGCTGATTTGAACAAGGAGGCGGCAGTAGTGGTCGCTCAAGAGCTGCCACAAGGAAAAGGTCATGCGGTGCAAACGGATGTGGCAGACGATACTAGCGTTGCTGCACTCGTGAAGGAAACGCTCGAAGTGTACGGCTCGATCGATGTCCTGGTCAACTGCGCGGGTGTTCCCCAAGCGTTTACCCCCATAGAGGAGCTGACCTTGGAGCAGTGGGATCGCATCATGTCTGTGAACACGAAGTCGATCTTTTTGACGACAAGGCATGCGGTTCCCCACATGAAGGAGAAGGGGAAAGGCATCATCATCAATATCGCTTCGATTGCCGGGATCAGAGCCCGTCCGGGGCTGAATGCGTACTGCGCGTCCAAAGGGGCCGCTATCATGTTGAGCAAGGCACTGGCGATTGAGCTCGCTCCTTTTCAAATCCGGGTCAATGTCATCAATCCAGGGCCGGCAGAGACACCGATGTTGGGTAAGTTTATCAATGGTGATGAAGCGGAAGTAGAGGCCTTGAAAAAAGATATTTTCATCAGCAGTGTTCCATTGGGAATGTTGATTCAACCGGAGGATATCGCGCAGGCGGCTCTCTATTTGGCTTCTGATCTATCCAAAATTGTCACGGGCGAGGTCATGAATGTAGACGGTGGAAGAGGCATCTAGTAAAATGAACTAAATTTTCATATTATTTTAAAAAAAGAATCAACAGGGGGTACTATCGCATGTTTCGGAAGAAGGGGAGCTTCGTGCTAGCGAGCATCATGTCATTGTCTTTATTTCTGGCGGCGTGCGGAGGAGGAGGCGGTCAACAGACTGCTCCGCCTGCGGGACAAGCTGGGGGGACTGAAGCGCCGAAAAGTGACGGTCAAAGCTATGTATTCAAAGCAGGGCATTCACTGACGGAAGATCATCCATACCATTTGGCATTGAAAAAAATGGCCGAGGATGTCGACAAGCGCTCGAATGGAAAAGTGAAAATCGAAGTGTATCCGCTGAGCCAGCTAGGAGCGGAGCGTGAATTGACAGAGGCGCTGACCTTTGGAACGGCGGATATGTCGATTACCTCGACTGCGCCCGTAATGAACTTCCATCCAAAGCTGGGCGTGCTGGATCTCCCGTTCTTGTTTGATAGCCGTGAGCAGGCGTACAAGGTACTCGACGGACAAGTCGGGCAGGACATCCTCAAGGATTTGGAAAACGCCAATCTGGTCGGGCTGGCTTGGGCTGAAAACGGCTTCCGCCATATTACGAACGGTTCGAAGGTGATCAAGAAGCCGGAAGATGTGGCAGGGTTGAAGATACGCACGCAGGAAAACCCGATTCATCTGGCTGCATTCGAAGCATTGGGAGCGAAGCCGACCCCAATGGCTTGGACAGAGGCGCTGACGGCGCTGCAACAAGGAGTCGTCGATGCCCAGGAAAATCCGGCGATTGTCGCACAGACCTACAAGCTATATGAATCCAAGCAAACACAAATGGCCTTGACCGGGCATGTCTACTCAGCGGCGATGATCTTATTCAGCAAGCCTGTATGGGATAAGCTCCCGGTAGATGTCCAGCAACTTCTTGCCGAGGAAGCCAAAAAAGCGGGTCAGTACGAGCGCGAGTTGATGATCAAGATGGAAGAAGAGGCCATTTCCAATATTAAAGCAAAAGGTGTAGTCATTACCGAGGACGTGGATAAACAAGCTTTCCGCGATGCGATGAAGCCTGTCTATGACAAGTTTTCCGGGCAGTTTGGCAAAGAGCTGGTGGATCAAATTGTAAATACAAAATAAACGGCAGAAGGGAGACGAGCGACTCTGGCTTTTCTCCCCTTTTTCCTGCGAAAGGAGATTGTGTGTGGGCAACCTTGTTTCCAAAATAAACAGCATCCTTCGTTTTTTCATCATTGCCCTTCTGGCTATTATGGTGATCGCTGTCTTCCTGCAGGTGCTTTTCCGTTTTTTGCTCGACCAGCCCTTGGCATGGACGGAGGAATTGGCTCGGTATTTGCTAATCTGGATCACGTTTCTGGGATCAGCGTACGCGATGTCGATCAAAGCACACATCGGTACGGAATACATTCAAAAGTACTTGTCGCCTCGCATGAACAAGGTGGTGCTGGTTATTGCCGCTTTGTGTAGTCTGCTTTTCTTTCTCGTCATGGTTCAGCAAGGCTACGTGCTATCTGCGAGAAGCATGACACAAACCTCACCCACTCTGCTCCTTCCCATGGGCTATGTATACATGGTGATTCCGATCAGCGGTGCCTTACTCATCATGAACGTGATCCATGTGACATGGAAAGACATTACCGGGAAGGAGTGACCAGATTGTGGGTACGATTTTGTTTGTAACACTGTTGGTGCTCCTGATCCTGAACGTACCGATTGGGGTGGCACTGGGGTTATCTGTCGTTGTCGTGTTTATGCTGGAGGGAAACATCCCTCTTCTGGTTGTCATTCAGAAAATGTTCAACGGGACAGATTCCTTCCCACTGATGGCGATCCCGTTCTTCCTCTTGGCAGGAAAGCTGATGGAAACAGGCGGAATCTCGGCTAGGCTGATTCGTTTTGCGAATACGATTGTCGGGAACCTGCCGGGAGGATTGGCTATCGTGGCGGTCATGGGTTGTACTTTTTTTGCAGCGATATCGGGTTCTTCTGCTGCGACAACGGCAGCCGTAGGGGGAATTTTGATCCCGCACATGGTCAAAAAAGGGTATAATGTCCGGTTTTCTGCGGCCTTGCATGCAACAGGCGGAACGATCGGTGTCATGATTCCTCCAAGCGTGCCAATGGTTTTGTACGGGGTAGCAGCGAGTGCCTCGATTAGCGACTTGTTTATTGCGGGGATCGGGCCGGGGATTCTCGTAGCGATCTCGCTGATCCTGTACTCGTATTGGATCAGTAAGAAAAACGGCTGGGGTGGTGGAGAGAAGCATACCCCAAAAGAGATATGGGAGGCATTCAAGGACTCCATTTTGGCGATCCTCATGCCGATCATTATCCTTGGCGGTATATACGGAGCCATCTTTACTCCGACAGAAGCAGCAGTGGTAGCCGTGATTTACGGTCTGGTTGTCGGTCTTTTCGTCTACCGGGAGATCAAGTGGAAGGACTTGGGGGAAATATTCGCGGGCTCTGCCAGCATGACCGCTGTCATCATGCTTATTATTGCGACCGCCAATGCATTTGGTTATCTGATGACGAGGGAAAACATCCCGCAGGAAATTGCGCAATTCATGCTGGGGATTACCGACAGCACGATCATCACGTTGCTCATTATTAACATCTTACTGCTCATTTTGGGGACGTTCATGGAAACGGCGGTTACGATCATTCTCCTGACGCCGATCCTGCTTCCGATCACGAATTCTTTGGGCATTGATCCGGTGCTATTCGGGGTGATCATGGTCGTCAACTCCGCTATCGGTATGCTGACTCCACCGGTTGGGATCAATTTGTTGGTAGCAGGAAATATTGCGAAGCTCCAGAATACGGAGATTGAGCGAGCGGTGATCCCGTTTTTGGTCATCATGATCGTCGACTTGATGCTCATCACCTACATTCCTGAAATCAGCTTATTCCTTGTCAACTTGAGCAAGTAACGGAGGGGGAACCAACGTGGATTACAAGCAAGCGTTAGTGGGATTGCTGGGGGAAGAACGAGTATCGACCAACCCCACTGTACTGGAGCACCACAGTCATGATGAGTCGTATCATACCCCGCATCTTCCGGATGTGGTCGTATTTCCGCAGACGGCAGAGGAAGTCAGTCAAATCATGAAGCTGGCCAACGAAAAGCGCATTGCGGTAACGCCGTTTGGCATGGGGACCAGTCTGGAAGGCCACGCGATTCCTTATGCGGGCGGAATTAGCATGGATTTTTCCTTGATGAACCAAGTGCTGGAGGTGCGACCGAAGGATTTCCTCGTGAGAGTCCAGCCCGGTGTGACGCGCACTCAGCTCAATAAAGAATTGAAAAAGCACGGTTTGTTTTTCTCCGTCGATCCTGGCGCGGACGCCACTCTGGGTGGGATGGCTGCTACAAACGCTAGCGGAACAACCTCTGTCCGCTATGGCGTGATGCGTGATCAGGTGCGCGATCTGGAAGTGGTGACGGCGGACGGACGTATAATCCGTACAGGGAGCATGACAGCCAAATCCTCCTCAGGCTACCATCTTACTGGGCTGTTTGTCGGGTCGGAGGGAACGCTTGGTGTATTCACAGAGCTGACCTTGCGTGTTTACGGTATCCCTGAGGCGACAACGGCGGCGCGTGCCAGCTTCCCTTCCGTGCAGGATGCCGTCGATACCGTCGTGGATATTCTCGGAGCGGGTATTCAAGTAGCGCGAATCGAGCTGGTTGATGAACGTTCTATCCAACAAGTGAATCTGTACAAAGAAACGAGCTACCCGGAAGCACCGACGCTGTTTATCGAGTTCCACGGCAGTGAACAAGGGCTCGCGTATGATATCGACTTTGCGCAGAACATCGCCGATGGACATGGCTGCACGCAGTTTCTTTTTGAAACAGATTCGAAGGCGCGGACGCAGCTCTGGGATGCTCGTCATAACCTGGCGTATGCCTTCCTACACAAATCACCTGGGAAAAAGCTGATGGTGACAGATGTTTGCTTGCCGATTTCCGAGCTGGCAGGAGCAGTTGTGGACGCACGGCAAGCCATTGATCGCGCTGGGCTGGATGGAGCGATTGCAGGGCATGTCGGGGATGGGAACTATCACGCTATCCTGATGATCGACCTGAATGACCCCGAAGAAGTGGCGCGTGCTGAGGAAGTAAATGCCCATCTGGTGGAATACGCATTGAGTCGGGGAGGAACCTGCACCGGAGAACATGGTGTGGGTGTCGGGAAAATCAAATACCAGCGCAAGGAACACGGAGAAGCACTGGATGTCATGCAAGCTATGAGACAAGTGATGGACCCGAACGGCATTTTGAATCCGGGAAAAATTTTCGGGAAATAACAGAGAGCCTACATTCTGAACGTTTGTCGGAATGTGGGCTTTTTCTTTTGCGTAATGTGTCGAAGAGGAGAGGAGAAAAAGGAAAAATGCAGAATGTAGAAGATTGGAAACTGGTGCATTACATTCTGGTGTGGCAGGGAGGCAAGCATGAAGTCTATTGTTGAAATTGCCAAGATTGCAGGTATCGAAGAACAGCATTTGGAGCTATACGGAAAGTATAAGGCCAAACTATCAGATGAGCTATGGGAGCAAGTGAAGGATCGCCCTGATGGCAAACTGATTCTTGTTACAGCGATGAACCCAAACCCGGCGGGAGCAGGCAAGACGCTCACGACGATTGGTCTGTCACAAGCATTAAATTTTCTCGGGAAGAAAACAATGGCAGCGCTTCGCGAGCCGTCCTTGGGTCCTTGCATGGGGATCAAAGGAGGAGCAACTGGAAGTGGCCAAGCACAAATTCTCCCGGCTGATGAAATTAACCTGCATTTTACAGGGGACATTCATGCGATTACAGCTGCACATAACTTGTTGGCAGCGATGATCGACAATCATATTTTCCATGGGAATGCGCGTGGGCTCAATCCAAAGAAAATCGTCTGGAAACGGGCAATGGACATGAACGACCGCGCACTGCGTAACATCGTTGTTGGTCTGGGTGACGGAAATGGAATGACGCGTGAGGATGGCTTCATGATTACGACCGCGTCGGAAATCATGGCGATTTTATGTTTGAGTGAGAATCTAGCAGACTTGCGCGAGCGGTTGAACCATATCATTATTGGCTACGATTTCGATGATCAGCCAGTACGGGCAGAAGAAATCAACGCGGTCGATGCGATGTGCGTTCTCTTGAAGGAAGCGATCAAGCCCAATCTCGTACAGACAATCGAGGGAACTCCGGTCATTATTCACGGTGGACCTTTTGCCAATATCGCGCATGGGTGCAGCAGCGTGATCGGAACCAAGATGGCCTTGAAGCTGGCGGATTACGTCGTAACAGAGGCGGGCTTTGGTGCGGATCTGGGAGCGGAGAAGTTCTTTGACATCAAGTGTAGAAAAGCAGGTCTGACTCCATCGGCTGCTGTCGTGGTCATTACGGTTCGTTCGTTGAAATACAACGGCGGGGTAAAAGTACCTGACCTCGCAGTGGAGAACTTGTCTGCTCTGGAAAAAGGCTTCGAAAACGTCAAGCGCCATCTGGAAAACCTGCAGAAGTTCGGTGTGCCAGCAGTGGTGGCTATCAATCATTTTGCGACGGATACCCAGGCAGAGGTCGATGCCGTAATTGCGCTGTGCCAAGCGGCCGGAGCCGAAGCGGCGCTGTCCAAAGTGTGGGCAGAAGGAGGAGCAGGCGGTGTCGAGTTGGCTGAAAAAGTGACTCGTGCAGCAGGGCAGCCTTCGTCCTTCCGATTCTTGTATGAGGAAGACCTCAGCATTAAAGACAAGATTGAGACAGTCGTGAAAGAAGTATACCGTGGATCAGGGGTTGTCTTTTCGCCGCTTGCATTGAAAACGATGCAAAAGGTAGAAGAAATGGGCATGTCCCATCTGCCTGTGTGCATGGCGAAAACACCGTACTCCTTTACTGATCGCGCTGATCTGTTGGGGGCACCTGTTGACTTCACGATCCAAGTGAGTGAAGTGCGCATATCAGCAGGAGCTGGTTTTATCGTCGCACTGACCGGTAGCTTGGTTACGATGCCAGGCCTCCCGAAAAAGCCAGCTGCGGAATCGTTATATGTAGACGAGGATGGGCAAGTGATCGGATTAAGCTAATCAAAAAAGTTTGACAAAAAGCTGACAACTGTAAAAGGTTGTCAGCTTTTTTTCCATTTTGAGGTTTATTGGCGGAAAGTTATGGGAAATGAAAGGTGAGATTGAAAAAATGTGGACTTTAATTGAAAAAACAACAAAGAATGACAAAGGCAAACCTGCTGAAAGGCAGGGACGCAAAGCCACGGGTCTAAGGTCGGAAGTCAAATGACTTTCGCAGCTAGGACAGCCGGGTTGCCATACCGTAGTCATGACGGACTGTCGGTGGGCAGTCTTTTTTTTGTTGAAAAAAGAGAAGGGAGAAGTGATTCGGTATGAAAAATAGTTTGAAGAATAAGCTAATTATCGTTTTGTGCCTGCTGTTGGTTATTAGTTTGGGTACGGTTTGCGGTGCAAGCTATTGGAGTGCTTCCAATCTTTTAGCAGACAGTCTGGACAAAGAAGCTGAGTTGTCAGCTAGCAATCTCTCGATTCGTATCGATGGTTTCTTTCAAGAAAAAATTGAGATTGTAAGTACGATCGGAGGGTTGATGTCGGCTGATCAAAATGTCGAATACGACCTGAAACTCATTCAAGAAGCCCAAAAGAAAAACCCCGAGTTTGAGACGTTCTTCTTTTCGCATGACTTAAGCGGTAAGAAAGTGATCAATTTCATGGGAGAAGTGACCGACATCTCGGATCGTCCGCATATTAAGGAAGCTAGTAAAGGGGAAGGGAAGGTTGTTGTCTCCGAGCCAGTCATTTCGAAGCGGACAGGGAATAACATCGTGACCCTTGTCGTTCCATTGATGAAGGACAATCGTCAATACGGTTATATCGGTTCTACTATTCCTATCAATGAAATCCAAAAAAAGGTGTCCGAAGAGAAATTTGGCCAATTTGGTTACGCCTTTTTAGTAAGCAAAACAGGAACATTTATTTATCATCCGAATAGCGAGTACATTCTGAAGGAATCGATTCTCGACATGGGTATTCTTGAGCTTCAGACTGCTTTTGAAGATATCAGGCAAGGGAATCATGGAATCGCCCAATATAAATACGAGAATACAGAGCGATTTGCTTCCTATTCTCCTACCAGTTTGAACTGGGGCGTATACATCACTGCACCCGTAGCGGAGCTGCATGCACCTGTCGATCAACTGTCAGCCCGATTGATGGTTATTTCCCTCATCGTATTGGTGATTGGGGTTGTCCTCGTTTATTTCTTGGCTGTACGCATGGTGAAACCAATTGAGCGTCTGAATCACGCAGTAAATGTAGTGGCGCAGGGGAACCTGAAAGAGACCGTAACGGTTGATGGAAAAGATGAGATTGCAGTTCTGTCACGTGACTTTAACCAGACGGTATCGCACTTGAAAAATTTGATCGAAGACGTAACTCTGTCGTCTGATCAAGTACAGCGGTTTAGTCAGGAAGTATCCGAAGGCATTAAACAAGCGACGGAAAACATCAACCAAATCGGCTTGTCTATTGCACAGATTTCTGAGGGAGCAGAGGCGCAGGCCACCAGCTCGCAGGATGTTGCATTGTCTATGAATGACATGGCAGCAGGCATCGTGAAAATCGCGGAGACGTCTGCACATGTTTCAGAGGCTGCCCAGATAGCAACAGAGCAGGCAGAACAAGGAACTGCTGTGGTAGAGCAGGCAGTTCGCCAGATGGGAAGCATTGGCGAGGGAACATCGAAGGCGACAGTAGCCATCGAGCAGCTCAACAATCGTTCCAAAGAAATCGAAGGCATTCTCGATACGATCAGTCAGTTGACCTCGCAAATCAATTTGCTTGCCTTGAACGCTTCGATTGAGGCAGCACGTGCCGGCGAGCATGGACGTGGGTTTGCTGTCGTTGCCGGAGAGGTGAAAAAACTGGCGAACCAATCCGAAGAATCCGCATCCAAAATTGCGATGCTGATCGGGGAAATCCAGCAGGATACGCATCATGCGGTAGAGGTCATGACCGCGGGCAACCAAAACGCACAGCAAGGTATTCAACTGGTCGAAGAGGTTCGCGAAATCTTCGGGCATATTTTGGAATCTTCTCGTAACGTTGCCGCGCACATTTTGGAAGTATCCGCAGCATCTGAACAAATGTCAGCAGGCTCCCAACAGGTGAGTGCTTCTGTAGATGAAATGCATAGCATTGCAAAACATGCTTCACTCGACGCGCAAACAGTGGCAAAGGCAACCGAAGAGCAGCTTCAAGCCATCCAGGAAATTGGCCAGTCTGTCGAGCGTTTGAATGCAGTGGCAGAAGAATTACAGCAAGGAATCGGCAGGTTTACTGTGTAGGAGGCAGCTCAACAGGTTGTAAGTCCTCTTTTTTTGAAAGGGGGGATGCCATTAAGGGATGATGGAGTTTGTTTCTGATTACTAAATTCATTACCGTTTAACAGGAGGAGAAACCAGATGAAAAAATTTACAAAAACAATCTTGGCGAGCACACTCGCTGCAACAATGCTCATGACATCAGGAACAGGTGCTTTTGCCGCAACAGCGGTTAAGCCTGTCACAACCGTAGCTGCTGAAACTGCTAAAAAACCGCAAGCGAAGAAGTTTGAATCCCGTTTGGATGAAATCATCGCGAGAGGCTACATCCTCGTAGGTACTCCGGGGGACTACAAACCGTTTACATATTTGAATCCAAAAACAAACCAATTCGAAGGTTACGATATCGATGCGATGAAAGAATTCGCAAAAAGCCTGGGAGTAGAGGCGCGTTTTGTCCAAACCTCTTGGCCGACACTGATGGACGATCTCTTGGCAAATAAATTCGATATTGCTGTTGGAGGCGTTACGCGCAACACAGACCGCCAGAAAAAAGCACACATGAGCGATCCTTATATTATGTTCGGTAAAGCTCCGCTCATTCGTGCAGAAGACAAAGACAAGTACAAGAGTGTAGCAGACATCAACAAGCCAGAGGTGCGCATTGGTGTGAATCCAGGTGGCACCAACGAAAAATTCGTTCGTGAACATCTGACAAAAGCAACTGTAACAGTTGAACAAAACAACCTCGACATTCCTGGTCTGGTAGCAAGCGGTAAGTACGATGTGATGATCACAGATACGCTGGAAGCGATTGTGTATTCCAAAGCAGATTCCCGCCTGTATCCAGCTCTGACCGACAATCCGTTCACGAAGAGTGAAAAAGCGTACATGATCCATCGCGGAGACACCATCTTCGCTAACTACCTGGATCTGTGGATGGACGAGATGAAACTGCAAGGAATGTTTGATGAGCTTTACAAGAAATGGGTAAAATAATCCAATGACAGACAAGCAGCCTGATCCTGGGCTGCTTTGTTATCTTTACAGGATGTAATCAGCAAAAAAATCAGGCAATTTGGGTATATATGCAGTTTGCTTTTTCAGTCATTGCATGGTACGATTACAGCTATGTTCTTTAGGGTGCTACGTACAATCGGGGATAAAAGGGCATGTTCCGGATCGTAAGGAATAGTGCCCTTTTTTTTGAGAATTTTATAGATGAAGGTATTGATAAAGGAGACTGACATTCATTGGCGACTTTTAATGATTTTGGCTTACATCACTCCATTGTTAGAGCGTTGAGCAACATGGGCTTCGAAGAGGCTACAGCGATTCAGGATCAAACGGTTCCTGTAGCACTGCAAGGTCGTGACCTGATCGGTCAGGCACAAACAGGTACTGGTAAAACTGCTGCATTTGGTATTCCACTGATTGAACGCTTGGATGAAACAAGCGGAAATATTCAAGGGGTTGTTTTGACTCCAACACGTGAGCTGGCTGTTCAGGTTGCAGAAGAGATTAATAAAATTGCCCAATTTAAAAACATCTCTGCTCTGCCAATCTATGGTGGTCAAGAC
Organism: Brevibacillus sp. IT-7CA2; assembly: GCF_949767855.1. Taxonomy (NCBI): domain Bacteria; kingdom Bacillati; phylum Bacillota; class Bacilli; order Caryophanales; family Paenibacillaceae; genus Brevibacillus; species Brevibacillus sp. IT-7CA2. The sequence goes on from NZ_CATKQT010000055.1 coordinate 148,052, forward strand.
ATCACGCGTCAAATCAAAGCGTTGAAAAAACGTCCACAAATCATCGTAGCAACACCTGGTCGTTTCATGGACCACATGAGAAGAAAAACCATTCGTCTGGATGCCATTGAGGTTGTTATTTTGGATGAAGCGGATGAAATGCTGAACATGGGTTTCATCGACGACATCAAGGAAATCTTGAAAGAGGTTCCAGACAATCGTCAAACGCTGTTGTTCTCTGCTACGATGCCGAGAGCGATCCAGGAAATTGCGCAACAGTTCATGAACGAACCAACCATAATTCAAGTGAAAGCAAAAGAAGTAACCGTGCCAAACATTGCACAGGAATACATGGAAGTAGCTGAAAAGCAGAAGTTCGATGTACTGTGCCGTTTGCTGGATATTCACTCCCCTGAGCTGGCTATCATTTTCGGTAGAACCAAGCGCAGAGTTGATGAGCTGTCCGAAGCCCTGACCAAGCGCGGTTATGGTGCAGAAGGTATCCACGGTGACTTGAACCAAGCGAAACGCGACAGCGTGCTCCGCAAGTTCAAGGAAGGTACGATCGAAGTGCTGGTAGCGACTGACGTGGCTGCACGTGGCTTGGACATCAGCGGTGTAACGCATGTATTTAACTTTGATATTCCACAAGACTCCGAGAGCTACGTTCACCGTATCGGTAGAACGGGACGTGCTGGTAAAACAGGTCTGGCAATCACGTTTGTGACTTCCCGTGAAATCGACCATCTGCGTCTGATTGAGCGTACAACGAACCGTCGCATGGAGCGCCGTGCGGTTCCTTCGATGGCTGAGGCTTTGGAAGGTCAACAAAAGATGACGGTAGACAAAATTCTCGAAGCATCTGGAAGAGACGATCTGTCTCCTTATAAAACGCTGGCAGAGCAATTGCTGGAGGATGTCGATTCCGTAACACTCGTATCCGCAGCACTCAAGCTGTTGACCAAAGAACCAGATATGACTCCTGTTCGCCTGACAGAAGAGGCTCCTCTTCGTGTAGGTAAGAAAAAGCTACCTCCAAAAGGAAAAGGTGGCTTCGGTTCCGGTTCCGGTTTTGGTGGAAAGCGTCCATCTCGCCCACGCAATGGCGACTCTCGTCCACGCAGTGGTGACTCTCGTCCGCGCAGTGGTGACTCTCGTCCACGCAGTGGTGACTCTCGTCCACGCAGCGGTGACTCTCGTCCACGCAGCGGTGACTCCCGTCCACGCAGTGGCGAATCTCGTTCACCACGCAGCTAAGAATCGAGCGGTATTGTAAGCAAAGACTGGTGTGCACTTGTGCGCATCGGTCTTTTTTTCATGTTGACCTGCCTGCGAATATTTAGGGTGATCTGTGACAAACTAGGAGTGTTTTGGCACGGATTTTTCGCGCAGGGAGAGAGTGCACGCATGAGGAAAACAGCCATTGGAAAGTGGGCTGGTATTTGGCTCGCCGTATTGGGTGGGGGGATGTCGGTTCATGCAACTGGACATTCCCTTGATCAAGCGAAGGAGATTTCTGCGATTATCGAGCCAACAGACATTACCAAAGAGGACGCCATACGAATCGCCTTGCAGCAGGTAAAAGGGCGGGTTGTCCATGTTGAATTGGAAAAAGACGAAGGTGTTCTCGCGTATGAAATTATTATTCTCACCGAGCAAAATCAGGTGTTTGAGATCGATGTCGATGTGAAGACCGGAAAAGTGATCAAGGTTGAATCGGAAAATTTGTAAGGAGAAGGCTTCTGCAACTGGGCAGAGGTCTTTTTCCTATGGGCAATTAAGTTTTGGCAACAACGAGTCAGACAAATTCGCGCTTTGATTTTGTTGTTACCTCCTATGAAAACGCTTTATATTTGAGGTGTACACATTATCATTTTAATCATGTCAACATCTCATAAATAGGGGTAAAGGAGGGTGCAGTATGGAGAGCGTGGAAACAAAAAACTCTTCGGGTGGAATACGGGTCTCGGTACAAAAGTTTGGACGGTTCTTGAGTGCGATGGTGATGCCAAATATCGGTGCTTTCATCGCTTGGGGATTGATTACCGCTTTATTCATCCCAACAGGTTGGCTGCCTAACGAAAATTTGGCCAAACTGGTTGGACCGATGATTACGTATTTACTGCCATTGCTGATCGGTTATACCGGCGGGAAGATGGTCCATGATGTTCGAGGTGGGGTCGTAGGTGCCGTCGCTACGATGGGAGTTGTCGTAGGTGCAGACATCCCGATGTTCCTGGGAGCCATGATCATGGGTCCTTTGGGCGGCTGGGTCATGAAAAAAGTGGACCAGTTGTTCGAAGGAAAAATTCGTTCCGGCTTTGAAATGCTAGTGAATAACTTTTCCGCGGGTATTGTTGGCGGGTTACTGACGCTTTTGGCTTTCCAAGCAATTGGGCCTGTCGTTGTAGGCTTGAGCAAGGCGCTTGCAGCGGGTGTAGAAGTCATTGTAGGTGCAGGATTGCTGCCGCTTGCCAGCATTTTCATCGAGCCAGCGAAGATTCTGTTCCTGAATAATGCGATTAACCACGGTATTTTGAGCCCGATCGGTCTGGATGAAGCGGCGAAGATGGGGCAATCGATTTTCTTCCTGCTTGAATCCAATCCGGGGCCAGGTCTGGGAATATTGTTGGCATACTGGCTTGCTGGCAGAGGCAGTGCCAAGCAATCGGCGCCGGGTGCTGTCATCATTCACTTCTTCGGGGGTATCCACGAAATTTACTTCCCGTATGTGCTGATGAATCCTCGTCTGATTCTGGCGGCTATTGGTGGCGGGATGGCTGGTGTGTTTACCTTCACGCTGCTTGGTGCAGGCTTGGTGGCGCCACCGTCTCCAGGTAGTATCTTCGCCTTGATTGCAATGGCACCGCGTGGTGGATTGCTACCGGTACTAGCTGGTGTGTTGGCAGCGACTGTCGTGTCCTTCCTCATCGCGTCTGCTCTCTTGAAAATGAGCGCGAAGACAGACGAAGATGAACTGGAAAAAGCGACCGGAAAAATGCAAGAGATGAAAGGCAAAAAAGCGCAGGAACAAGAAGTGGTAGAAGCTCCAGTGAAGCATGAGGTAGCTGCTGCTGACCTGAAGAAAGTCGTCTTCTCTTGCGATGCGGGAATGGGCTCCAGTGCGATGGGAGCGGCGTCCTTGCGCAAAAAGTTCAAGGATGCGGGCCTGACTGAGATTACGGTCATCAATACGGCGATCAACGATATTCCAGGTGACGCTGATATCGTCATTACGCACAAGTCTCTAACAGAAAGAGCGCAGGTTAAAGCGCCTTCTGCCGAGCATATCTCCATTGAAAATTTCTTGAATAGTCCCGAGTATGACAAGTTGGTCAAACGCCTGGGGTAAAGGGAATCAACGCTAGTGAGAGCTAGCGTCTTCCCTCTTTGGCGTTGAGGAGGGAACGAAGACATGCATGTATCCTCTCGACAGCGATCTATTATCGAGATTTTATTGAAGGAACAAAAAGGAGTTACCGTGGGTTCGATCGCCGAACAGATTGGTGTAAGCGGCCGTACCGTTCACCGAGAATTGGATGCGCTGGCTTCCTTGTTTGACGAATTTGAACTGGAGTTAGTTAGAAAAACAGGTTCAGGGCTTGAAGTGGTGGGGGCTGACGAGCAAAAGCGTGCGCTCAGAATGTCTGTCCTGCATCACATGACGAAGGAGTACACCGTGCAGGAACGTAAGGCCATCATCCTGTGCGCGCTCCTGGAAGCATCGGAGCCAGTCAAGCTGATTTCGCTGGCGATCGATTTGAAAGTGACGACAGCGACCATCAGCCATGATCTGGATGATTTGGAGACCATGCTTGCTCGTTACGATCTGTCACTCTTGCGAAAAAGAGGGTACGGCGTAGAGCTGCAAGGTACAGAGTCATCCAAGCGACGGGCTATCAGCAGACTGATTGCCGAGCATCTGGACGATCACGAGCTGATTGGGATTATCAAAGAAAATATTCAAAACAAGGCACTGCGAGACATCGATTCGATATCAGAACGGCTGCTTGGCTTGATTGACCGGGAAAAGCTGATCAAGGTCGAGAATGCATTGAGCCATCTGGACGAGGAGCTTCCCTATCCTTTGGCAGACAGCGCCTATCTCGGATTGGTCACGCATTTGGCATTGGCCATGGAACGGATTGAAAAAGGGGAAGGCATTCATTTTGACGAGAATACCCTCAGTGAATTGATTGGAACTCCCGAATACGAAATTGCCAGCAACATCATGGATCGGCTGAAGCAGATTTTCCAAATGGAGATTCCAGCAGATGAGATCGGCTATATTACGATGCATTTGCGGGGGGCCAAGCTGCGGCATTCCCCGGATGACCAGGTATGGCCGGAAAATACAGAGCTCATGGTCATTACGAAACGCTTCATTCAAGCCTGCGAAGAACGCTTGGACATACCGCTTGGCAATGACGCCTCGCTGTTCCATGGTCTGTTGACGCATTTGGAGCCAGCATTGTACCGATTACAGCGGAAGATGGAGATTCGCAATCCGATTCTCGAGCAGATCAAGCAAAACTATCCTGAGCTATTTACCGTAACAAGTGAAGCAGTCCATACGATTTTGCCAGAGCTACAGGTTCCAGATGAAGAGATCGGGTACCTGGTGATGCATCTTGGTGCGGCATTGGAGAGAACGCGCCATGAGCAGCAGTGGTACCGGGCATTGGTGGTGTGCTCCAGCGGAATCGGCTCCTCCAAGATTTTGGCAACGCGCATCAAAAAAGAAATACCGGAAATCGTCAGCTTGAAAAATCTGTCCATGTTCGATTTGGAAGAGGTTCCAGCAACGGAATATGACTTGGTCATTTCCACCCTTCCATTGTCGCTCGATCCAGCGGAATATGTCGTTGTCAGCCCGCTGCTTCCGCCAGACGACATCCAAAAAATTAAATATCAGTTGCACACGACGAGTCAGAAACGATCTCATCAGGAGAAAAGTCAGCTGGTTCCGGCAGGACAGCAATCCATCGAACAACTAAGGGCCATGCAATACTACGCTGCGTATGCCAATGAGCTTTACGATGGGCTATGGGGAATGAGATGGGATAACCGTGAACAGGACATCGCCCAGCTTTTGAGCCAAATCGGCAAGGGGCTGAAAGAGCGTGGAACGATCGAGGAGGTCGAACCGGTAGTCAAGCAGTTGATCGAGCGGGAAAAGCTCGGCGGTTTGGGGATTCCGGGAACATCCTTGGCTCTTTTTCACGGAAGAAATGAAGCAGTGAACAAGGCGTCCTTTACGTTTCACCAATTGCGAGAGCCCGTCCTTCTTCGCTCGATGGATGAAGAAGTGATATCCATTGACATGCTTCTGCTACTTTTAGGGCCGAAAGAAGTGCCGAAGGAAGGGCTGGAAGTACTCAGTGAGATCAGCTCCCTTTTGATTGAAGAAGAAATGCAAGCGGTTTTGAAAACAGGAGAAACACAGCAAATCGCTGATTATATAGCAGGCAACATGTATGCGTTTTGCCTCAAAAAGATAGGATTGGAGAGAACGAAATGAAAAACATACTGACAGCAGAAAAAATCATGTTGAATGCAAAGGTAGCCAATAAAGAAGAAGCGATCAGACTGGCAGGACAATTGCTTGTGCGTGCAGGCCACGTAACGGAGGCGTATCTAGAGAAAATGCAAGAGCGCGAGCAGTTGGCGACCACATACATCGGAAGCGGCGTAGCCATCCCGCATGGAACGAACGAATCCAAGGCAGAGATTCAATCCACTGGGATCTCCATCATTCAGGTTCCGGAGGGCGTAGATTTTGGAGAAGGAAATACAGCTTACTTGCTGGTAGGCATTGCTGCTGTTGGAGACGAGCATCTGGAGGTGCTCTCGAACATCGCAATTCTTTGCTCCGAGGAGGAAAACGTCAAGCGGATTGTAAACGCGGCTTCGGCGGAAGAAATCATCACGATGTTCTCCGAGGAGGTGTAATCCCCTATGCTAGCTGTACATTTTGGAGCAGGGAACATTGGGCGAGGCTTTATCGGGCAACTGTTACAAAAGGCTGGCTATGAAATTGTGTTTGTGGATGTCAATGCGGCTTTGGTCGATGAGCTGAATGAGCGAAAAATGTATCGCGTGCAACTAGCAACAACAGGAAAACCGGAGTCGGTCGTGGAAGGAGTTCGAGCGATAAATGGTCAGGATGTAACGGCGGTAGCTGAAGCGATCGCAACTGCCGATTTGGTTACGACGGCAGTTGGTCCTAACATTCTTCCGCACATTGCAGGGGCCATCGCAGCCGGCATTACCCGGAGACTTTCTGTTTATGCGAAGCCACTGAATGTGATTGCATGCGAAAACATGATTGGCGGCAGCGAGAAACTGAAAGAGCATGTGTATGAGTATCTGACGGAATCGGTTCAAGCAGAGGCAGCACAATGGATCGGATTCCCCAATGCAGCTGTAGACCGGATTGTTCCTTTGCAGCAGCATGATGACAAGCTTCTGGTGATGGTTGAACCGTTTTTCGAATGGGTGGTAGATTCGTCGCAGATGGTTGGAGAAGTCCCGTCCATTGAGGGCGTTACCTATGTGGAGGATCTTGCGCCGTACATCGAAAGAAAGCTGTTTACCGTCAACACAGGTCATGCGGTCATCGCGTACCTGGGGTATCAGTTGGGGATGAAAACGATTGATGAAGCGATGCGAGACAACCGGATTGTTCAGGCGACACGCGGGGCTCTTCAGGAGACAGGTGCACTGCTTGCTGCCAAGTACGGATTTGACCCGCAAGTTCATGGGCAGTATGTAGAAAAAATCCTCGGCAGATACGCCAATCCACTGCTGTCGGACGATATCGTCAGGGTGGCACGTTCGCCGATCCGCAAGCTGTCGCAGCATGATCGTTTGGTCGGACCAGCGCTGCAATGCATGGAAAAAGGAATGAATCCAGAGTATTTAGGTCTGGTCATTGCAGCGGCACTGGCATTCGACTATCCCGAGGATGCGGAGTCCGCACGGATACAAGCAAGCCTGAAAGAGTTTGGATGGGAAAATACATTACACAATTGTACCGGCATTCCGGCAGGTCATCCTCTTGAGGAGATCGTGCGCGCACAGGCACGCAGATTGAAGGAATGGTCAGGTAGCCATTGAGAGAGGCTGGTGTTACGATGTCCCAAAAGATCACAGGTGTAAAAGCTTCAGCAGGTATAGCCATTGGCAAGGCGTTTTTACTGACAACGCCCGATTTACAGATCAATACCGTAGCGATTGAAGATCCGGCGAGTGAAATCCAACGCTTTCATGAGGCGTTGGCTCGAGCAAAAAATGATTTGGAGGACATCGTTCTGCGCGTGGAGCGGGAGATGGGGACGGATCATGCAGACATTTTCAAAGCTCACCTGCTCGTCTTGGAAGACCCGGAACTGGTCGATACCGTCAAAGATAAAATCTCAAACGAAAAGACAAACGCTGAAAGTGCCTTGAATGATGTCGCGCAAGCATTCATCGGACTTTTCGAGCAAATGGACAACGAATACATGCGGGAGAGAGCAGCAGATATTCGTGACGTGACCAAACGCGTACTTTCTTACTTGCTCGGGGTACCGTTTGCAGGACTTGGTGAGCTGACAGAGGAAGTAATCATTGTAGCGGATGATTTGACGCCCTCCGATACGGCCCAATTAGACCGTCGCTATGTCAAAGGTTTCGTCACGGATATTGGTGGACGAACCTCGCATTCTGCGATTATGGCACGTTCTCTGGAGATTCCTGCTGTTGTCGGAACACAAGGGATTACTCGTGCAGTTCAGCCCGCGACGCTCATCATTCTCGATGGGCATGAAGGGATCGCGATTATCGACCCGAGTGAAGAGGAGATCGCTGTCTACAAACGCAAGCAGGCGGATTACGAAGCGCAAAAAGCCGAACTGGCGAAGCTTGTGAACAATAAAACGTTCTCGTTGGACAATCATCATGTCGAGCTTGCCGCCAATATCGGAAGTCCTGAAGATGTCGCTGGGGCAAACGCCAATGGTGCTGAAGGTGTCGGGCTGTTCCGCACTGAATTTCTGTACATGGGACGCAATGATTTTCCGACGGAAGATGAGCAATACATTGCGTACAAGCACGTGCTGGAGCATATGGGCGACCGCCCAGTGGTTATTCGCACATTGGACATTGGCGGGGACAAGCATCTCTCTTACTTGGCTCTGCCAGAAGAAATGAACCCGTTTCTTGGACATCGCGCCATCCGGTTGTGTCTCGACAACCAAGAACTGTTTCGTACGCAGCTGCGTGCTCTATTGCGCGCAAGTGTACACGGTAATTTGAAAATCATGTTTCCGATGATTGCGACACTGGAGGAGTTCCGCCAGGCGAAAGCGATTTTGGAGGAAGAGAAAAAATCATTGGTAGATCGCGGAATTGTAGTATCCGATCAGTTCGAAGTGGGTATCATGATTGAGATCCCTGCTGCGGCACTGATGGCCGATCAATTTGCACGCGAAGTTGACTTTTTCAGCATTGGAACCAATGATTTAATTCAATACACAATGGCAGCCGACCGTATGAACGAGAAGGTCGCGTATCTCTACCAGCCTTACCACCCTGCCGTTTTGCGCTTGCTGCACAACGTCATTAAAGCAGGGCACGCGCAGAACAAATGGGTCGGCATGTGCGGGGAAATGGCGGGCGATCCAATCGCGATCCCGATTCTATTGGGCATGGGTCTGGATGAATTTAGTATGAGTGCAGGGAGCATTTTGCCTGCGCGCCAACTGCTGAGTCGTTTGAGCGTGGAGGACGCAGCGAAACAGATTGATGCGATCTTACAGATGAGCACTTCTGCGCAAGTAGAGGCGTTCGTGAAGGAATGGCTTGAGAGAGTGTAGCGAAGGAGGCGTATCAGAATGGTAGAGAAAAAAATAGTGGTTCAATTGGCACACGGCCTGCATGCACGTCCTGCTGCGAACTTTGTGAAGGTGGCCACGTCATTTTCCAGCGAAATTAAAATCATCAAAAATGAGAAAAATGTAAATGGCAAGAGCATCATGGGTATTATGGCAGCAGCGATTGGAAAAGGGGAAGAAATTACCCTGATCACGGATGGTGTCGATGAACAAGAAGCGATGGCAGCATTGGAAAAAGCATTGACCGCACAGGAATAGTGAAGAGAAAAGGATAGACGAAAAGCCCCTCAAAAATTGAGGGGCTTTTCTGTTGTTCCGGGAAGTTCACGTAGACAGAAGGTGTGCAAAAGGGTGCGAAAAGGGTGTCAGTCGTTTTTGGATTCGTTGTTCTTCTAAAAGCAACTCCATTTTCAGGCGGACGCGCTCCGAGTGTGTGGTTCTGTAGAGGGGGATTACCAAATTCCGTGTTTCCAAAGGATCGGTCGTGAGATTGTACAATTCGTAATCAGTCATCGTGGGGTTGTATACATCCTCAGTAAAATAGCGGGAGTATTTCCATAAAGCGCTGTGCCCGGCGGAATACATGTAGGCGAGGACAGTTTCAATCCGATTCGGAGGGATGACAGAGTCATAGGGTTGATGCTGCACGCTCACTTGATGCTGTCCTTTTGTCACATCGTCGTCCGTCATGAAGTAGATCGGCTCGCTGGAGATAGATTCCGTATCATGGGACAAGATGATGGGAGTAAGATCACGACCGACAAGAGGGCGTACCTCGCTATGTGTATAGGTGAGTTCCTCACCAAGCCTATCTGTGTCTGCTCCAGCCATCCCGAGTAGTGTCGGAAGAATATCCACATGACTGGTTAACAGCTCTGTGGAGGTTGCGTGTGGAAAAAGGAGTGGGTTGTGGATAATGAGGGGAACGTGAATCGCCTCTTCATAGGCACAGTACCATTTTTGATGCAGATTGCCGTGAGCACCCAACAACTCGCCGTGATCGGATGTGAACACGACGAGTGTCTCGGGATAAAACGAGCAGGAGGCGAGTGCTTCAAGAACACGCATCACTTCCCGATCGGCGTTTTTCTGGAGCTGATAGTACAGTCTTCGATAATGGGCTTGGTCTGAAATGGGCTGGAACGCTTGTGGATATACCTCCCGATAACTCGCTTGGCAGCGCGGTTTTGTCGCAAGTGATTCATGCTGAGTAGGGGGCGGGGCAACAGCGGGAACAGACTTATCCACATGGAAGCGAAAAAACGGTGTGCCAGCAGAGATATCTCCATAGATCGCGATATCATGTGGATTGACGAAAGACGCCACGATCAGCCAAGGATGGTAACTTTCAACGGAGTTTTTTTCCAGGTCCAGTGCATGGAGCAGTTCTATGACTTCGCTGCTGTATACCACATCACGACCATTTACTCCAATGGCTGCGGACGAACCGGAGTTATGCGGCGCTATTCCATGCGGTTCAGGCCCTATCCAACTGGAAAAGCCATAGCCGTCCAGCCGATCAGCAAGCAAGTATAAGCGCTCTTTATCTGGATCAGGAACTCCCGTTATAGGGGTATAGCTGGGGATAGGAAAGTGGGTGCCCGGTACCCAGATGTCGGCATCGGATATATGCCACTTGCCTTTATAGAAACACCGATACCCCGCTTGGCGAAAATAATTTCCCATCGTCGGGACGGTATTGCGATCGAGCCAGAACATGTCGCTGTCGGGAGATCGTTTAGCGACGCCGCTGGTCTGGGTGACGCCGTGCAAAGAGGGATACTGACCGGTGAACAAGGTAGCTCTGCTAGGGCAACAGCCTGTGGAGCCGACGTAGTGACGCTTGAACTCCAACCCATGCTCTCGCAAAAAAGCATGGGCGTGGAGTGTATCCTCACTCCATGTACGTATCGCAGGCTCTTCATAAACAGGGGGAAAGCGTTCCTGGTCCACAATGATGAATAAGATGTTCGGTCGTCTCCTCAACCATTTTCTCGACATATAGATCCCCCTCGGCAAAGATGTACACATCTTTATCAACATATGGGGATAAAGTTTGTCCTTATCCACAAAAAAAACTCGCCGATTATCAAGAAATCGGCGAGTTCGAATTCGGATGTTTGGTTATCCACAGCTATTTATACCAATACAAAGGAGAGTACCGACAAAAGAATCGAGGTAATACTCATGGCAATCAGTGGGCGCGCCGCTTTTGTTCGCAATGCACGCAGATCGACATTGAGGCCAAGCCCGACCATAGCCATGGTGAGCACAAAGGTTGTGACATTGGCGACACCATTATGGAACGCTTCTGAGACAGGAATGGATGTGCCGAGAACGTAGCTTCCAAAAACACTCATGGCGAGGAAGCCGATCAGGAACCAAGGGAATTCAATCTTGGTGCCACTTTGTAATTTCCCGGAGCGTTTCATCCAAACCATCAGGATAAAACAGAGCGGGACCAACAGGAGCACACGCCCCAATTTTGCCAGCAGTGCAATGGCTAGCCCATCTTGACCCGCTGGTGCAGCAGCCAATGCGACATGGGCAATCTCGTGCAGACTAATTCCTGACCACATGCCGTATTCGACCGCGGACAGGGGAAGGAATGGACGAAGGATCGTGTAGGAAACAGCAAATAAGGTTCCGACGAGTGCGATCATTCCTACCCCAATAGCGGTATCCTCATCCTTGGCAGCAACGATAGGGGAGACGGCTGCAATGGCTGCTGCTCCACAGACACCTGTACCGACTCCGAGCATGAGGGAGAGGGAAGGGTCTGCTTTTAACCATTTGGCTATCAGCATCGTAACCACAATGGCAAAAATAATGACACCAGCGTCATAGACGAGAAGTCCGAGACCTTGATTCAAGACGACGTCGATATTGAGCTTGAGCCCGTACAAAATAATAGCCAGACGAAGTAAACGTTTGGCGGAAAATTGAATCCCTGATCGCAATGCCTCCGGATATCCACGAAAATGCCGGTACGCGACCGCGATCAGGATCGAACAGGCGAGAGGGCCGACCTGTTGAAAGCCAGGTATTTTTGCTAAGCCGTAGCCTGTCAGGGCGATGAAAAAAGTAAAAGCGATTCCAGCTATCCACAGCGAGAAGGATGCAGGTTTGCTTTCGTTGTTTTTTGCGGGCTGTACGCTGGCATTGCTTTCATTCAATGGCACGCTGCTTTTGATCTGAGTTGCCATTGCCATCACTCCTCGAAAAGTTTTACAAACTCAGCATACGGCAACTGCTATAATAAGAAAAATAAATCATTGCGATAATGATCATAAGTGAAATGAATGATTAGTGGTGGAAAGGAGAGTGAAGGCAGTTGGATCAGCATTTGCTTGTGTTCGTGACCGTTGCAGACAGACAAAACTTTTCCCGAGCTGCAGAAGAGCTCCACATGACGCAGCCTGCCGTTAGTCAGTATATTCATGCGCTCGAGCGCACGATAGGGACAAAGCTCCTGGAGCGAAGCAACAAATATGTTCGCTTGAATAAAGCCGGGGAGATTGTCTATCATCACGCTCGAGAGATCTTGGGCTTGTATACGCGGATGCAGAGCCTTGTGGATGATTTGATGAATACACCGAGCGGGCATTTGACGATTGGCGCCAGCTACACGTATGGAGAGTATGTGCTGCCTCACGTCATTGCCCGTCTTCGTCAGTATTACCCAATGATTACCCCCACGATTACGATCCACAATTCCACCGTCATTGCTGAACTGGTGGCGAAGCGACAACTCGACGTCGGGATTGTTGAGGGCGAGTATGTGGACGAAAAAATGTGCGTAGAGCCGTTTGCTGATGATCGTATGTATTTGATTGCTTCCCCAGAGCATCGATTGGCCGGGCAGTCGGAGGTCAGTATTGACGAGCTGATGAAGGAAACGTGGATTGTACGGGAAGAAGGGTCAGGCACGAGGGAAGCGGCTGAAAAAATGTTTCGCCAACTGCAATTCACACCGCACAAGCGAATGGAGTTCGGCAGTACACAGGTGATCAAGGAGTCAGTGGAGGCTGGCTTGGGAATCAGCCTGCTTTCTTATTGGGCCATTCGCAAAGAACGCAAGCTTGGCACGCTCTGTACATTGAAGGTGACGGGGACACCGGTTACCCGTGATTTTTCGCTTGTCACGAAGTCTGAAGAGTTTCATACCAAAGCATTGGACATCTTCATGGATCTCATCCGCACACATGTGCCGGAGGGGGCCCATACGTAAAAGAGGAAGCGGCACGATTCATCAGTGCTGCTTCCTCTGTTCATTTTCATGCGGACGAGTCTGGATGGGCGAGTGTAAGTCGAAAGGTTGTTCCTTCTGGAGATGTTTGAACCAATTCGACATTGCCGCCGTGTGTTTTTGCCAATAGGCGGGAGATCGTCAAGCCCAGCCCCAGGCCTTGCTTCTTTTTCCGTTTGCTATCTCCGCGATAGTACCGTTCGAAAATGAAGGGAACCTCTGACTCAGGAATTCCCTTTCCATTGTCGGTTATATCGATGGAGAGGAAGTCACTCGGATTATGGACGCCGATGTTGATTTGCGTTGCATTTGCGGCAGCACTGTTCCCCAATAAATTGAGCAAAATTTGTTTGACATGTGATTCATCACCGATCCATACAGTATCTTGTCCAGTCGGATTAACTGTCACAGATACGTTGGCAAATGAGGGCAAGGCTTGCACCTGTGCGACTATCTGATCCAATGTGCTGTCGATCTGTATGGACTGCTTCTCGGCGAATACCTCACCTGCTTCCATGGAGGAAAAATCGAGCAGGTCATTGACCATTGTCTGGAGTCGCTTGGCTTCGTCCATGCTGATTTGCATGAATTCATCCGCATCTGCACCTTTCACTACGCCGTCTTTGACCGCTTGAATCATCCCGCGGATCGAGGTGACAGGGGTACGTAGCTCATGGGACACACCAGCCAAAAGGTCGGTGCGCATCCGCTCTAATTGTCCAAGCCGTTTCGCCATTTCGTCAAAGGAATGAACCAGCTGACTGATTTCTGCTTCTTTGATTTTGGAGGAATTGGGCAAGGAAGGCGTATAATTTCCGCTGGATATTTGCTCTGCCGCTATTGCCAACTGCCGCAGGGGCTGTGTTAACGAGCGAGACAGGACATAGACGATGGCCCAACCGCACAAAGTGATGATTCCGATGGAAACCATGATCGTGATATAAGTGTGAACCAAATCATTGTTAAGGGGGGTACTGACGTAATAGGTGCCTGCGACTGTATTGTGTTCATAGTAAGGGACACCCACACGCAGCCAGGTAGCTCCCTTTGTGGCAACAACCTCCCGTATTTCTTTCGTTTTGTCCACCGGTTGGGCAGGAGTAGGCAACTGCGCAATGGTAGCGGTCATCGTCTGATTCACCATTTCCTTCTTGAACGTCTTGCCTGCATCATCGTAAATCTGTACCACGTGATCACTTGGAACAGTCGGCATGACTCGAAATGCGATCATGGCGGTAGTGGCTGCGGGTGTTGCGGTGTCAGGAATAGCCGGAGACGCAGGGCCAGTCACAGCAGTGACAGCCTGATTGGAGATACCTACAGTTGTTTGTGCCAAATCCTCTATCTTTACAGAAGAAGTCGAGGTGTCCTTGGCAAGCAACACCTTGGTATACGAATCAGCGAGCAACTCTGTTCTTGCTTCCAATACTTGAAACTGTTGTTCTGTAGCTGCTTTGTTAATCCAATAGATGCCAAAAAAGCCGATACCAAAAAGAATGATCGATAAAATCAAGGCATAGCGCCACGTCCAGTAGCGCAAGAGCGGCACGGCAGTCCTGTTGGCAGAGAATCGTTTAGTAAACACGTAGGCTGTACCCCATTCCTCTGATTGTGCTAATCTCCCCTTCGGAAGTCGGCCAAGGCAACAAGCTTTTACGCAAACGTTTCACAGCGGTATCCACAGAACGATCCCCTCCTTCAAAATCCATTCCCCACACTTGATCCAGTAATTGATCGCGGCTAAAGCATTGGTTCGGATGTCGCGCCAGGAAAACGAGCAGCTGCCAATCCCGTGGCATCAAGGCAAGGGGTGTTTTCCCGATCAAGGCATTTTGGGCAGTAACATCTATGGAAAGTGTCCCGAGTCTGATCGTATCTGCTTCGGAGATATAAGAGGAACGGCGGAGCACAGCTTGTACACGTGCGAGCACTTCTTCTGGATCAAATGGCTTGGCGATGTAATCATCTGCACCTTGTGCTAGCCCTTGGAGCTTGTCTGGTACGGTACCGCGCGCCGTGATGATAATGACAGGGCAGCTGCCGTATTGGCGAATCTGATCGAGTATATCCAAGCCGTCATGATCGGGCAGCATCAGGTCAAGCAGGACAAGATCCGGTTTCCAGGAGAAAAAAGTCGGGATTGCCTCGTGATCACCCTCATTCCATTTTACCTCATAGCCAGCCCGTTCCAGGTAGACCTGAACAAGTCGGGCAATCGGCATTTCATCCTCGATGAGTAGAATTCGTTTCACGAAGAAACACCTCCCTATCTATCTCAAGTCAATTTGTAATTATCATAGCAATGATAGACATCATTTTGACTTACATCATTTGTAAAAATGTTCTTGTTCAGTTGTTTAGCATAATGGAGTTATGTGTCCGTTAAATGGCGAAGGGCATAACTAAACCTCTGGCAGTTTCCCGTCAGAGGTTTTCGTGTGTGCTTGAAAGGCAACGTTTATTTTTTGATGGCAGGTACTGAGATTGTTGTACCTTTTGTGATCTTGCCTTCTTTTTCGAACTGTTTGATCAACTCTTCCACGGAGATGCCCTTTTCTTTTGCCATTTGCTCCAAACTGATTGCAGGGTGAGTAAAGAAAGCTGCTTCACCAGTGGTCATCTTGCCTTCTTTTTCAAGCTGCTTGAGCAATTCTTCCACAGTGATGCCTTTTTCTTTCGCTACTTCTTCCAGATTGATAGTTGTTGTCGTGGAAACATTCGTTGCCAGTTTGCCTTCTTCTTTAAGCTGCTCGATCAACTCTTCTACGGAGATGCCCTTTTCTTTCGCCATTTCTTCCAGATTCATAGCAGGGTCCAGGGCGATGAATGCTCCGCCGTCCTTGTTTTCAGGATCGAGAGAAATGACTGCGAAGCCCTGAATGGTGCCGTCTGGGTTGCTGGTAGCTGTTGCTTTCGTCAGTTTTCCTTCTTTTTCAAGCTGCTCGATCAACTCTTCTGCGGAGATGCCTTTTTCTTTCGCCATTTCCTCCAGACTAAAAATCGGTTTTAGAAGAGCATCTGTACCATCTGTGTTCACCATTTTCAGTGGAGCAGAAGAACCAGTCGTTTTTGCTGGTTCATTTGCCGCAAACGCGGAACCTGCCATTGCAGATACTGCCAAAGCCATAACTGTCATTGCCATTTTCTTTTTCATTGTAAAATTCCTCCTTGGGGTTCTGTAAATGAGTGGTGAGCCTTGTTTGATGGGCTTGCCCGTCTCGGCTACAACTCAAAGATAATGGGGGCTTGTGTCCGTAATATGACCGGAATATGGAAAAGTGACGGAATGCCGAAAACGCTTGCATTTTTCCCTGCCTTGTTCTACATTAGAGACAGGTAAAAGAGCACGTAAATCGCGTGTAATCTTCGACCCACAAGTGAATAATCAAAAGGCAAAGGTGCCCTTGAACACGGCTTATTTTTTCGTGTTTAGGCACCTTTTTTTGCTTTTGATCAGGGATGTTGTCTTGAAAGGAGTGACACGCATGGAAAAACCAATTCGAGCGACGCCGCTTGCGATCCGACTGATTCCCAATGTCGATCCTCAATTTGCGGAGAAGCTGAACCTGCCTTCTCATATCCGAAGTCTGGGGCTTTTGACCTCAACGATTGACGATGTGGGGTATACAGCCATTGACGAAGCGACCAAAAGTGCAGCGGTAGAAGTTGTGTATGCCAAGTCGTTTTATGCAGGCTCAGGCCATGCGTCTGGACCGTTGTCCGGCGAGTTCATCGGGATGATCGGAGGCGCGACGCCATCGGAGGTGCAGAGCGGACTGGATGCAGCCGTTGCATTTATGGAGAGCGGAGCATGCTTTTACTCTTTGAATGATGAAGGGACGCATGCGTATTACGCCCATGTTGTGTCGCGGACGGGCAGCTATTTGTCCCAACTGGCGGGTATCAGAGAAGGTGAACCGCTTGCCTACTTGATCGCACCACCGCTGGAAGCCATGTATGGTATTGATGCCGCCCTCAAGGCTGCAGATGTAGAAATGGTTCAATTTTTTGGTCCACCAACAGAAACGAACTTTGGGGGAGCGCTACTCACTGGCAGCCAGTCGGCATGCACGGCAGCCGCCGATGCTTTTGCCGATGCCGTAAGAAGTGTCGCCCAACAGCCTGTCAAACGATAATAGGGAATTTCCCTCTTGAAGGGGAGGTAATGTAAATGCGCGCTACGTCATATTCACTCGGCATGATCGAGACATTGGGCTTGCCTGCTCTCATCGCTGCCGCAGACGCTGCTGCCAAAGCAGCTGACGTCAAAGTTGTCTCTTATGAAGGCGCGGACGCAGGAATCGTTACCGTGTATGTAATCGGAGATGTCTCGTCCGTACAGGCAGCAGTAGATGCTGGCGCTGACGCTGCGAGACGTGTTGGAAGATTGCTGCACTCACACGTGATTCCACGTCCTGACGAAAATGTACCAAAAATGCTTAAAAACCTGCTGAAACCGGAAGCAAAAGAAGAGGTCAAGGCAGAGCCGGCCCAAGTGCCAGCGACCAAATTGCAAGATCAGTCTATCAATGATCTGCGCAAGATGGCTCGTTCGTATGCGGACTTCCCGCTGACAACGAACGAAATCAACATGGCGAAGAAAGAAGATCTCATTCGTCTGTTGGAAGAGAAACAAGGCGGAGGTGACAAAGCCTAATGACACTCGACGCTGATCTGTATTCCATACAGGAAGTGCGTACCTACCTCGCACAAGCGAAGGAAGCACAGGCCAAGTTCGCTACTTACAGCCAAGAACAAGTCGATAGAATCATCGAAGCCTTGTCCAAAGCAGGCGTGGAGCATGCAGATCGACTCGCAGCTATGGCTGTAGAAGAAACAGGCTTTGGTAACATCGCGGACAAACGGATGAAAAACCTGTTTGCTGCTCAAGATGTGTACGCATCTGTGAAAGATGTAAAAACGGTTGGCATCATCCGTAAGGACGAAGAGAACAAAGTGTGGGAAGTGGCGCAGCCATTCGGAATCGTTGCTGGTATCGTGCCTTCCACCAATCCGACGTCCACGGTTATCTATAAATCGATGGTCTCCCTCAAGGCGAGAAATGCGATTGTCTTCAGCCCGCATCCGTCGGCAGCCAAGTGCACGCTGGAAGCAGCGCGACTGATGGCACAGGCGGCAGTAGCGGCTGGAGCACCAGAAGGCTTGATCCATTGCGTTACCAAGCCTACGCTTCCAGCGACAAACG
Source organism: Brevibacillus sp. IT-7CA2 (assembly GCF_949767855.1). NCBI lineage: Bacteria > Bacillati > Bacillota > Bacilli > Caryophanales > Paenibacillaceae > Brevibacillus > Brevibacillus sp. IT-7CA2. Next base: position 166,362 of record NZ_CATKQT010000055.1, read on the forward strand.
AATTGATGAAGCACAAGCTGACCAATTTGATTCTCGCAACTGGCGGAACGCCGATGGTACGCGCAGCGTACAGCTCCGGTAAGCCTGCATACGGTGTGGGACCTGGTAACGTTCCGGTCTACATCCACCACAGTGCTGACTTTGCTGCTGCTGCCAAGCGCATCGTGCAGAGCAAGACGTTTGACTATGGTACGATCTGCGCTTCTGAGCAAGCATTGGTAGTGGAGGAATCCACCAAACACCAATTGATTGCTGCCCTGAAGCGTGAAGGCGCCTACTTCCTGAACGAGCAAGAAAAGGAAAAGGTAGCTGCCATCGTCACGATAAACGGCTCGCTGAACGCGAAGATCGTTGGCCGCTCTCCGCATGTGATCGCTCAAATGGCGGGTATTACCATCCCTGCTGATACGCGTGTCCTGGTTGCGGAGGAGAACAATGTAGGTAAAGCATATCCGATGTCCGTTGAAAAACTGGCTCCGGTCCTTGCCCTCTACACGGTTCAAGGCGACAGCGAAGCGTTTGCCCGTTGCCGCGAATTGCTGGAGCATGGTGGTCTTGGACATACAGCGGGTATTCACGCCCAGGATGACAATGTCATCGCAGCGTATGGTCAAGCAATGCCAGCATCTAGAATTCCAGTAAATACGGGTACGACCTTCGGAGGAATTGGTGCAACGACTGGCGTACAACCAGCGTTTACACTTGGATGCGGTTCTTTAGGGGGCAACATCACTTCCGATAACATCGGTGCGAAGCATATGTTCAACATCAAGCGTGTTGCGTTTGGCATCAAAGAAATGCCACAATCAACGCCAGCACCACAAGCTCCTGCGACACAAGCGGAAGAAGCTGTCCTACAGGCTGTCTCTTCCATGAATGTTGGCTTGAGCCGCGATGAGATCAAAAACATCATCAAATCCGTGTTAACAGAAATGACGTCTTAATGTCGTAAAACACTAAAATTTTGGAGATATAATTAAGGAGGAAATGAAAATGGCTGGAGAAATGTCCGCATTGGGAATGGTAGAAACAAAAGGTTTGGTAGGAGCAGTTGAAGCTGCTGACGCAATGGTAAAAGCAGCGAACGTAAAACTGATCGGTAAAGTACACGTAGGTGGCGGTCTCGTGACTGTTATGGTACGTGGTGACGTAGGTGCAGTAAAAGCTTCCACAGACGCAGGCGCCGCTGCTGCTGAAAAAGTAGGAGAGCTCGTATCTATTCACGTAATTCCACGCCCTCATGGAGACATTGAATTGATCCTGCCTAAACTCGAAGGATAATAAATCCCTATGGCAGTGATTACAGAAGCATCCTTGAGAGCGATGCATAAGTCAGGTATTCCAAACCCCTTTCTCGTTGAGAAAGGGGATAAAATAACACCAGCAGCGGCAGATTTCTTGAAAGGAAGAGGGATTCAAGTGAAACAAGTTGATCAGAACCAGCAGCCTTCCACCAATCAAGCTGCCGAGGCAGTGCGAGAAATTCCTTTGGGCGTATCTAACCGTCACATTCATTTGTCGCAAGCAGATGTCGAGAAGCTTTTCGGAGCCGGACATCAATTGACGCCAATGCGTGATTTGTCGCAACCGGGCCAGTTTGCTTGCCAAGAAACAGTCACCATCGTGGGACCAAAAGGCAGCATCAACGGGGTTCGCGTTTTGGGACCAGCTCGTGGCGCGACACAAGTGGAAATTTCCAGAACAGACGGCTTTGCAGTAGGTGTTCATGCCCCTGTGCGTATGTCTGGAGATATTGAAGGAACACCAGGTATGGTACTAGTAACGGCAAAAGGGACAGTTGTGATGGACAAAGGCGTAATCGTAGCGAAGAGCCACGTTCATATGTCTCCTGCAGATGCCGAGCAATATCAAGTGAAGGATGGCGATACGCTGATCCTGGCGACGCAAAGCGATCGTCCTATCATCTATCCAGATGTAGTCGTTCGTGTACATCCGCAGTTTGCACTTGATTTCCACGTTGATACGGATGAAGGAAATGCCGCTAATTTGAAAACGGGCGACCGGGTAAAAGTGATCGGCAAGAACGGGCAATTTTACTCCGGCTAACGGAGGTTGAGCTTGATGGACATCAGAGAAATGGTGGCGTCGATTACAAAAGAAATTTTGCAATCGATGAATACAGAAAAGCAAAGCACAGCGAGCACAGCGCCTCGTGTCCTGTACGTTTTTTGCGACAGCCAGGCTCATGAGGCGTTTCAGGATCATTTTATCCAACTGAAAAACCACGGGATCTGCCATGACATTCTCTTCCTGGACGGAGAAACCTCTTCTTGGTTGGGAATGCACAAGATCGAATGTGGGGGAGCAGGCAAAATTCTTACAGCAGATGAGTACGCTCCTGCCCCATTGGAAGTGCCGAAAGATTATGTCGGTATCGTGATTCCTGAAATCGATTTGGATAATGCAGCGAGAATTGCTTCCGGTCTAAAAGGAACAATCAAAGCGGAGATCGTCTTTTCCGCATTGGTGACAGGTAAATTCGTCATCGCTGGTTCCGATGTACCAGGGATCAAGCGTGCAGACCGTCGTACCCTGCAAACATTGACACTGACACCTGCTTATGAAAAGCTGTTCAACCGTCACGTTGAGGGCATGAAAGAACTGGGTGTGGAGTTTGCAGAGCAACGCCGTCTGGCTGATCGCGTAGTTTCTAAGCTGAAGTCTCAGTTACAAAAAGTGGAGACTACTACCAAGACAGAACAACCAACATTGACACCTTTGGATGAGCAAGAAGCCGTCTTTTCCGGGAAGCTGTTGACAGCGGATTGGATCAGATCTCAGCCTGAGCTTCGCGATACGACTTTGATCGTGAAAAAAGGTGCAATTGTTTCTCCGCTTGCTTATGACAGCATGAGAGAACGGGGCATTACGGTCAGCTATTTAGGAAAAGGGTGATCGCATGTTTTTGGGAAAAGTGATCGGCAGCGTCTGGGCCACGCAAAAAGAAGCAGGTATGGAAAATCTCAAGCTCATGGTGGTTCAGCCGATTGATTGGCGTGGCGAAGAAGGCGGTCAAACCGTTATCGCAGCAGACAGGATCGGTGCGGGAATCGGGGAGCAGGTTATCGTCTCTCGTGGGACGCCTGCCCGAATCCTTTTCTCCGGCACCAGTGTGCCGATCGATGCGATCATCGTAGGCATTGTGGATTCGTTTGAGGTGCCGGGTGCCGCAGGAAGAGAGGAATAGGAATGGAACAGGAACGTTCACGAGTCATCCAGGAATTCGTACCAGGGAAACAGGTCACGTTGGCTCATGTAATCGCAAACCCTGACCCAATGCTCTATACCAAGCTAGGTATCAATGAGGCCGGTGCGATCGGCATTTTGACTTTGACGCCTACCGAAACAGCCATTATTGCCGCGGATATTGCGACAAAGGCTGCTGGCGTCGAGCTTGGGTTTCTCGATCGTTTTACAGGTTCACTGATTGTCGTAGGAGATGTATCCGCTGTTGAGATGGCAGTCGAAGCGGTCAATCAGGTGCTGAGCGAAAAACTGCGGTTTACACCGGCGCTGGTGACGAAATCATGACCGGCCGTGTAATGATTATCGGTGCAATCGAAGCAGGAAAGTCTTCTCTGGTGCGGGCGCTGTTCAATGACGAACAGCCTGCCCGGAAGACACAAGCGCTCGAATATCGGGACTGGGCGATTGACACTCCGGGTGAGTACAGCGAAAACCCGATGTTTTACCGCACGCTTATGGCTACCTCTCTTGAGGCGAAGGTCATTGTGATGGTGCAGGATGCTACGCGGGAACGCAATTATTTCCCTCCTGGCTTTTCACAAGGGTTTCCGCAATCGTGCATCGGGGTCATTACCAAAATGGATCATCCTGACGCAAATGTGGAGAGAGCAGAACAATTCCTGCGTCAATCACTCGGCAATGCGAGAATTTTCCGGACCTCCTCGCTCACGAGTGAGGGAGTATCAGAATTGCGAGCTTATTTGCAAGAAATTGTAAACGAGTAAGCGAGATTAACCAGTATTACACCCCTTTCCGCCGTAGCGTGTCTGTGAGAAAATGAGGTCATATCAACTCCTAGCAGGTGAAAAGAGGTTCACATGCAATCAATACGAGAAGTGTGCAAAGCGTCCACGACGTTGAGTGATGACGACATTCGGATTGTGGAGGATCTGGCTTCCAAGCTCCAGATTTTTGCTGATCTGTCTCAAGCGGACATGTTTATCGATTGTCCGACGGTAGATCGGAGCGCTGCGATGGTAGTCGCACAAGCTGCACCGAGTACGGCACGCTCTATGTACAGTGGATCGGTCGTAGGGCATTTGGCGACGGCGATTAATGAGCCGGCTGTTATGTATTGTCTGACTACAGGCAAGCCCGTCATCGGTTCACGTGGGGTTTCACAGGAGCAGGTCGTGATGCGACAAAGTGTCGTACCCATCACGAATGCAGCTGGAAAAACAATCGGGACCTTGATAACTGAACAAGATATATCCAAACAGGTGGAACAGGAAAAGAACGTCGAAATGCTCAAGGAAACAACGGAGCATTTAAGCGAGACGCTCATCCAGTTCGCTGTGCCTGATCTGCCCATTTCGTCGCTTTTGCACGAGGGCATGATTTTGTTTGATCAGAGTGGGGTTATCACGTACGCCAATGGCCGTGCCCACAAGCTGCTCTCCTTGATTGGCTTTGAACGGCCGGAAAAGGGAGAGAGCATTGAACGTATTTTTTCCTGGAGAGTTTCCCCGGAGAATTTTGTACGCAACGGGGGTTATATTCAGGAGGAGCTGTCAAAAGGCAAACATTTTATCATGATGAAAGCGGTTTCGTCCGTCCGCAAACAAGACATCATTGGGGGATTCATTCTCCTGCGAGATATATCGGACATTCGGGAAAAAGAAAAGCAATTAATGATCAAATCCGCGGTGATCAAAGAGATTCACCACCGGGTCAAAAACAATTTGCAAACCATCTCTAGCCTGCTGCGTCTGCAAATGCGGCGTTCGCAGTCCAACGAGATTGAAAAGGTATACCGGGAAAGCATCAATCGCATCAACAGCATCGCCATTATTCACGAATACTTGGCACAGGATGGTCTGGAGCAGATTGACTTCAAAGAAATTTTAACCAAAATATCGAAAATAATCGTCTCTTCGATGAGACGTTCTGAGCAAGCTATACACGTTGTGGTGACGGGCGAGTCAGTGTATCTGCCGTCCAATAAAGCAACATCGTTTGCCTTAATCGTCACCGAGCTGATTCAAAATTGCATGATTCATGGTTTTCATGAGCAGCAAGAAGGGAAAATCTCTATTGCACTCGTCGCCAAGGAAGACTTCGTTAGTCTGTCTGTGACAGATGACGGAGTAGGCATCGAGGACATGGAGCAAATCCACAAAAAGGGCCATCTCGGCCTGAAGATTGTCGATACGCTGGTCAGGGAAGACCTCGAAGGCACGATGCATTTCCGCAACACTGGGAACGGAACAGAGGTTACCATACTCTATCCGATCCAAAAGGAGGATGAAGATGACACAGCCGAAGATTATGGTGGTTGATGACGAGCCGATTATTCGCATGGATTTGCGCGAGATGCTCGAAAATGAAGGGTATTTAGTGGTTGCCGAGGCGAAAAACGGAGAAGAGGCAGTCTCACTGGCCCATCGTCACAAGCCCGATCTGATTATCATGGATGTGAAAATGCCTGTCTTGAATGGAATCAAGGCAAGCAGTATCATTCGTTCCTTTTCAGACAGTTCCATTCTTCTTTTGACGGCTTACAGCCAAAAGGAACTCGTCCAGGATGCCAGAAAAGCGGGTGTGACGGCTTACTTGGTGAAGCCGGTGTCGGAGGATGACTTGATTCCCGCAGTAGAAATCGCACTCAGTCAAAAGGAAAAAGTCGTTTCGCTGAAGAAGGATATAAATGATCTGAAACAAAAGATCGAGGATCGCAAGGCAGTGGAAAAGGCAAAAGGAAAGCTAATGAGTACCCTATCCTTGGAAGAGGATGCGGCTTACAAATGGATGCAGCAAGTAAGCATGCAACGGCGCATGCCGCTTGTGAAGCTGGCAGAGGAAATTTTGTCGGGCGAGCAGGCCATTTTTATGCAAGGCTAGTACTGACGTTACCATAAAAAGCAGTGACAAGTAGATACGAAGAGAGCAAAGGCGCTTGAATCAGACCGGAAGCGAGGATCCGGCTGTTCAAGCGTTTTTTCGTAAGGCCCGTCTGACACGCCAATGGTTCAAGGAGGTTCATATGGACGAACAATGGATCCAAAGCGTCGGGATCGATGTGGGAACAAGCACGACCAAAATGATCGTAAGCCGATTGCGATTAGGTCGCATGTCGAGCACGTTTTCGCTGCCGCGTTATCAGATCGTGGAGCGACAATTGCTGTATGCGAGTGAAGTACATTCCACACCGCTCATCGGATTTGATGAAATCGACGCTGACGGAATCGGATCGATTCTTGCAGCCGAGTACGACAAGGCACAAATCAGCTTGTCTCAAATCAAGTCCGGGGCGGTCATCATTACCGGAGAAACAGCCAGTAAAAAGAACGCACAGCATATCGTTCATCTGCTGGCTGAACGCTCCGGGGATTTCGTGGTTGCGACAGCAGGTGCTGACCTCGAAGGCGTGCTGGCGGGCAAGGGCGCTGGCGCAGAAAAACGCTCGCAAGCCATACAAGGTGTGATCGTCAATGTCGATATTGGCGGAGGAACAGCGAATGCAGCCTACTTCCAACGTGGCAGAGCGATTGCGACGGTTACGTTCCATGTCGGAGGAAGACTGATCCGTCTCAGTCCGCAGGGTGTCGTTCAATACGTGTCGCCGAACATTCAACAATGGCTGTCGGCAAAAGGACTGTATATTCAAGTCGGGCAGGAAATCGGATTCGCGCAGCTCACTGAGGTTGCCGAACAGCTGGGACGCAGCATGCTCGATTATTTGACGGGCAAAGAGCGCCAAGTATCAGGTTTGCTCGTAGTGGGACCGCATTTGCGCGATTCCATCCCTGTTGCTGAATTGACTGTCTCAGGTGGTGTGGGTCTGCTCATGAGTGGACCTCCCGTCAGAAATATTTCGGATGCGAGCCGATATGGCGATTTTGGCCCGTTACTCGGATATGTACTCCAGCAGGAGCGCGAAAAAGGAACGTATCCGGTACAGTGGCTAGACCCGGATCAAACGGTACGGGCAACGGTAATTGGCGCGGGGATGCAGAGCACGGAGATTAGTGGTTCAACCGTGCATATCAAGCCGGAGCTGTTGCCGATCAAAAATATTCCGATTCTCAAGCTGGAGCTTACCGAGGAACAATTGGCAGATGCCGCACGACTGCGACAGGAAGTGGCTTCGATCTACCAACTGGGTGAGCGTCTGTTTGAAAAAACGACAGGGATTCCTTTCGCACTCGCGATCTCCGGCATCGGGTACTGCTCGTACGCTCTGCTGCAGACGCTGTCCCAGGAGCTGTCGGAGCAATACCGGGCCACTTTCCCCGAGAGTCAAACCATGGTCGTGATCTGTGAAACAGATATGGCGAAAGCGCTCGGGCAGGCCTTGGCGCTGCGTTGCAAAGGGGCACCGGAAATCATTTGCATCGATCAGGTGCGTGTGGAATACGGCGATTACATCGATCTGGGTGAGCCGATCTCGGGAACGATCATTCCCGTCGTCGTCAAAACACTCGCGTTTGATGAAAGGCCGTAACGTAAGAAGGGGTGGACGTGATGAACACGAAAACGACTGTGCTTGGACAGACCTATCAATTTCGCGATTTGAAAGAGATTTTCGCGAAGGCTAATGAAGATAAATCAGGCGACCAGCTGGCTGGTATCGCCGCTGCTGATTCCCGGGAACGTGTAGCTGCCAAGCAAGTTTTGGCTGATCTGACATTGGCGGATATCCGCAACAATCCGATGGTTCCGGCAGAAGAAGACGAAGTATCGCGTGTGATCGAAGAAGGCATCAACGAAAAGATTTACAGCGAAATCAAAAACTGGAGTGTAGCTGAGCTGCGCGAGTACATTTTGAGCCATCAAGCTGGCGATAATGAACTCAAGCGAATCAGCCGCGGCTTGTCCAGTGAGATGATTGCAGCGACTGCCAAGCTCATGAGCAACCTGGACTTGATCACGGCTGCGTCCAAGATTAAAGTTGTGACGCATGCCAACACGGCAATCGGTCATAAGGGCGTATTGGCTTCTCGTGTACAGCCGAACCATCCATCCGATAACGTACAAGGCATCAAAGCATCCCTGTACGAAGGATTGAGCTACGGAATCGGCGATGCGGTAATCGGGATCAACCCGGTTATCGATACAGCGGACAGCGTCAAGGATATTTTGAACATGACCAAAGACGTGATGACCAAGTTTGATATCCCGACGCAAAATTGCGTATTGGCACACGTATCCACGCAAATGCGTGCCATCCGTAATGGGGCACCAGCAGACTTGATTTTCCAAAGTTTGGCGGGTAGTGAAAAAGGAAACAATGCATTTGGTATTGATGTAGCACTGTTGGATGAAGCAGATGAGCTGATGCGCAAACAAGGCACTTCCTACGGGCCGAACTTCTGGTATTTCGAGACAGGCCAAGGCTCTGAGCTGTCTGCCGAGGCGCATCACGGCATGGACCAGGTAACAATGGAAGCGCGCTGCTACGGACTTGCTCGCAAGTACAATCCGTTTATCGTGAACACGGTAGTTGGTTTCATTGGACCTGAGTATTTGTACGACAGCCGTCAAGTTATCCGTGCTGGACTGGAAGACCATTACATGGGCAAAATGCACGGTTTGCCGATGGGCTGTGACGTATGCTACACGAACCACATGAAGGTCGATCAAAACGACATGGACAATCTCGGCATTTTGCTCTCGTCGGCAGGCGTTAACTTTGTCATCGGCGTAGCGATGGCTGACGATGTCATGCTCAACTATCAATCGACGAGCTTCCATGATATTGCGGCATTCCGTGAAGTAATGGGACTGCGACCTGCTCCTGATTTTGAAAAATGGCTGGAGAAAATGGGCATCATGGAAAACGGTAGGCTGACTGCAAAAGCAGGCGATCCGACAATCTTCATGTAAGATCAGGAGGTGAAAGAAGGATGGAACAACAATTAGATTTCTTGGTAGATAAAGTAGTAGCAGAGCTGCAAAAGAAGCTGGGTGAGGCCACAGAACAAGCTCCGTCACCGAAAGCAGAGACAGGCTTGATTCAACTGAGGTCGGAGCCAGTAGCGAGTGCAACGACGGCTCCAGCTACTGTAGTGAACGAGCAGCCTGCTCCATCAACAGAACCAGAGAGAACCACACATGTACCGAATCCGAAGTACAAGGAAGGCTTGGATGAACTGCTGTCCAGCACGCCAGCGCGCATCGGAGTTTGGCGTACAGGTGTGAGACCTTTGACCAAAACGATGCTCGAATTGCGTCGCGACCATGCTGCGGCTGTCGATGCTGTATACGGTGAAGTCAGCCAAGCCGTACTCGATCAGTACTCCTTGTTCACAGTGGAAACACAGTATGACAACACCGAAAACTATTTGAAGCGTCCGGATATGGGGCGTATCCTCACCGAGGAAGGCGTGCGCTTGCTGCAAGAGCGCGGTCAAAAGAAACCACAGGTACAAATCGTCGTTTCAGACGGCTTGAGTGCTGCTGCGGTGGATGCGAACCTGAAAGACGTACTTCCATCCCTGATGGACTCTCTGAAAAGCTACGGACTGACCTGCGGCACTCCGTTTTTTATCAAGGGCGGACGCGTAGCCAGCATGGATCACGTCGGCGAGATCTTGGAGCCAGAAGTATTGGTGCTCTTGATCGGAGAACGTCCAGGATTGGTTACGGCGCATTCCATGAGTGCATACATGTGCTACCGTCCACGCAAAGGTATGGTAGAATCAGAGCGTACAGTGATCTCGAATATTCATCGTCAAGGTACTTCTCCGGTTGAGGCGGGTGCCCACATCGGGACAATCCTCTCCAAAATGCTGGAGCAAAAAGCAAGTGGTGTGAAACTAGTCTTGTAACATGACGAGGAGGATTCAGCATGACATTTCGCAGAAAAAAAGTAGCGGTCATCGGTAGTGGTTTTACAGGAGCGACAACTGCGTTCATCATGGCGCAAAAAGAGCTGGCTGACATCGTTTTGGTCGATATCCCTCAATTGGAAAACCCAACGAAGGGGAAAGCACTCGACATGATGGAAGCTTCCCCAGTTCTCGGCTTCGATGCTAGCATTACAGGTACTTCTGACTACAAAGACATCGAAGGCTCCGATATCGTAATCATTACAGCAGGGATTGCTCGCAAGCCAGGTATGTCCCGTGACGACTTGGTAGCAACGAATGCAGCCATCATGCGCTCGGTTGCTGAGCAAGTGAAAACATATGCACCAAACTCCATCGTACTCATCCTGTCCAACCCGGTAGATGCGATGACCTATACATTCTACAAAACGTCCGGCTTCCCGAAACACCGCGTAATCGGTCAATCCGGCGTACTCGATACAGCTCGCTTCCGTACGTTCGTAGCGATGGAACTGAATGTATCCGTAAATGACGTAACAGGCTTCGTATTGGGCGGTCACGGTGACGACATGGTACCACTCTTGCGTTACTCCTACGCTGGCGGTATCCCACTCGAAAAATTGATCCCACAAGATCGTCTGGATGCTATCGTAGAGCGTACACGCAAAGGCGGCGGCGAAATCGTAGCTCTCTTGGGTAACGGTTCCGCTTACTATGCGCCTGCGGCAGCTCTGGTAGAAATGGCAGAAGCGATCTTGAAAGACCAGAAGCGCATCCTGCCATCCATCGCTTTACTCCAAGGCGAGTATGGCTACAACGATATCTACCTGGGCGTACCAACTCTCTTGGGTGGAAACGGTATCGAGCAAGTCATCGAGCTGGATCTGACTGCTGCTGAGAAGGCAGCATTGGATAAATCCGCAGATTCCGTTCGTGCGGTTATGAAAGTAGCTATGCCATAAGCACGAGTTTAAAATGAAAGCTTCGCCAGATGTTTTGGCGGAGCTTTTTTTACAATACACTATCCTCCATACTGAGAATTGTTGTAGATTAAATATTCGGATATTTAACTGTAAACATTCCAGGAAAGGCAGTGAATGAAATGGCCATACATACGTTTCAACCGCAACGGTATTACAACAATATTGGCTCTTATGAACCGGCGCTGGTTATAAACGACGGCGACACGGTTATCACCTCTACCATCGATGCAAGAGGATGGGATCACATGGGAGAAAGTGTTGCCCCCAGAGGAAATCCGATGACGGGTCCCTTCTACGTGGAAGGCGCACAACCCGGTGATGTTTTGGAGGTTAAGCTGGAATCGATGACGCCAAACCGGGACTGGGGATGGACAGCCAATGTGCTTGCGCCTAACGTAGTCGATCCGCTGACAGCTACAACATTGCCCACTCTGGAAATCGTCCGTTGGCAGGTGGATGCTGCGCAGGGTATAACGCGGTTAGAGAAGCCGACACCCGGTTTAGAATACCTGAACCTGCCGATTCGTCCGTTTCTCGGCTGTTTCGGCGTAGCCCCTTCCCGAGATCAGGCCATATCAACGGCGACAAGCGGCAATTACGGCGGTAATATGGACTACAAAGCGTTAGTTGCCGGTGTCTCTGTCTACTTTCCAGTGTTTGCGGAAGGCGCGCTTTTTCATCTTGGCGATGGACATGCGGCACAGGGATGCGGCGAAATTGTCGGCACGGGTATAGAAATATCGTTAGACGTCCGTTTTTCCGTCCGTGTGCATAAGGGCAAGACGATAAAATGGCCTAGGGTGGAGTCCGATACTCACTTGTCTTGCATCGGCAACGCCAGACCGCTCGAACAAGCGCTTCAGCACGCAACGACTGAAATGCTCTCCTTGCTAGTCGAAGACTATGGGCTCTCGGTAAATGAAGCAAGCCTGCTGCTCGGCCAAGTCGTCGAATATGAGGTGGCCAACGTGTTCAATCCCGCTTACAGTGTCGTCTGTAAAATTCCAAAAGCATATTTACCTGTTCGCAAATCCTAGTCCGCTCAATCGATTAAGAGGGGACGGATAGCCCTAGGTGTAATTGTCACGAAGTGTAAACACCTGTAAGACATTGGAGGAATTGTGCGAAGAGTGACGAACTAGATTGCCGAAATGTTAAAAATTGTAAAGAAAAATCTTTCAAAAAAATATATTTTATTGTAAAATTAAGGAAAAAATTAGGGGTTGATTCTTTATGGGGGGGCTGCAAGGGACAATGCACTGGTCGCTGCGGTCAGAAATTGAAAGACACCGTAGAGAGTGCGGCTATACCTTGAGTAAATTGGGTGAATTAACGGGCATCAACCATGGGAGTTTAAGCGAGATTCTGAACGGAAATCCACCGCGGGCTATGACCATTGGTCAATTAGACGCGCTCGCTGCGGTGTTTGGTCGCGAGCCAGGTTGGTTGTACGAATTGTATACGGAAGAATGTATATCAGAGGGGAGAATATCGCGCCCTCGGTTGATACCTTATTTGATTCGATGTGCAGAGTTTGGGCGGCAGGATTGCATAGAAGAGGTTGTTCCTAAATTGTTGGAGAATCCAAAGAATATCTCGACCCTCTTTGCCGTAGCAGAGCAGCTATATGAGGAAGGAAAACAGAAACAGTCAGTACCTTTCTATGAATACGTGATTGAAAACGAAAAAGATAGTTACTCTAACCAATTTGTGATGAGTCAGTACAGACTTTTTCGAGTAGTAGTGCAAGGTACGAATTCTGAAGAAAATTGGAAGGCTGTCATTCGATTTGATCCGTATAGAAGGCGCCTACCGGAAAATAACCAGTTAGATGCACTACTACAATTAGCGAATGTTTGTTATACTATCCACAAATGGAGAGAAATGGATAAATATGCCGATGAATTAAGGGAATTGGCTACTATTATCTATGAGGATGAGTTGCGTAGACGAAGAAGCAACAAGGCCAGTGAAATGCTTTCATCTGAACGTCATTTGGTTGTGTACTATGGACAAGCATTTCTCATTAAAAGTATAGCATTAGAAAAACAGGAGATGTACGAAGAAGCGAAGCGATATGTTGATGGATACGCTGATTTAAGCTGGTTTGAACTCCTGGACGAAATTGGTCAAATCGAAGTGCAGAAATTTCGATCATGGGCGACAGCTAATTTGTACACGCTGAACATCTTAATGGGAAATAGTGATGCCATCCCTGATTATATTCATTTCCTTTCTGATCATCCGAATGAGGTCCTTTCAGGTTTAGTAACGATTGTGAGTGCAGCCAATCAATACGGTTTTTCGATCGATTCGGTATTTGAACAGTTTGCAGAAAAAATTGATCGTTTTGAGGATCGTCTGGACGCTATCGGCATGAGTGAACATATTCAGTTTCGGAATGAAATGGCGAATTACTTGTTTAATAGAGGGAAGTATGCAGAGGGGCTTAATGAAACGCTTCGATGCCTTAGCTTGTCTGATACCATGAAAGATTACGATAACTTCAAAAAATGTACAGCGTTGTTTTGGATGCATCTGCAATATGCGTCTGATCAACAGAAAGGCAAGTATCAAACTATCCTTACGAAAGGAGCTGTATAGTGATGAAGGGGATTTTACTCTCACTTGCTCTCGTTTTGGGTTTGGGTGTCAATGTTGTAAGTGAACCAGCAAAGATAGGAAACGGTGTAGTAGTCGCTAATTATGGTCATGGAATAGGTGGTTAAATAGATAGTACCCCAAAAAACATCCCATCGGAGGGATGTTTTTTTCTATTCAATTTTTCTTAGTCGGTGAATTTCTGCACATCCCTGTATAGTAATTATATGTAATAAATTGTAAAAGAGAGGGGGCGTTGGATATTACTGCTATCGCAAATATTTTAGATAGGGATGTTTCTTTTCACCCTGGAAACTCCCCCAAAAGAGGCGCAGCATCAGCCCCTAAAAGTAAGTGTACGATCCGGGGCATGGTAAAGGAAATCGGTTGCCACTTGGAGTTGGATAATAGAATCGAACAGCTAAGGTGGGAAATGATGGAATTGGCAGGAAAGTATGGTCTCTCACATGATAAGGTTTTGGCTGTAAGCCAACAATTGGATAAATATATTGTCATTGCACAAACCAGATTGAAAACGGAATAGTAAGGATCAGGTCAGTTCTTCTAACACCTCAAGGCCTCCAAAAAACCCTTCCATTAACCTATTATCTAGGTATTTGCCGACTCTAGACAAATCTGAGTTAAAGTTCCGAACTGGATGACGAATTGATAGGAAGGTCTTGTAGCGCATTTTTTAAAAAACAAAATAGTAAAATTAGGAAATAATAGAGAGGAAGATCCTTTATAGGGGGCTGCAAGGGACAATGCATCTGTCGCTACGGTCAGAAATTGAAAAATGCCGGAGAAAGCACGGTTATACATTAAGCAAGCTGGGTGAATTAACTGGCATTAACCCCGGGAGTTTGAGTGAGATTCTAAATGGAAATCCGCCGCGTGCAATCACCATTGGTCAGTTAGACGCGCTAGCCAAGGTGTTTGGTCACGATTCGGGTTGGTTGTATGAATTATACTCGGAAGAATGTATATCAGAGGGGAGAATATCGCGCCCCCGATTAATACCATACTTGATTCGATGCGTGGAGGTTGGGCGAAAGGATTGCATAGAAGCTACTGTCCCCCAAATGATGGAGAATCCGAAAAACATCTCGATTCTGTTTGCCCTTGCAGAACAGCTATATGAGAAAGGGCAACTGAAAGAGTCGGTGCCCTTTTATGAATATGTGATTCAGAATGAAAAAGATAGCTATTCTGACCACTTCGTGATGAGTCAGTATCGGTTATTTCGTGCTGTACTTGGGACAAATTCAGAAGAAAATTGGGAGAGTGTGATTCGGTTTTCTCCATATCGCAATCGGCTTCCTGAAAACTACCAACTCGATGCTTTATTCCAATTAGCACGGGTTTGTTATGCTTTGCAAAAGTGGAACAAATCTGGGGAGTATGGTGACGAGTTACGCCTTCTGGCAGAAACTGTTTCCATACATGAATTGGAGAGGTTGAAAAGAAACAAAAAAGGGGAACCCCTGAAAACAGAGCGCCATCTTGTCTATTATTATGGAATGGGACATTTATATAAAGGCGCAACACTGGAAATGCAAGGACTGTATGAAGAGGCGAAGAAGTATGTGCAAGTTTACGCTGATTTAGGATGGTTTGAATTACTTGATGAAGACGGACGTAAAGAGGTAGAAAGATTCAAAGTATGGGCAAAGGCGAACTCCTACACATTGGAGGTGTTGTCTGGCAATACTAGCATCATTGAAGAGTATGCAGACTATCTCGATAGTCTTCCCAATAATGAAGTTCTTGCTGGTTTAAATGCTATTATGAAATCCGCTAACACCTACCATTTTTGCGTGGATGAGATTTTAGAGCGTTTTGCCTCCCAAATTGCTAGTTTCGATCAATTTACAGAAGCAATTGGATTGGATCGACATCTGCGGTTTCGATATCAGATGGCTTTATATGAGTTCGGTAAGGGAAGGATGGAGAGAGGAATTGAAGAAACGATATATTGTCTTTCTCTAGCGGATTTGATGAATCGACACGACGAAACCCTTACATACATAGCACTGTTTGGATGGTTAGGGAATTTGAATAAGCAAATAGGTAACCAAAACAAATTAGGTTGCTAGTATACTGTTAGGTCATTGTGAATATATCGTAGATTGATGAAACATCCTTTGGCAGGATGTTTTTTTATTCTATTTTTTGCAGTTGGTGAAAACTCGCATATCAACTTATGGTTAATTATGTAATAAATCTCAAAATGAAGGAGGTGTGAGATGAAGATATTCCATGAAGCAATAGAAATCTAAGAATATCTCTAAAAAGAGGAGCCACTGGTGCCACTAAAACCAAGCGATTAATCCGGTGGTAAAGGAAGTAGGGTGAGTCTTATAGCAGCAATTGCATTTAAAAGGGGCGTTCCCCCCCTTCGACAGGTTAAAGGAACGCTCGCAGGAGGAGCAGTTACAGCTCCTATAAGTAAATGTATCACGCTACCTCTAGATCGAGAAGGAGTAACCTATCACGATATTGATCATTTGAAAAACATTGTGGAAAAATTGCGCGGACAACTGGTGCAGTTGTATTTAGAGAAGAATGATTTCTTGGATGATGAAGTCGTGGAATTAAGTCAGCAGTTGGATCAATACATTCAGGTAATTCAATCAAAGATGATGCGATCTTAAGATGAAAAGAGAAGAAACTTACAAGATAAAAAGATGCAAAATTTACATTTATTATTATTTTCTGTATAATATTCCAAGTGAAGGTGAGTGATCTAATTGTTAGCTCGGAAAATAACAGTTTCAGTCCTTTCGACAGTACTATTATCTGCTTCAGCTTTACCAGTAAGTGCTTTTGCTTTAAATTCTCCTACAGCAAGTACATCAAGTGAATATGAAAATGAATACGTATATGATTATCAAGGAGTAACATTTAGAGGAAACGTTCCTTTAAGTGATGAACAATTAGCATCAATGTTTAAAGCACTTCATATAAATACGAAGAATAGCGCACAGAAAGTTGGTTCTGATAAAGTCGATCCAGGAGGTCCTGGGTCAGAAATAGTTATAGGGCCTATGTATCATAGCTATAATAATCAAGCTGCACGAGAAGCCGCACATATTATTATTGCTTTTTTGGCGTCTAAGAGTCCGAAAACGGCGCCATTTTCATGGGTATTTTCTAGATTGAGTGGTTGGGCAGATTCAACAATAAAAGATACTTACGTTGGAGCGTGGCAATGGCGAGTTCCAGACGGCAAATGGGATATCTATTACGACACCATCGTCCACTATAAAGATGATACTTATAGGAGAACTTTAGATGTCCAATATTACGAAGTGGACAGAAAAAGAAGATAGCTGATAACTTCAAAGGGGAGCTTAAGTGCTCCCTGTTTTCGTTGAGATTACATAGTGGAGGTATCTTTTGTGACATACTATTCATTTCTCGTCTTTGTGCTTTTCCTTGTAATCACGAAAGTGTATAACTTTATCGAGAATATACTTACCCCACTAGATTTCGCCTTAGTTGTCGGTATGGGAGTTTTCTTGCTGTTACTAAAATGTTGTGAATGGTTATCTGGCGTATTGGAGAAGTTTTGTATCAAGTTCAAAATAAAAGTATGGCAATTGTATGTAGTCACTACAATTTTGTACTTTTTATTTTAGCTCCTTATGCACCATACTTTGATCACACGAAAATGTGAACAGATTCCCCACACTTTGGGCATCAGGTCAGCGGGTGGTTTAAGCAATGAATTTGCTTCTAGTTAGCGGGTTAACACTACAGCCTAACCGGCTATTTTTGTGTCTAGAACTTTTTAACCTTGTAAACCGCCCCTCAATATTTCAGCTGGAGCGAAGTTGCGATCCATCATATGATTCCGCTAGAATACTATGGATCAAATGATTTCGACAACCTGATCCCTCTTCTCAAAAAGGATAGAAAAAACGATTACATTCTGCTGCATAAGGAAGTAACTGACTGGTGGAATAGTTACCGTAAGAATTGAGAAAAATGGACTACCTCCTGTGTGGCGGTAGTCCGTATTTTCATTAGAAAGGGTGTGAATACTGCGTGAGTAATTCTTTTGACCGCATTTTAAACAAGATCAAGGGAAGAAGAGAACAATTGAACGGGGATTTGCATATTATCGGTGGGGAGTTTGAGTTTGTTTTTCAAATGTCTACTGACTCTGACGCTGAGATAAAGAAGCTAAAGTCGTTTGAGCTACCAGAGGATTATGTGACCTACTTATGTCAGTACAGCAGAGCCGTATTATTTCGAGATTTTGAATTTGGCAGCAGTCTGTTCACAATATTAGACCCTCACAATGTTATTGAATACTGGAAAGGATACAGCATAGATCACCCTTACTATCCTATCGCATGGAGCAGTCACTCTTTAGGCTGTATATGCGTGGATCAAGACCGACTAGGTAGTGGAAACGGCTACCTCACATGGATCGAATCGATGGACCCTGATAATCCCATCGACATTGACCTGACATTTACAGAATGGCTGGATAAGCTCATCGAGCATAAGGGGAAGGAATTCTGGATTCCACCTTACGAAGAATAGCCACAGACGCGAGAAAGCGCGTCTGTTTTTATGAAGAACGTCCCAATGTTTTCCGCAGAATGCGAACCTTGATAGGAGGGTTACTCATTTACACATCACAGATACAGTAAAAGAATATTATATATGTCTCTTTAAAGAAATTGATGTATTTAATACAAAAGCTAGTAAGCTTGTAGAGGAGCTTGATAAGATTTCACCATATATTCGAGATAACGATGCATCTCTTGGCTTCTCCTACACTTTCCCTGAATGGGGGCTATCCTTTTGGAAAAGCCATGTACGTAACGAGGAATATTTTCACTCAGAGGAGTTTAAAGAATTGGATCCTGAAATACAGGAAGATGAGATGAGGGATTAATATTTTGATTTGAGATAGGAGGTTTACATTTGAAAAAAACGATACTAGTATTTCTGATTCTCCCACTTCTTTTACTCGGTGCTTGTTCCGAAAAGGAATGGTCCTACAAGTACGAAGGAGCTACTGACAATTGGAATGGAGTTACTGAAATTTTCCACGATAAAGAAAATGGTGCACGCTTTGTAGGTAAAATTAAGTATTTAGGAAATGGTGATGTTAAGAAGCTTCAATTTATTTCTGAATTAACCCAAACAAGTCAACAAACAGGTAGTGTTCAAACCCCTAATCTTAAAGAGGGTTATATCATCATCTTTCAAGATGTACCTAACACGGATAGCACTAAAAATGATTTTAAGAATGGAGTAACGGACAAAGAAGTAAAATCGTTTTTTGGTGACTATCCTGTTTTCAAAATTGCTTGGACTGATGAGGAAGGTATAGATCACACCGAAACTATTTACTTAAAGTATGTGGCTCAATAATAAAAGCAACAATGGCTAGGAACCAGTTGATAGCTTCCCATAATTTAAAGTAGCGTTGAATAAATTGTTTTCGCACCTTAATTTTATGCACGTTTCTATCAAACGATTAAAATGGGGTGATATGGTGTATAAATATTTAGTTCTTTTTACAGGTATTCTAGTTTCAGTAGTTTTAATAATGTCTGTGCATACGAATTTCGCCATCCTACTTGGCCTTTCTCCAGCGTTTTTTTATGGAATGAAGACGTATGAAAGTGCTAAATAGAAAAAGCCCATAAAAAATGATTTAATTTCGACCCTCTTAATCTTAATAGTTGTTCCTATTGCATTTCTAATCGTAATCAATCGTTGATCCTACCACTGACAAATGTAAGTTTTATGAGGAGTGTGGTTGATCTGCCTAAAATATGTCGTAATGCTTTGCTTGTTGTAGTTCTTAGCTCAATAACTTTATTTGGCTGCTCCAATATATCTGAAAAAACTGAAGATATTCCTGTTAATTCTGCTCAATCGGACACTTTGGAGAAAGTAAAAAATGGGCAATTAGAAGGTGTCTTAATAGGCATTGGGGCAACAAAGAAAGAGGTTCTGGATAAAATCGGAACCCCCGTCAAGAGCGGAAATTCTGAGTATGGATTCACAGTATATTATGAGGGTTTTGATTTACAATTCGAAGACTATGCTAATTCAATTGATGAAGTAAAGGATACGAGTAAAGTCGTCCTAATGAACGCCGAACCAAAGACTGTGGGAATGACTGGAAAACCTGAGGAAATCAAAAAAACCTTAGGAGAACCCTCTAGAGAGTTTATGGATGACTCAGGTGATCATACGTTTATATTGGAATATGAGAACAATGGAAACCTACTAAGATTTACGTTTGATTCAAAAGAAAGTCCAGTAAAGTATGTTACCCTTCGAGTCCAATAAGCCGGAATATCTGGCTTATTGTGGCCTGAATTCTGAAAAATTAGTCCATAAAAGAGAAGAGACGGTTCTCCCGCCTCTTCTCTTTTACTTGTGTACCCCAGTTGACTATGTTTTTCTACCATTCCGTTTCCGTTTTGTGTTCAATGACTGGCAATAATTTTGGTTCAATTGCTTTCATCATTTCTTTCAGTGATTGCTCGGTGATCGGTACTCCATCACCTTGAAGTTGTCCTCTAGCCTGTGTTTCTGCAATCACATCAATCACTTGTTGTTTCGTGACATTTTTAGATGCTGCAATCTCCACAACAGTTTTACCTTTTGCTAATTCTTGTTTTAATTCTGTCGGGCTGATTTTTAGTAAAGCAAACAGTTTTTCATCGTTTAAAAAGTTATCAGCAGTATAATCAGGCTTACCATTGAAAGAGAATAGGCCTTCTACTTTCATGTTTGAAGGTGTATCAGGAGCTGTAGGAATACCTACGATCTTAGTAAGACTAATGGTATTGTCCTGAACAAAAACCTGGTAGACCGGTTCTTGGAACATCTCATTGGTGTAATTCAACATCCATGTTTTTTGGTTTGGATTCTCCATTTGCTCTATAGCAACCTCGTACGTTTCGACGTTGCCATACATTTTATCAATAAGATCATTTACCTTCGCCTTGATTTCCTGATCGGTTAAAGTAATGAGTGACTTCTCCTTAGGCTCCCAATTCTCTTGAATCACGTGTTCAATCTCATCCGTACTACCGTTTGTATGGAGGGTAATCTTTTTGCCGGTTCCTCCTTTTTCCTGTAGTACGATGCTTGTTTGTTTCACGTTGGTTACATTTTTCCCTTTGGATACATCACCTTGAACGTTGCTTGCATCGATAATCTCAAACGATTTTGTTTCAGGATATGCGAGATACAGCTTCTCAAGCGTTGATTTGCCAACCTCATCCACCTTGACTTGTTCAGTAGTCATCGGTGTTCTAGTAGGCATGTCAATCACGGCAGAAGCCGCAAATGCTGCAGCTGGAATCAAAATCGCAGTAGCAACGATTCCACCAATTAATCGTTTTTTCATAATTACTTCGCTCCTTTTTTGTTGTAAATAATGTGAATCGGATTGTTCTATTTGTTCTCTGAATAAGCAGCTTACACACTATATTGCCTCTTTAGTGGAAAAAGGTTCGGTTCATATCTTATTTTTTTTATATCGTGAGCAGACCCATGCCCATCAAGCGGCATGTATGCAAATCGACTATTCATGAAAGTAAGAGAGTTCATCACTTGATTCCAAAATGCAGGTTCTTAGCTTGATGGACATGGGGTGCATCCAGCCAAACGCGGATTTACAATGATAAGCGGTGTAAGCGGCTTTCGGTGACAGTGGTTCTTTAGTACCATTTATTGAGATGGTAAAACATGTAATTATATACAGGTAAACACATTAATTGATTGGGAGGTAAGAGCATGAAAAAGTCTGCTAAAGTTGCTGCAATCCTACTGCTTGGGGCTATTGTGGTAACTGGCGGTATTTGGACTTCCAACACTTACGCTTCGGTTAATGAGGAAAATGAAGTAAAAGAAACGGTTCAAATCTATTTGGAAGCTCTTGAGAACGGTGACGCTCCAACTATGGTTGAATACACAATTGATGAGCGCTTTGATAATGATAAAGACAAACAGAAAGTGTACGAAAGTTTTGGTACTCAAAAGATAGATATAGATATGGATACCGTATCGGTAGAAAAGATTGAAGATGAAAAAATGAGTGTTACGTTTCATTATTCGAACGAACATGTTTCGGAAGATATAACTCTTCCAGTTGTTAAAGAAAATAATCAATGGAAAGTAGTAATTGAAAATACAAGATAGTACAACAGCGCTCTCAGAACGAGTTTCCGAAGCCGATTGCCCTGAATAAAAAGACGTAGGAGGTAAGAGTATGAAAAAAAGAAATGTAATTCTTTCTGGTCTTTTTTTAGTCGGTGCCGTTTTTGTTGGAAGTAATTTATATGCAAGTGAAGATATTGAGCAATACAAGAAAGGAAATCACTTGGTAACTCTTCATTCATTGGGAATCGAAGTGAATTCAGATGAACTTGCACCAATGCAAGCTTTGACTGACGAAAATGGGAAAGAGTGGATTTATAACAGATTCTCCAAAAGAGCCCCATTAATGGATAAAATAATAGATGAACGTTCAGTAGACGAGAAGGATGCATTCATTGAAATCCAGGACGAGATCATGCAGAAATATACCAAAAAGGGAGATACCCTTCCGGTTATTCTTTTGGATGAAAATTTAAATGAAGGATATTTCGCGTTCAATAGACAAGATGGGGAAACCTTGTCCTTCAAAATCAAGTATGACAATGGGTCATGGGAATACGAGTTGCAATAATAATCTCGAAATTGCTTCTAGTTAGCCATGTATCTCTACTACTGATTTAACATTTGGTTGAAAGGGGAGCACTAACGATTTTTAAATCTACGAAAAAAGTAGTACTAGCTACTATTGGCTTAATAACAATTGCAGGACTTGCTGTTTACTATATAGGTGACTTAAAAAAACAGAATTTCCTTTATTCCAGTGATACAGATTATAGAATCGTTTCTGGTGAAGCAATGTTTACCGAGACATTCACTGACGTGGAGGGTCTAGCTGAAAATGCAGATATCATAGCAGAAGCTGAAGTTATTTCTCAAAAAAGTAACCCTAATTATGAAAGACTAGATGTGTATACAGTCTCTGAATTAAGATTAACGAAAGTCTATAAAGGTGATGTAGAGATAGATGATACAGTATCTGTACTGGAAACTGGAGGGGAATTCGATGAAAGAGAGGTGGCCAAATATTTCTCAGGAAAGCCAGGATATGAATTGAATGATGATCTTGGTGATCCTGGAATAATAACGGTAGGGATTGGAGGAAGTATTCCTATGAAAGAAGGAAATACATATTTTGTTTTCTTAACAGAAGATGACGATGACGTCTATAACATAGTAGGGTCAGTTCAAGGAAAGATTAAAATTAATAGTGAGAACACTCTGGTTTCACAAGTTTCTCCAGAGACAATAGATCAGCATGGTAATCTTTATTTCCTCCAAGAAAATTATTCAGGGCAGAATATTTCTGAACTTAGAAACGAAGTTGAACATCTCATTCTATCCTCTCCCAATTAGCTCGCCAAAGTCTCTCAACCGCAATATCATTACGAAGGAGATAGAAAAAGGAGATCACGGATAATTACAAAGGAAACCGGGAGCTTAGGTGCTCCCTATTTTCGTTGCAATTACATAGTGGAGGTTTTTTAGTGACATACTGCTAATCACTAAAGTGTATAAACTATATCGAGAGTATACTCAGCCCGAGCCCGCTAGATTTCGCTTTAGTTGTTGGTATGGGAGTTTTTTGGCTATTACTAAAAAGTTGTGAATGGTTATCTAGCGTATTGGAAAAGTTTTGTATCAAGTTCGAAATAAAAGTGTGGCGGAGGGATTGTGATGGAGGACATTATCGTAGAGCCGGGAATAGGGGTTGGCCCCATAAAGTTAGGAATGACTAGGGAAGAAGTAAAGGCTCATGAGCAAGAATGGCCGCTGAAATATGTGACATTTTTGATACAGTATGAGGAGAACAAAGTGAGTTTCATCGAAGTTCCCATAGATACACACAATATTAGCGGAGGATTCAGTTGTTTTGTTTACGGTATCGATGTGGTTCATACAAAGGCGACACAATTAGCGGAAAAAATCGATAAGATATCAAATTATACGCGGGATGAAGGTGCAAAGTGGGGCGACAGGTACGCTTTTCCTGAGATAGGTTTAGGTTTTTGGCGAGATGGTGTCTTAAATGAAGAAGATTTAGAAACAGAAGAATTTAAAAATTTGGACCCAATAATACAAGAGGATAGTCTAAGGAATCAATATTTCAGTACCG
Source organism: Brevibacillus sp. IT-7CA2 (assembly GCF_949767855.1). NCBI lineage: Bacteria > Bacillati > Bacillota > Bacilli > Caryophanales > Paenibacillaceae > Brevibacillus > Brevibacillus sp. IT-7CA2. Next base: position 190,241 of record NZ_CATKQT010000055.1, read on the forward strand.
TTTTCGTCATGTATCCAATGGTTTAATAGGGGGCATATCCAACAAGGTAACAAGAAGCCTGCGTTAAGGACGCGATTTTTCGCGTCTTTTTTTGTTTCCAGCACAGTTACATATGACCTCCTATTGCTTTTCTAATGGTAATTTCGATCAATTTACAGAAGCAATTGGATTGGATCGACATCTTAGGTTTCGATATCAGATGGCTATTTATGAGTTAAAGGGCGGATAGAGAGAGAATTGAAGAAAGGATATACTGTCTTTCTCTAGCGGATTTGTTAAATCGACATGACGAGGCTCTTACATACATAGCGTTGTTTGGATGGTTAGGGAATATGAATAAGCCAATAGGGAACCAAAACGAGTTAGGTGGCTAGCATCCTAATATATCGTACATTGATGAAACATTCTCTGCCAGGATATTTTTTTATTCCATTTTTTGCAGTTGGTAAAAACCTGCATATCATTTTATGGTTATATTTGTAAATAATTTCAAAATAAGGAGGGAGGTGATGATATTCCATGAAGCAGTAGAAATCTAAGAACATATCTAAAAAGCGGAGCCACAGGTGCCATTAAAAGCATGTGTACGATCTAGTTCATGGTAAAGGAAGTAGGTTGATACCTAGATTGGAAGAAAGAGTTGAACAGCTACGACGGGAAATGATCGATTTAGTAGGTAAGCAAGGCCTTTCAAATAATACGGTAAAATGGAGGTTTTGTTGTGGTAAAGAAATTGTCTCTATTGCTTCTTGGAACCTTATTATTTGCAACAACAAATGTCACTGTACAAGGAAAAGAAGATCACACTAAACAATTTCAAGAGGTTAGACCTGGCGTTTTTGAAAGAGAGTTGACTGATAGAGAAACAATTCAGAAATATGGAAAACAAAGTGATACCATCGATAAAGACGAAATATTAGGGAATGTTCTCAGCGGTTCCACTTTACTAACTACAGAGGAATATACAGATGAAGACGGAAATAGACATTTAGTAAAGTATTATCGTCCTAAATTTAAAGATTCGGAAATAGGTCAAAAAATCAAAGCGAGTATAACTCAGAATCAATCTGAGGAATTGAGAGATCAGTCAGTTAGCCCCTTGGCTGCGAGACCAGAAGAAGGAGACGTTCGGATTGATGTAGAATTTGAACGTATGGAAAAAGGAGAAGAATTCGATTCAACTTCCAGAAACTATTGGAGTACCTTCACAACAGAGTATTATTCAAAAGCTCTTGATTTTGGTAGTGGTCTGATTTTCTCTAATCCAATCGCAGAATTATTTACTGGTGCTGTGCTTGACGATTTGAGAGAAGGGAACAAAGGGAAAGGCGATGCAATTTCTTACTATAGAGTTGTAACTAAAATGGGGCAAGTTTACCATGATGGTGCTTGGGAAGATTATTATGAAACATTTCAACGAGAATGGTATTGGTCACATGAACAAATAAGTTACGACAGCAATAACAGAATTCTGAATACTGTAACACAACATTATTTCCCCGATAGTGATGGATACTTACCGATAGAATGGGCATTTACAGAAGACTTTAATGATGATTATGATATTCAAGAGATAGCAATGTATCAGTATTCACTGGATCCAGATAGGGCAAGGCCAGCACGTGATTTCCTTCGGTACGAGTACCACAGATCTGACTGGAATGAAGAAGGAGAATTGGATTATTGAAATTTTGTAAAAGAAGCTGGTATGTGTCAGTTTTAAATCTATATAGATAAATCATCACTCTGAATTTTACGAACAGACCAGAATTCATTCTAGAATAGCTTCTAAGGCGTTAAATGAGGATAACAAGAATATATTTTTATCCCATACTCAAAATCCTTTTTTGAAAAAGGGACTTCCTCAAACTACTTGAGAGCTCTATACCAAGAGCTCTCTTTTTGTCCACGTAAAATATAGGATTTGATAATCGGTTACCGTTAAATCACATCTAATATTACTAAAGTATACAACTTCATTATGGGCTTAGTCTCTTTATCTTCTTGGCCCCTATTATAGAGGAGGAATGGAAGTGAAAAAAATAGGGATAGTCATCGCTATTTTAATAATATTTATTGCAGGATGGTTTATTCTAAAAACGATATACTCTCCAGAAAATGCAGTAAGGACCGTTATAGACAATATAGCAAATGGCACACAAAACCACGTGCAAATGGAACAAGAGCAAATTGAATTAATTCGCTCCTATTTTGAAATTGCCGCTAAGAATAATCTAAAATCACCCGAAATTTCAGTTAGACAAGTAGAAGGAACTGGAGATCATATACAGCTAATCGCAGAGTTTCTAATGATAGATTACGAAGAAGATAATAGAATTCGAAAAGTGTATGCAGGAAATCTCCTGTTCACCTTACAGAAATCTTCGTTTTATGAGTGGGACGTAATAGACGTTGAGGAAAAAATGAAACTTAGCCTTTAGGTGGAAAGTGCTTGTAATAGTATTCACCCGTTTCTATTCAGGGGACGGGTTTTTCTATGTTCATTATTTTTTCGCCTAAGTAACGTGAACCAAACTCCGCGTTCTCGTGAATATACAGTAGAGAAAAAACGAGGGGAGGGAACGCTGTGGATGAGTGGGAGTTGATTGCCAAATGCCAAGAGAACGAGCCTGAAGCTTTCGAACAATTGGTCAAGCCCTATCTGGCGATGGCATACCGGACAGCGTACTTGATCATTCATGACAAGCATCTGGCACAGGACGCCGTTCAGGAAGGGCTCATCGAAGCGTATCAGCACATAGACCGACTCGATAAAAAACGGGGAGTGGCCTTTCGCAATTGGCTATACCGGATCATTACGTTTCGGGCTCTGAATCTGGTACGCAAGCAAAAGCCTGCTGTGGAATACGAAGAGATGATCCCGGAAGAGGCGCTAACGCCACTGGATAACGTGATCAAGCTGGAGGAACAGCGGCAAATATGGCAGGCGATTCGCAGCATGAAGGCGGAGCATCGCGCGGTTATTATTCTTTACTATTATGAGGGCTTCAGCGTGTCGGAGATCGCCAAAATTACGGGCTCCTTCGAGGGAACGGTCAAATCGCGGATGCACAAGGCGAGGAAGCTGATTGCGCAGCAATTGGACAAGGAATGCATTCCATCTGATTTTTTGCGGGAAGGGGCAATGACTCATGACTAACGAGGAGCGGCAAATCCAAGAGACGCTTAGGAAAGTAGCGGGAGCTGTCGAGACGCCGAGTTTTCAAATGCCAAGCAAGAATGACGGACTGCAAGTGAGAAGGCGTCCGTTTTACCGAAGCAAAAGATGGGCTTCCATCGGCATAGCTTCCGCTGTCGTACTCGGGCTGCTCGGAACCATGCAAGTGTCCCCAACATTTGCGGCCTATGTCAAATCGATCTTTGCACAAGGTGTGTTCAACGACGAAGGACTGCAACAGGCGGCGAGACAAGGCTTCTCCGAAACATCTAATCTTTCTGTTACGGATCAGGGGATTACCTTGGAGGTAAAGGAAATCATTGCTGATCCGGTGCAGGTAATAGTAGCTTTAATGATTAAACAGTCGGATGGCAAGCAGCTCGGCCCTGAATGGAAGACAGCAAGTAACTCTCAATTCAATGCCGTTGAATTGCTGGATGCCAAAGGGGCGGTCATCTCTGACGATTGGGGAACAAGCTTTGAAGACAATGTCGGATTCATCCGGTTTATCCTTGGTAAAAAAGGACAAGAGCCCCTTCCGAAAACGTTGTCGATGCATTTTGATGAAATAGGCGATATAAAAGGAAACTGGAAGCTGCAAGTTCCGATCACGATGGCAAAAACAACGGCTGCAACTACTGTGTTGCCTGTCAATCAAACGCAAGTGACGAAGCATGGATTGAAGATGACCTTACATCAGATCGTCAACACGCCAACGACCACCCGAATTGAGTTGGAAACACAATGGACAGAGGCGTCCAAAAAACAATTGGAACAAGAAGCAAAAAAGCTAACCGGAAAGACGACGAACCCTGATTATGCTCCATTTCTTCCGTATCAGCAATATATGCTGGGATATTACTACGAGGGGGCAGATGGCAGCAAGGGGAAGGAAAGGCGCAAAGAAAGATCTCATTCCATTGATCGCTATGGGCATTTCCGCTGGATCATGGACGACGATCCGTTGCCAAAAGGCAAAGCAAAGACGCTTGTCATAAACAGCTTCCACAAGGCAATACCGTATGATATGAGTGTCACCTTCAAGCCAGATGAGTTGAACAAGAAGCCCGTAATCAAACAAGTGGGAGAAGATATCTTCACGGTGAAAGGCGTTCAGCTGGCAAAAGATAAATATTCGGAAAAACAGCAAATAGAAATGGAAGTCGAGGTACTATCCAAAGATATTTCCGATATTTATTTGCCTTGGTGGGTAGCGCAAGACGGGCAGGGGACCACCTACGAAGCTAGAAGGAGTTCTCAATCCACGGGACCCGTTGACCAGTCAGGACGCGAGCGAGTCACGTACAAATTTCTGCTGGAGGACAGCAGAAACTCGGAAGGATACGAAATAACCAAGCTCCCGGAGAAGATAACGCTACGACTGGATGCTGTTCAGAAAAAATATCCGCTAGAGTGGCGAATTCCAGTTACCCATCCATAAAGATAAAACCGCCCTTTGTACGGGGCGGTTTTTCCTGTTTATTTCGCGACCAACTGCGGCTCTTTCTGCCCGAGTCGGATCGTTGCTTCATTCGGAATCCACATGCCTGTATTCTCATCTCGTCCTTGCAGGACTACCGTAGGGTTGCCTTTACCCATCTGTTCGGCACCTTTGGTAATTTGCTGCCCAATTTTGCCGCCCTTGACGCGGTTCACGACGAGCACGAGCTGCACGCTATCCAGCTCTGTCATCATCTCGAAATCACCGTTGCTATCGCCAGCGATGAAGATAGGCCCATGACCATACTTTTTCACCAATACATCCTGGATCACTTCCGTCTTGCCGTGGGCTACCGTGATCGGGTAGTCAGGCTGGTACACATTCGTGATCCGTCCGTTTTCTGTTTTCAGACGCATGCCGATGATGTTCTCCGATGGGAGATTGTAGCCATATTTCGGGAGAGTGGCAAAGACACGAACGACATCCTCCAAGGAGGCACTCACGACATACACGTCGATGCCATTGGCACGCAGCGTGTTCATCAGGTTTGCGACTTCGGAAGTGAGACGCAGACCCGTTGTATGAGAGGCTTTCACTACGCCTGCTTTGCCTGCCAACGATTTCGGGCTCGTCCAGCTTACTTTTTCAATCGCCATGCCTAGGCTGTGATCATTGGATGCTTCCGCCAATTTTTGCACTTCTTCCACTGTCATGTTCGTGAAGAGGTAGAGGATCCATGGATAGCCAATCGTGTTGCTGTGGGTATCGTTGATCGCTTCATATAAGAAAAATAGTTTGGCTTTAAAATCTGCGAATTGCTCTGTTGCTGTTACTTCCTCCAGCGACTTTGTTCCTTTAAGACCTTGATAATTTTGATATAAGTACGTGTAGTCGGCTACGAGATCAGTCGCGATGGCATCGAGTGTGACAGGCTTGCCGTCGACATTTTTATACGAGTCGGAAAACGGTCCCTCTGGTACATTCGTGCGGATGACCTTCCCGAATTCTTCTGGTGTGAGCTTGTAAGCCAAATGGTTGATCTGGTAAACAAACAGCGCTTCCTCTGTGTCATGCATGATGCTCGTATTGTCCCAGTCAAAAACGGCATACGGCTTCTTTTTGGCATTGTAGGAGGCACTCTTGATGCCGTTTTTCTCAATCAATTCATGGACGGCTTGATAAGTTGCAGGTGCCCATTTCCCCTTGTCGAGCATCTGCACGTTGGTGTCTTTGGCCAATGCTGGCATCTGCATCGCGAGTAGAGCGACGATCATCAGCAGTGTCAGCCACCACGTTTTGGGTTGTGCTTTTCTGTGTGACATGGTTGTCATCCCCTTTTTCTTTTTCTCGATCTCCCAAATGAAAACGTTATCATTTTTTCAAAAGAAAAAGGCCTTCCCCGCGCCTATTAATAAAGCGCGGGTAGAAGACCTCATTGTCTTAAGCGTTTTCATTTGTATTCTAATCATACTAAATTTAACAGTAAAAGCAAGAAGATTCCGATAAACATAATAAGGGCAGGACTAACGATCCAATCTAGCGAAGACAGAAGTTTGCAAGAAAAAAGTGGATATAATCTAAACCATAAGATAGATGAGAAGGATGATGAGGCATGACATTGATAGAATCCAGCAAAGCTATTTTGGTGAATTGCTTGGCGTTGAAAGCGAATGAGACATTTTTGGTGGTGGCCGACGAGCGGAAGCGGGACATCGGTGAGGCGCTGTGGGAAGCGGGTAAACAGCTCGGGGCAGAAGCGATGCTGATGGTTATGAAGGAGCGAGAAAAGTCTGGTCAAGAGCCTCCTGCGGCTGTTGCAGCGGCGATGAAGAGCGCAGATGTGGTGGTATGTGTGACGCAACACTCTTTGACGCATACAAAAGCACGAAAAGAAGCAGCAGCAAATGGTACAAGACTGGCTACCATGCCAGCTATTACGGAAGACATGTTCCTTGCGGGAGCGATTTCCGCTGACTATACACAAGTAAAGGCACTCACCGAGCGCGTGACCGAGATGCTGACCCGAGCAAGTACCGTGCGAATCGAAAAAGCGGGCAAGTCACTGACGTTTTCCGTCGCAGATCGCAATGGGGTGCCGAGTACAGGTATGTACGTCAATCCGGGAGAATCGGGCAATTTGCCTTCCGGGGAAGCGTATATTGCCCCACTGGAAGGGACAGCAGAGGGACAAATCCTCGTCGATGGCTCCATCGCGGGTATCGGAAAAATTGATTCGCCCCTGCTGCTGACGGTCCAAAATGGTCGGATCACAGAGGCAGAAGGAACGGCGGCTGAACGCCTCCTGCAAATGCTTGGAGACGAAGATGGTCGGATGCTGGGTGAATTCGGAATCGGAACGAATGATAAGGCGCGTATCACGGGAGTTGTGTTAGAGGACGAGAAGGTATACGGAACGATTCACGTAGCCTTTGGTAGCAACAACACGTTTGGCGGGACGATTGTCGCGGGGGTACATATTGATCTGGTTGTCAAGGAGCCGGATGTGTATTTGGACGACAAATGTATCATGAAGAGTGGAAAACTATTGGCAACATAGGACAAACTAGATGGATAGGAAGGATGAATCCCGATAGTAAATGTTGTAATATGGGAGAAATCCTAGAGGTGGATGTGGTGTGATGGCAATGTCTGAAAAAATATTTGCGATTATTACAATAGGTAACCTGATTTTGGCTGCCGTTCTTATTTTCATGGAGAGGCGAAACATTGCGGCAACCTGGGCCTGGTTGATGGTTTTGTTGTTTTTGCCGGGCATCGGGTTTATCGTTTACCTGATTTTTGGACATAAGCTAAGTAAGAAAAAGCTTTATCGGCTCAAGGAAGGGGAATTTTCTCATTTTCGAGCTGCGGTCGATAGACAAAAGCAGTTGCTTGCCCATGGTGAACTGCAGGTGAACGACCCTGAGATGGAGAGACACCGCGACATGATTTTCATGAACGTGGTAAGTGATGGAGCGTACTATACGCAGGATAATACCATTCAGGTTTTTAAGGAAGGCCATAGTCTGTTCAACCTCATGTTCAAACAGATGGAGGAAGCACGAGAGCATATACATTTGCTGTACTATATTTTGAATGACGATGATTTAGGGAAACAGCTCATTCAACTGTTGACGAAGAAGGCACAGGAGGGCGTCGAGGTTCGATTGCTCTATGATGCAGTAGGTTCTTCTGGTGTCTCATCCCGGTTTCTGCGCCCACTGGTAGAAGCAGGGGGAGAAGTCGCCTCCTTTTTCCCGGCGAAGATTCCGTTCCTGAATTTTCGGGTCAACTTCAGGAATCATCGCAAGCTGACGATTATTGATGGCAAGATTGGCTATATCGGAGGCTTCAACATCGGGGATGAATACTTGGGCAAGGATAAGAAGCTGGGATATTGGCGTGACACCCATTTGCTGATAGAGGGTAGAGCGGTGTACATGCTGCAAGCACGCTTTTTCCTGGACTGGAATTTGTCTGCACCGAAAAGAATGCATGAGTCACTTGCGTATTTTCCGGAAATTCATGAGGCCGAGGGCACGATTGGCGTTCAAATCGTATCGAGCGGGCCAAACTCGGAAAAAGAGCAAATTAAGCATGCTTTTTTGAAGATGATTTACAAGGCTCGGAAGAAGATTTACTTGCAGACGCCGTATTTCGTTCCCGATGAAAGTATGCTGACCGCACTAAAAATGGCGGCAATGTCTGGGGTAGATGTACGGGTGATGGTCCCGGGAAGGCCAGATCATTTGTTGGTATTCTGGGCGACTCACTCTTATCTCGGCGATTTGTTAAAGAGCGGTGTGCGCTGCTACCTGTACGAAAAAGGCTTCATGCACGCCAAAGCCATTGTGGTCGATACTCAGTTGTCGTCTGTCGGAACGGCCAATGTCGATATTCGCAGCTTCAAGCTGAATTTCGAGACGAATGCGTTTATGTACGATTCGCAAATGGCAGAGGAGCTGGAGGAACTGTTTGTCTCCGATCTGGCTGATTGCCGGGAAATGACATTGGGAGAGTATGTGAACCGACCACTGCGTTTGCGTTTGCTGGAATCGTTGACGCGGTTGTTGTCTCCACTTTTATAATAGCGGGACAGGAAAGCAAAAGAGGACCTGTTAGCCTATGTGAACAAACACGGGCTGGCAGGTCCTTTCTGTTTACTCTTTATACCGTCCCGTGCGTAACACCCATCTCCGTCAAGTATTGACGGTAAGCGATGCTCGCGCGGTCGTATTTTAAGGACAGCTCTACTTGTAGATCAAGTGGCAGGTCCTCAGGCTTTTGATTTTCCACGATCGGTTTATCTTGAGCGAAGATGAGGTTTTGGAAGCTAATGATTTCCTCATCGGAAAGGTTCGTCTCATAATTAAAAGAAAGTACACCATAAGCTACGCTTCGCGCTTCATCCAGTGGCATCACAGTAAGCAAAATAGTCATCAGATTGCCGTTTTCTGCATCGCGTTTCGTAAATTTTACCGTGAGTGGACGGAGGATTTCGTATGTGTAATAGACGTGCTTCGCTTGACCAGTACCGTCCGGGTCAGGCTGAAAAATCTTGATCTCATCCGTGCGAATAACACCGTTCTCATCGCGGTGAACGCGGTAATCCCCGATTTCCATGTGTGTTTCGACACCCAAAAAACCCTCATGAACGACAGCCAGATGGCCGACATCCAAAAAGTTCTCTACGATGCGTGGAGGCTTGGCTGTTACTGTCTGTGGCCCCCAAATGACATTTCGAAAATGATGATCCTCAAATTCCGGCAGGGCAAAAAACTCAGGAGATTGGTTGGCGAGATTTACCCACACGAATCCATAGCGCTCTGCACAGCCGTATAATACAGCGCGCGCCTTGCCTGGAATGGCTTGATCGGCAGGCAACTGAGGGATTGTTACACAGGCTCCGGATGCTTCATATTCCCATCCGTGATACGGACAGACCAGTTTTCCATCTCGGACACAGCCCAGAGACAGGGCAGCGCCTCTGTGAATACAGAGGTCTTTAAACGCATGGATTCCTTCTTCGTTGCGGAAGAGGACGACCCGCTCGCCCATAATGGTGACCTGGATTGGGCGGTCTTGCACATCCACCGAACGACAGGCGACGATCCACTCATTACGCAGCACGGTATCTTGCACGATCATTGATGAGACACTCCTTTGTCGATACTTCGGTTATTCACCCATTGTAGCGGGAGACTAGAAGGGAAGTCAACAGAAAACACGAACATTACAAAGTGGTATCACCTATTTATTACGTGAATAGTTGCCTAAAAACGTAATTATCCGTTATAATCCCATTTATATCGTTCGTAATTAGCTAAAATACCACTAGGGAGGCCTTTTGAAAGTGGAACAACATCGCGAAAGCAATCAGCTTGTTGTGGGCGTCGATGACAAAATCAGTGTGGGCAAGGCGTTTTTACTTGGTTTGCAGCATGTGTTGGCTATGGACTTGTACATTGCTCCTATTATTATTGCTGGGCTGCTGACCATGGACGCTTCAAGCACTTCTTTCTTTATTCAAATGTGTTTTCTCGCGACGGGTATCGGGACGTTGATCCAGACTGGATTTGGATTGCGTTTGCCTGTTGTGCAAGGCCCTTCCTATGTACCCATCGGTGCGTTGGCTGCGATCGGCAGTAAGCTGGGGATGGGTGCGATGATTGGTAGCATGATTCCTGGAGCGTTGTTTGTGGCCCTGATGGGTTATCCATTGAAGTGGTTTGCCAAAGCGGTTCGCAAATTCATTCCACCGCTAGTCGGCGGGACGGTGATCATCATCGTGGGCATTGCCTTGATGCCAACAGGGATGGGAAACATTTATCACTCCCCGGGAAATATTTGGACCAACATTTTAATTGCCGCTGTTTCTGCTGGTGTGCTTGTCATCTGTATGCTGCTTGGCACAAGAGCAAAGGTTGCGGGGGCGTTTTTTAGACTTGTATCTGTCCTGATTGCGATTTTCGTCGGAACGGTCACTGCTGCTTTTTTTGGAACGGTAGATTTTAGTCCGGTTGGACAAGCACCGTGGCTGTCCATGCCGAAGCTGTTTCCGTACGGGGCCCCTGTATTTGATCTCAGTGCTGTTTTGACGATGCTTTTTGTTTATTTGATTATTATGATTGAAACAACAGGGACTTGGTTCGTCGTCTCTACGGTAACGAACAGTGAATTGACGGAGGAGCGACTGAATCGCGGTGCTGTCGGTGAAGGCTTGGGGTGCTTTGTCGGGGCATTGTTCGGAGGTACACCTACGACTGGCTATTCCTCCAATGCTGGGTTGATTGCGGTGACAGGAGTAGGAAGCCGGATGGCGATTATGGCCGGAGGATTGATCTTGATTGCCCTTGGGTTGGTGCCGAAGCTGTCGGCGGCGATTACCTGTATACCGGAGCCAGTCATCAACGGAATTTTTGGGATCGTGTGTGTAGCGATTGTGGCCAATGGAATCAAAGTCATTCAAAACATTACGATTGATGATCGGACAATGATGGTCATCGGTTTGCCGATCCTGCTGACAATGGCGGTAACGGTCCTGCCAAAAGATGCGCTCGCAGGAGTACCTGATTTCGTGAACTACATTTTATCGTCAGGCATTACAGTAGGGGCCTTGGCAACGGTTCTTTTGAATCTGCTCATTCCAGAGGGAAAAAAGAACAGAGCGAAGGTTCCACAGCAACAGCCTGTCAGTAACTAATAAACAAACAGCCCGGCACACTAAGCTGACGGGCTGTTTGTTCTCATAATCGTCGGATGTATCGATAAGCCAATAAAGCTGGTGAGAAGAAAAAGCACAGAGCTCGTAGACCTTGACAACGCCTACCCAGTCGGAACTTCAAAAAGGGGACCCGCTTGTCAAACACTTCTTCCTTGAGAAACTTCCGCCCGTAGGGTGGCTTTGGCTCGACGGTTCCCTTCTTGAAGTGGAGACGGACAGTCAATCCCCCCTTGCGGGCGTGTCAGAGTCGAAGAGAACTGTGCTTTTTCTTCTCCACCACTATGTTGACCCAAACCAGAATGCCCTTCACAGATCTTCTTATTATTTCTTCGTTCCAGTCAAATCCTGCACAGCTTCATCCAGCTGCTTTTCAATCAGAATCGGTTCATAGCCAAGCCATCTATCCACATCGACTACGTAAACATGATTGTTTTTGACAGCGGGTAAGTTCTTCCACAGACTGCTTTGCTCGATTTCTTTTAAATACTGAGCGGCGTCTTCCCCAGGGAACAGCATCAGGAAAATATGGTCGGCTGCATACTCCGGTAAAAGCTCCATAGACACGTCTTTTGACCAGAACAGCGGGTCTTTATCGATCTCGCTCTTAATGAGTGGCGGTGGAGTCAGCTGAAGATCGTTGTACAAAACATGGCCCATGTTGCGAGCACCGTACATTTTGATCGTTTTCGCACGGACGTTCAACGCTGCGACGGTCTCGTCCTTCCCGACCTTAGCGTGGACCAGCTTACGTGCTTCTTCAACCTTTGCTTTATACTTCTGCTCCCAAGCCTTTCCTTCTTCCTCGCGGCCTAGCGCTTCTGCTACCTTTTGTACATGCCCGTAGACATCATATTGATCGAAGTCGATCGCCACGACAGGCGCAATCTTCGTCAGCTTTTCATATACTTGTTGCTCGACTTCGGTACCGGTGAGGATCAAGTCAGGCTGCAACTCGAGGATTTTCTCCAGATTATAGGCATCATAATCTCCCACGACTTCAATTCCACTGACCAGTGGCTCCAAGTCCGGACCTTCCATATGGCCCTTCAACGCACCGATTGGTTTCACACCAATGGCAAGCATGGGACCCAAATATTGCAGGGCTACGACGCGCTGAGGTTTCACAGGAATGGTCGATTCGCCTTTTGCGTGCTTCAGGACACGAGTCTCGCTGCTTTTACTCTCTTGTGCAGGTGCCGATGGATTGGGGCTGGCTGTCTGGCTGCATGCCGTGAGCAAGAACAAGGAAAGAATCATCAATCCGGGTAGCCAAGCTCGTATGCGTAATCGTTTCATCGTATATCCTCCATGAATGAAAATGATTCTCATTAATAGAGTCCATCTTACCCTGAACGCACTCTTTTCATCCATGGAGAATATTCCGGTTTTCTTTGGACAATGTGGCGGTGTTTGAATGGGTCAAAATTTGGACGGCCTCTTCCAGCTGGATGTCGAGGGAGAGGGGATCATACGAAAACCAAATCGGGTTGAGAATGACCACTTGCCCTTTTTGTACAGCAGGAATTCGTTGCCATACATCCTGTTTCATCAACTCTAGGAAGTGTGCCCGTGAGAGATCATCATCAAAAATATGAACGAACAGCCAATCTGCTGCGTACTGGCTTAATTGATCCTTGCTGATTGTGGTCGCCCAGAAATTGGGGTTACGTGTTAACTCTTCTTGAATCCTTTTGGGTGGCGTCAGCTTCAAGGATTTGTATAGCACATGCCCGATATTTCGGGCACCGTATGCCAATAGGCTCTGTGGACGCACATTGAGGATCAAGAATGTTTCATCCTTCTGAATATGAGCGTCGATGCATCGCTTCGCCTTCAAAACCTTCTGTTCATGCTGCTTGAGCCACATGTGCGCCTGGTCTTTCATGCCAAGCACATCGGCTAGCATGTTCAAATGACCAAATACATCTTGCGCAAGCCACGGAAGGGCAAGAGTAGGTGCAATCTTGGAGAAAGCAGTGCTATCCCCTGTCGATTCGGTCAAAATAAACGTCGGTTGCAATGGTTTGATCAAGTCTGGTGTGTTCTCGGGCAGGCTGACAATCTCATCTGCTTCTTTTATCCGTAATTGCTCGCGTAAATAAGTGACCTGCTCTTCCGGAGCGCCAATCGGTCTGATTCCGAGTGCCAATAAATACTCGGCATAGTGGAAGGTGACGGGTGCCATTTGCTTCTGATTCATACGTACAAAGACAGTCGGCGACACGCCTACCTGCTGTTTAAAGCGTCTGCTGAAGTAAAACTCATCGGCATACCCGACCAGGCGTGCTACCTCGCGCAATCGTTTATTCGATTCTCGCAGAAACGTCTTGGCATGCTCCATCCTGCAGCTCGTCAAATATTCGATCGGGCTTTTTCCGACCCTTTTCTTGAAGACTTCGGTGTAATACCGAGGGGTAAGGCCAGCTCGATTCGCCAAATCATCTAAGGTGATTGGCTCCGCATAATTCGTATGAATGTAAGAAATCGTCTGATCGACAACTCTTGACGTTTCTACGGCAGCCTGCCGTTCTGCATGGCTCCAAATCAGGTGCAGCAATTGCTGAAAGCGAATTTGATTTTGAAAAGCTTCCAACGAATCACTGGCTTGTCGATGGGCATACAGTGTGAGGGCAAGCTCCGTACCGTGATCAACCTGGTGAAATAAACAGGAGCTGTGGTCAAGATGCCAGGAAAGACTCGGGCTGTAGACGTTGGTGACCTGATCTTGCTGTTGCAGAGCGTCAAAATAGAATACGAGGAGACGGAGTGGCTCTCGAGAATCAGCGCTTACTTGCCTCGCAGATTCTCGAGAAAGGACGAGCACGCTTCCATCTAGTAGAGTGGCTTGATCCGACTCGTTCAGTATCCGGCCCGATCCTTTTGTCACGATGAGCACGGCATGGGTAGATCCGCCGGAAAACGTCCATGCTTCTGTCGGTGACAAGGTGACCTGCTGTATGTCTTGAAGTAGAAACAAAGGAGTGGGCGTTAGCACTGTATTTCCTATCATGATACCAATTCGAAGGACTCGGTTACGACGATGCTTCCCTTGACGGATTGGACCATCGGGCAGTTTTTGCTCGCGGCTTCAATGGCTTTTTGCACTTTTTCTTCTTTCATATTTTCACCCGTAATGATGAAGTGGAGGTGAATTTTTTCAATTCGATTTGCCTCTGCCTCATTTCGCTGAACATCTGCTGTTACTTTCATATCCGTGCACGGCATTCTCATCTTGTCCAATACTTTTCGCAAAACACCGCCACTGCAAACAGCGATGGAAGAGACCAAGAGCTGGTAGGGGCGAAAGCCATACTGTTCATCACCTGATACGTGCAGCTCACCGTAGGACAGTTGAGTGACAAAGCCATTTTCTTTCGCTTGAAATTCCATGCGTAGCCCTCCCTTGAAATGGTTTTTCTTCATTATAAGGAAAAAGGCTCCCGCGCGACAGTAATCTATCGGTACAGGAACCTTTTCTCTTTTGCTATTCCTTCACTGCTTTCCCATTTTGCAAGAGAGACTGGATGCAACGAGGAAGCATGTCTTTTAACGTATCGAATGCATAGTCGACGTCCAGACGCTCTGTCCACTGATGGGCGTCACGTCCGACTGGACCGAGGTTCATGACAGGTACATCAAAAGCTTCGAGCTCCTGAAGCGGAATGGAGTAGCCGTTGTCCCACAAAGGCATGTTCGCTACCAAAGGCTTCATGGATGCCGCCGGATATTGAAGTCCGACGTAGCTTAAATCAGAGATTCCGCCAAAGTAGTTTTGTTTGACTAAATTGACCTGGTGCTGATCTCTCGCGTATGCTTTCATCTCTTCCATCGTTTGCTGGATCAGAGGATGATTGCGCGAGCTGACTGCCGGGTAAAACGGTGGTGCGAAGAACAAAATCATCATCGGCGATAGTTCTTTGCACAGAATCGCTAATTGATCCACCAGCTCGATCGTGGTATCGCGGTCGTCCTTGTCGCCGCGGTTGGCGATCACATCTGTTTCCAGCTGACGCAGCTTTTCTTCCCCGTACGTTTTCTTCGCGTAGGCGTACAGTTCTTCGTAAGTCATGACGGAAATGGACAGATCACGTGGGCTAAACGGCGCGAAGTTGGCAAACTGGCTCGCGTGCTTGAGGTAGTTTTGCTTCATGCGCTCTGCGACATTTCTTGCCGATTCCAGCAGCGGCTCTACAACATCTTCCATCTGCTTCTCCAACAGGAACAGGTTGAACAGCGTCACAGCACGGTGCGGAATTTGCACAGAGTACTCTTTTTTCAGATCCTTTTGAATCAGGTTCGTCGGTGGAGGAGATGCTTCCCCCTCGACGACCTCGCAAAAAGATGTGTTCAGCTCGAGCTCACATGTCATTTGCGAGGCCATGTAATTGCCGTTTAACCCAGCAAAAGGCTCGCCGACATGGGTTTCTTTGCCGTAGCAGAGGAAGCCTGGCAGCACTTTTCCAATGGAGCCTGTGTACAAGTACGTATTCGTATCCCCCGGATAGCGGGTAAACATCGGCTCGGAGTTGAGCACGGTCGTGTAGCTCAAGTCGAACTCTTCGGCGATTTTCAAAAGCGCTGGGACTGCTGCTCGCATCCCGACAGAATTCACTTCTTCGTCAGGGACTGTCAGAAGCAAAATGTTGCCGTCGAACTCTCCAGCAATCGCTTGCTCAATCATCGACATGTGCAGCGTCAGTCCGCATTTCATATCCATGGTGCCACGGCCAAACAGCCAGTTGCCGGTGCGGATATCCTGTTGAACGTCGGCTGGCATATCCGCTTGGTTTTGTTGGAAGAGAGGAGTGAGGGTCTTCGGATCAAAAGCATGCTTCATCCAGGCGCCGTAATCCTCGACATCGACCACATCAAAATGGCTGACGAGAATGACGGTGTCCCGTACACCTTCTTTTTTGACCAGAGCAGTGACAAAATGGCGCCCGTCTCCAGTCGGATTCGCACGCACATGATCGGGATTGGCTTGATAATAAGGCAAGGTACGCAACTGATCGACGACGTAGCCAGGCAAGTCCTTCTCGGCAGATGATCCTGTAATGCTTGGGATGCTTACCAAATTGCACAAGAGATCAACGAGTTGCTCTTTTGTTTGCCATTTTTGCATAAAAAACGCCTCCGTTTTCCGTATAGTGAAAACCATTTCCGGTTAGTGGGCAAAAAAATTAAGGTAAGGCACCGATCTTGTGGGAAATTTCTTTGGCACTTTGTTGGGCTTGTTCAATGAGTGAGGACAAGAGCTGCTCGTTGATCCGATAGCTCGGAACGCCGATACTCAAAGCACCCACGACCTTTTGGTTGACACCGAAGATAGGAGCGGCAATGGATGCGGTGCCCTCGGTTTTCTCACCGTAGCTGACTGCATAGCCGTTTTGTCTGATTTCTGGCAGTCGTTCTAACAGCTCAAGGCGTTTTTCTACATCCGGGATTAAACCGGTCACGATTTGCTCTGCTTCGGTCAGATTCATGCTGGCGAGAATCGTTTTGTTTGCCGCACCGATATGTAGCGGAATACGCTCGCCCAGATTATCCATGCTTCTGACAGACATGGGACCTTCCACTCGTTCGAGTACGATGGCATGAGAGCCCTGTGGAATGTTCAGATAGACAGTTTCTCGTACATCTGCCGCCAATCGCTCCATGACAGTTCGGGCGACAGCGCGCATATCCATCTTGTCCAGGATGCGCAGCCCGATTTCCATCCACGTATAGCCGACCTTGTACTGCTTGTTCTCAGGAACCTGGAGGATGAGTCCATGCTTGATGAGGCTGCTTATTAAACGGTGTACCGTACTCAGTGGCAGGTTCGTTTGTTCAGCAATTTCCGAGATGGACCAATGCTGCTTGTTTGGATCTGATACCAGGACGGAGATGATGCTCATTGCCCGGTCAATCGATTGTACCAACGTGGGTTACCTCCTGGCTTTGTTGCATAGTGACTGCTCGTTGAATGTCACGCCAGCTTAATATGACCTCAATCTATCAGAATTTTTCAGCCGAATCAATATAATTCAGACTAGATAAAAATTCATTGACAAAAAATTTGAAACTATTTTACATTAAGAGTGTAATTTTGTATTGCAGAAGCAATTCCACAATGCGGAATTTTTCTGAGTGATTGCTCAGAGGAAAATGAATGCAACATGGTGGCGATGAACAAGCAAAAGCAGCAGATGAGGAAGCGTTTACATGCTCGCTTCTCCGTCGCCCACTGATAGACAAAAGCAAGATTCGAAAACAGAAGGGAGATCTATCATCATGGAATTTTCACGTGCGATTGTAAGAAAACCGGGAAAGAGTTATGTAAATGGTTTGACGACTTCTGATTTGGGTTCACCTGATTTTGAACTTGCTCTCAAACAGCATGCCGCTTATGTAGAAGCGCTGAAACAGACAGGACTGGATGTAACCGTTCTGGAAGCGGACGAGCGTTTCCCGGATTCTACGTTTGTGGAAGATACAGCTGTCCTCACGGAAAAGTGCGCCGTCATCACCAATCCCGGTGCAGAAAGCCGCAATGGTGAAATTGAGGATATGAAATTGGTGCTTCCTCGTTTTTATGACACGATTGAATATATTCAGGCCCCTGGCTTCCTCGATGGTGGAGACGTGATGCAGGTAGACAACCATTTCTATGTCGGTCTGTCGACACGCACCAATGAAGAAGGAGCCATCCAGTTCCGCGAGATTCTCTCCAAATACGGATATGAAGTCACCATTGTTCCTTTGAAAGAGTTTTTCCACCTGAAAACAGGAATCGCCTACCTTGGCAATGACTTGCTGGTTCTGGCTGGGGAGTTCATCGATTCTGAAGTGTTTAGCCAATACAAGCATCTGATCGTGGAAAAAGAAGTCGAGTACTCTGCGAACTGCATCCATATCAACGACTACGTCATTATTCCAAAGGGCTTTGATAGCACGAAAAAGCAAATCACTGACGCTGGCTACCATGTGATTGAGCTGGATATGTCTGAATTCCGCAAACAAGATGGAGGATTGAGCTGCCTGTCCCTGCGTTTCTAGTGCAGGCAGTTCTCTCTTCTTTTATAGACCTCTGATAGACCTCTTAAAAAGCTGGTGAAAGAGAGGAATCATATGAACACTGGGAATGAAAGAGATACACAGCTAGAACGTTCCATGAAAAGTCGCCACCTGTTTATGCTGTCGTTAGGTGGCGTGATCGGGACAGGGCTCTTCCTCAACGCTGGCTTCACGATCAATCAGGCTGGACCAGGCGGAGCGCTTGTCGCCTATATCATCGGCGGGATTTTGCTGTATTTGGTCATGACGTGCCTAGGTGAGCTTTCTGTAAAGATGCCAGTAACAGGTTCTTTCCAAGCCTACGCCAGCAAGTATATTGGTCCAGCGAGCGGGTTTACACTGGGATGGATGTATTGGCTAGGGTCAGCTACAACGGCCGGGGTAGAGTTTACTGCCGCGGGCATGGTCATGCAACGGTGGTTCCCGGATACACCGATCTGGATTTGGTGCGCGCTCTTTATCGTTTTGCTCTTTACCTTCAATGCGCTGACGACAAAAGGGTTTGCAGAAACCGAGTACTGGTTTGCCGGAATTAAAGTATTAGCCGTTCTTATTTTTATTATTGTCGGACTAGGTGCTATATTCGGTATTGTCAGTATGGAAGGAAGGCCCGCTCCGTTTCTCTCCAACTTCTCGGCAGATGGGGGACTATTCCCGTTTGGCATTGCGATTGTCTTTGTGACGATGATGAACGTCGTATTCTCTTATCAAGGCTCTGAATTGATCGGAATTGCAGCCGGGGAAGCAGAAGACCCGCAAAAGACCATTCCGCGGGCGATCCGCAACATTGTGTTTCGCATTCTCGTGTTCTATGTGGCGTCGGTCACGATCTTGTCCGCCCTCTTTCCCTCAAGCGAGCTGGGGCTCTTGGAAAGTCCGTTTGTGACGGTATTTGATGCAGTGGGGATTCCTTTTGCAGCGGATATCATGAACTTCGTCATCTTGACGGCGCTGTTGTCTGTCGGCAACTCATGCTTGTACGCAGCCACTCGTTTGTTGTGGTCCCTTTCCCATAGCAACATGGCCCATCCTGTTTTTGGAAAGTTGACCAAGCGTAAAGTGCCCTTGAACGCACTCTTGGCGACGCTGGCGTTTTCACTTCTGTCCCTGTTAACCAGCGTGGTTGCAGCGGATACGGTATACGTGCTGCTCATGTCTGTATCCGGTATTGCGGTCACCTTCACGTGGATGGGGATTGCTCTCTCTCAATTTAATTTCCGTCGTCAATACTTGCGAGAGGGTGGAAAAATAGAAGATTTGCAGTTCGTAGCACCGTTTTATCCGGTGATGCCGCTCTTGTGTCTGGCTCTTTGCACATTCATTCTTATCTTCCCGGCGTTTGACCCGACACAGCGAATTGGACTCTTCTACGGAATTGGCGCGTTGGTGCTGTTCTATACCTTCTATTATGTGCGCTATGGACGCAAAAAGGCGCATAAACCGAATTTCCCAACGCAAGGCTAAGCCGTCCTGCTCAATAGAAAAATGCCCCTGCCATGATGAAATGGTCGGGGCATTTTTGTAGTCTTCAGGAGATGCCGAACAGCTCGGCTAAATACGGGTTCACGAACAAGCCGTCAGGGTCGAGCTCAGAGCGAATGGTGAGGAAATCGGGCAAGCGCGGATAGACCTGATGAAGCTGCGCGGCGGTCATGCTGTGCATTTTCCCCCAGTGTGGACGTCCGCCATATCGGGCGAAAATTTCCTCCATCCGGGCAAAATACGCTTCGTACGGCATGCCTTTGTACATGTGGACGGCAATGAAGGCACTATCACGCTCATAGGCGGGACTGAGCCAGATGTCATCCTTTTTGACGTACCGGCATTCGAGCGGGAAATGAACGGCAAAGCGTTCCTGCTCAATCGCCTTACGCAGCTCCCGTATGGCATCGCCCATATGCTCAGCAGGTAAGCAGTATTCCATTTCGTAAAAACGCACAAGGCGAGGAGTGGCGAAAAGCTGATGGCTGTAGCCGCTCTCATGGACAGAGGGAACGCTTTGGGCGGACAGCCTGCTGACGCTTTTGGTGAGAGAAGGGCGCAATCGGCAGCTCTCGGACAAGAGCCAAAACAGCCCATTTTCCACGACCATTTTTTTCAAATAGCTCCATCGTTGATTGCCGCTAGGGGGATCGTGGGTCTCGTTCATGAATTTCACTTGAACGGTGTCCGAATACGGGAAGATAAAAAATTCAAAATGCCGATGCTCGGTTTTAAACGTCTCCAGAGAGGACAGGCACTCCTCTAGCTGCATGCGACGGCTTTGGTAGCGCAGGCGATAGGCTGGGAGGACACGAAGCTTGACGCGTACGATGATGCCCAAGAGACCGAGAGAGACTTGCATGGCTTTGAACAGCTCCGGACGAGATTGCTCGGATACTTCCAAAACCTCCCCGGATGCGGTCACGACTGTCAGCCCGACGACTTGCGTGGAGATGCTGCCAAAATGAATGCCTGTGCCATGTGTCCCGGTGCTGACGGCCCCTGCAATGGACTGGGCGTTAATGTCTCCGAGGTTTTCTTGAGAGTAGCCCGCTTGATGCAGGAGGTGTCCGAGTGTCTTGAGCTTGGTGCCTGCCCAGACTTCAACGGTATCAGAGGCCGGGTCTACACTGACGATTCCTTGGAGATGATCCAAGGATAGCAAGCAGTCTTCTGTCTGGACGAGCCGAGTGAAGGAATGACCGGAGCCGACGACTCGAATCCGTGTACCTGCCTTCTTACAAGCAAGGACAAGCTGCACGACCTCATCCACGGACCCTGGCATCGCAACTTGCTTCGGTTGGCTTTGTACATTTCCTGTCCAATTGGTCCAGTGATTCGCGTGCTTCTTTACAGTGAGCATAATCCATCCCCCCGATAGGTGGTCACTTCCTCGATGATTTTCCCGCCAGAGATGCAATACAGCCGGGTAAAACGTTCGCAGAGCTCTCCTGCTTTGGCATGGCGAAAAAAGATCGGGTCTCCCAGCTCTAGCGTTTCCATGCCTTGATAGTGGATCGGTGTCTGTACTTCACCTGCTCCTTCGTTGGGGAACAGTTTCGCTCCCGCTGGCAAGAAAGGCTTGGGGAGTCTGTCACGCCCAGCAGAACCAGAGGCGATGTAGCCCCCGCCGGCACATGTGTAGATATGCTCTGTGGGCTTGCGAATAATCTCCAGAGCAAATCCTGCAGCAGGATGAAACCGAAAATCTTGAAAGTAGTCAAAGAGTCCAGGCGAAAAAAATCCGGAGCCTGCTGTAACCTCTGTAATGGCGTCTTCTTTCCCGGTCAAGTGCAAGCTGCCCGTTCCTCCACCGTTTACGAAGCGGAGAGAAATGCCTAGCTCGCAAATGGCATGCACCAGTGTGGCACGTCGAGCAGCCACTTCTTTCACGGAATATTGCTTGAGGAGGCGAATGATGCTGTTTTTCAGGAATTGACGAGGGTATCGATCCCCTACGCCAGCAATTTGAGCCTCGTACCCCATGACACCATCTAGGTAGAGATGATCGGAGGAAGCAACGCGCTTGGCAAGGGAGAGCGACGCCTCGAGAGAGCGAAGAGGGGAGCGCCAGACGCCGAAATGCAGCCCCAACACATCAGACGACATGTCGATATCGAGACAGATCGGCAGTCTGGTTCCCGTTTCCCGGGCGATTTGTTCGAGTTGTTCGACATGTGGGAGAGAGTCGATCATCAAAGTAATGGAGCGTCCATTCTTAATCTCAGAGGCGATTGACAAAAGCCAGCTTTTTTCCCAGAGCGGATAGCCGAGTAGCAGGTCATCGAAGCCTGCTTCGCACAGGTGAAGCACCTCAGGAGCGGAATAGCACATGAGACCACGAAAGCAATCGTCCAACTGCAATACATGTTTGAGAATGGCAACGCTTCGGATCGACTTGCTCGCGATTCGAACGGGTTTTCCATTGCTTTGCAAACTGATTTGCTCCGCATTTTCCTCCAGCAGATCTAGGTCGACGAAAGCGAACGGCTTGGGAACACCGGCAAAGGCAGACTGATAATAGCGATAATCCCGCATGTACAGGCCTCATCCTTTTTTGAATTCGGATTTGAAGAACTGTAAATATTTCATAAAATTCTATCTGTTCTATTCGTTTGTGTTTGATTCCTTCCTGACAAATGAGGGGAATGAACAGAAATAACGAATGTTCGTTTTTTAATGTTCGGATTCTGGTGCATTTACGAATTGTAAAGGCGTGTTTATGATAAAAACAACTTTAAAATACGAATAAATAGGTTGTTTTCAGTTGACTTGATTCACCTTATAAGCTACGATACATATTGTTGTGAAGAACAACACAGGCTTGACGAATGAAATAGTGATTTGTATTCGTATATCCTCAGAAATATGGTTTGAGGGTCTCTACAGGGAACCGTAAATTCCCGGCTACGAATAGGGCAGGTTTGGTATACCCTATTCGTCGGCCGGGAATTTTTTGCGTTTTTTTGGGGAGGGAACG
Source organism: Brevibacillus sp. IT-7CA2 (assembly GCF_949767855.1). Lineage (NCBI taxonomy): Bacteria > Bacillati > Bacillota > Bacilli > Caryophanales > Paenibacillaceae > Brevibacillus > Brevibacillus sp. IT-7CA2. The sequence continues at coordinate 213,102 of NZ_CATKQT010000055.1, forward strand.
AAATGAACAAGTATGATGTGATCGTTGTAGGAGCAGGACCAGCAGGGATTTTTACATGCTACGAGGTAATGCGAAAAGCACCGAATGCCAAGGTGCTGTTGATTGATAAAGGGCATGACATCTATAGCAGACGCTGTCCGATCTTGGAAGAAAAGATCAAGCTCTGCCCGCCGCCAGCAGGAAAAAAAGAATTCGCAGGCTGTTTGCCGGCCTGTTCGATTACCAGTGGTTTTGGTGGAGCAGGCGCCTATAGCGATGGTAAATTTAACATCACCACCGAATTTGGCGGTTGGATGACAGATTATCTCAGCCCTTCCACTGTACTTGGGCTGATCAAATACGTGGATGAAATCAATTTGGAGCATGGAGCTACCCAATCGATTACGGACCCGACCACCGAGACGATCAAGAGCATCGAGCAGCGTGGCTATGCAGCAGGACTCAAGCTGTTGCGAGCGCAGGTGCGTCACTTGGGAACGGAGCAAAACCTGGAGATTCTCCAGTCGATCTTCGAGCATTTGAAGAAGCATATCGACATGATGTTCAAGACAGAGGTCGAGGACATCATTACGGTGAAAGAAGCAGACGGACATCAGGTAAAAGGTGTCGTCTTGAAAAACGGCCAAGAGTATGAAGCTGATTACGTGGTAATCGGACCGGGCCGCGATGGCTCCGCATGGTTGACGAATATCCTGAAAAAGCGCCGCCTGAAAATGTACAACAATCAAGTCGACGTAGGCGTACGTGTGGAGACGTCCGATGTCGTCATGCGCGAAATCAATGAGCACTTGTACGAAGGAAAATTCATTTTCAATACATCTGTCGGAACGCGTGTACGGACGTTTTGCAGCAATCCATCCGGTCACGTGGTCGTGGAAAACCACAGTGGAGTGATGGCGGCAAACGGGCACTCTTACAAAGACCCAGCGCTGGGCTCGATGAATACGAACTTTGCGCTCTTGGTATCTCATACATTTACAGAGCCGTTTGACAAGCCGAATGAGTACGCGAGAGAAATTTGCAAGCGAGCGAATGATCTGTCAAACGGTGGGGTCATCGTGCAAAAGTACGGCGATATTTTGCGCGGTCGCCGTTCTACAGAGTCGCGCATTAAGGAAGGCTTCCTGGAGCCTACTCTGAAGGAAGCGGTACCGGGTGACTTGGGACTCGTGTTGCCTTACAATACGATGAAAAGTTTGATCGAGATGGTGGAAGCATTGGACAAGGTAACGCCAGGAATCGCTTCCGAGCACACTTTGTTCTACGGAGTAGAAGCGAAATTCTACTCGGCACGTCCAAAACTGACGGAGGAATTCGAAACAGAAATCAAGGGATTATTCTGTGGCGGGGATGGTGCCGGAATTACGCGTGGTCTGGCACAGGCGGGAGCTGCTGGGGTCTGGATGGCTCGCAATATCGCGAAGCGCATGCAATAACGAATACGATCATAACAAATAGGCTTCTTGCCGGGCACGCTTGTGCTTGGTGGGGAGCTTTTTTTTTCATGACAGAACAACATCAGGAAAGTGATGGTCCCGATGTCACGAGGAATTAGGCAGAAGCGTATTGTATAGAAGGGCCAATAATCAAACCACGACTTTTTGTTGGCATGGAGGTATCTATGTTTTTTTGTGATGATGATGATACCGCTGTAATAGCACTTTGGATTATTTCGATTGGCTTTGTCATACTCGCCATTGATAAAACAACCAGATTAAGTCACAAGCCTGCCTGCAACAACAACAATGAGAAGTCGATACAGCCCCTCATCCAATTAAACAAGCAAATCAATGGGAAAAACAAAAATGGCAATGACAACGATGAAGATATGCAGTTTAAACGAATTGAACAGCAAATTTCCCAATTACGAGAAAGTGTTCAAGATATAAAGAAGAATTTACAGGAGAATCCATCCAAAAACGGAGGGAAGAAGGATGATCGAAAAAAATCTGGCGAATGAGCTGGTAGCGGTAGGCGGGTGGATTGCAGTTCTGGGTGCCTTCCTAGCTGCGATAGGCTCGACTGGACAGGTGGAACCGGACCAGGATACTTCTACAGCGAACGAGGCAAATGACAAGGAATCAAACGATTTGAAAAAACAAGTGCTGCAACAGAAAAAACAATTGCAAAAGCAACAGATACAGATTGAACTGATTCAATTGGAACAAGAGCTCAACACCATCATCCATAGCACAAGGAAAAATGGTTAACAAAAAATGACTTCACCAAACTGCTTTTGGGAGAAGTCATTTTTTACTTGCTACGATGGCTGCAAATTATCGTTCATTTTCTTCAATACGCGGTTAAAAATAGCGAGTTCTGCTTCGTCAAGGCCGCGGAGTGCCAGCTCTTCTTGCTCTTTGGCAGCCTCCAGCCATTCCGGGAACCGTTCGACTGCTTGCGGGGACAAGGACACATAGCGCTCACGCTTGTCATCGCCCTCTGAGCGAATAATCCAGCCCATCTCTTCCAATCGGGTGAGTGTCCGGGTAATCGTCGGCGCTTCCACATTCAGGTAGTTACTCAATTGAACCTGGGTGAGCGATTCGCGATAATGCAAGCAAAGGATAATACCCCATTGCGAACTGTATAATCCCATGGGAGACATAGTCCCATTTAACGATTTACTGAATATTCTTGCGGTTTGGCTAATTCGATGACCATAATATTGCATGAGTATATACCTCCAGGAAAGCTGGTCCGATATATCGTACACTTTATTGCTTAAGTAAATATGTACAATAACATACTAGCAGTTTCGTACATATAAGTAAACGTTTATTCGATGGCGAAATAATGGATTTTCTGACACAAATAGAACCAGGCGAGTGTCATGGAAGAAGACACTCACCTGGCTGAAAAATACGGTGGAGGATTAATCTGCGGACAAGATGCTCAGTGGTCCTTTTTCATTGATGAGCGGTTCCAGTTCATAGACCGAAATGGGGAACATGGGGAAACCGACGTAGTAAGGCGTAATTTCGTACAACTGGAAGTAGATGACCAGTGCTTTGTCGGCGAGGTAATAATCCTGATCGGGCTTAATCGAAGTAAAGCCATTGAGTGTGGGGATGCTTCTTTCTTTGATTTGACGCTTGATGTTTTCGGAAATTACCTTGACGTAATCGCTTCCTGGCTTGAATAATTCACGCAGCGTATACAGCTTGCCTGTTTGGATATCTGCGGTGATCGACCCGAGGAAGGTCATGCCGTGAGCCATTTGTGGTGTGTAGGCGTAGTTGCTCAACACGACGCTGAAAATACCGCGTTCGTTTGTCTTGATTTCGTAGCTTCCTTGCATTTCTGTATTTCCCGGTACCTGGACCCGTTGTTGCTCGTGAATTAAGCCTTGAACCGTTTGATAAATCGCCCGGTTGATATCTTTTTCCGCTTGTTGGTTGGCTAGGCCTGCCAATTGGGGATAGTAAATCGTGGTGTTCGGACGGCTAATCGTCCGTGTCAGCACAGTAGCTGGCAATTGATTGAGTTCCACTTTTCTCCGTTTGCCTCCTGTACGTGAGAGTTGTGTAATAGCCTATTCGAAATTGTTTTTGGCTGTTCTTACTTTTTTCACAAATTTGGCAAAGGTTTGGCTATATAATGGGGAAAGAATCCGATACATAAGTAAAAAGGAAACGGGGGGCGGTTATGATTCAACTGATTCGCAATACCTTGACTGACAAAGAAGGCTTTATGATTTTTATCCTATGGAATCATTTGTGGATGGCGGGACTCATTGCCTACCAAGTGGATGTGAACTTCTGGAAAGTGACGTCCTTGGGATTGCTGGTCACTCTAATTGTTTCGCCGTATTATTTCATTCGCAAAGATAGTCATGTGATTCGTTATCTGGTAGCAATTGGACTCATGTTTTATGCGATTTCATTCGATCACTTTACCGATTACCAGGAGGTTACCTTCCTCGCCTTTATCGTCATGGGCTTTTTGGCAGCCTACTTGGATTGGAAGCTAGTCGTAACAGCGGGAATTACCCAAATCATTGTTACGGTTATTGGGTTCTACACAGGAACCTACGAGATTTTCGAGGGTGATTTTTCAGAGCTCAATTTGCTTATGCGTATTGTCACGATTCTCATGATGATGGGAGCCGTCACGTATCTGTGTCTCGCCGGACAAGCCTCCTTGCGAAAAGCTGATGACGCAAGGCAGGAAGCGGAAGAGAAGGAGCGCCGTCTGGGAGAAATGCTTTTGAACATCCAGCAAATGACGGAGCAGCTGGATCGTACAAGCGATCATGTGCATGAGCATGCGGAAGGTACGAAGCGCAATACAGATGAAATGATGGTAGCCTTTAAGGAAGTCGCCACAGGTATGGAATCGCAGGCGAATTCTACGGTGAAGATCGAAGAAGAGGTTCAATCCATCGACCAGGAAATCGAGGCAGTCACAACACAGACCAACTCAATGAAAACGGAATCGCAACAAAACAACCGTCGTCTGACAGAAAGCGTTCAGATGATGAACGAGCTGTCCTCGCAGATGGAGCAAATTGTGCAGGCAGTTAATGTAGCAGCCTCTACGATTCACCAGCTCAATCGTCAGGCGAATCGCGTAGAGGAAATTGTCGGCGCTATTAATCAGATCGCGACACAAACGAATCTTTTGGCGCTGAATGCGGCGATTGAATCGGCTCGTGCAGGCGAGCATGGACGTGGATTTGCTGTTGTAGCGGATGAGGTACGCAAGCTGGCGGAACAAAGCGCGACAGCTACGCAGGAAATTACCGACATTCTGAAATCTCTCCATCAGGAAAGTGAGAATGCGGTGCAGCATATGAGCAATGGGGAAACGTCTGTTGCAAAAGGCCAAGAGCTGGCCGTGAAAACAGTGGCCTCCATCGAAGCAGTGCGTGCCGGGATGATGGCCTTCCTGGAAGCAGCTGATCAAGTAAGCTCCAGCATGGACCGGGTAAAAGTGCGTTCCGGCGAAGTTGCCATCGAGATGTCGACCATTACAGCCGTAACCGAGGAATCCGTAGCCAACTTAGAAGAGCTGTTTGCGACAGCAGAAAACCAGCATCAAAAAGTGCGTGAGATTACGGAAGAGCTGGGCGAGCTGAATACATTGTCTCATCGTCTCCAGCAAACCTTTCACGTAAATTAGTTAGAGGTTGTTTAAAAAGTCGTCTTTTGATCACGAAGTAGTTCTGAAAGCTGATTCGGCATCGAAATTGACGTTCACCTTCGAAGTCCGGTGCTCATGTAGGTCTCCTACACTCCGCTCCTCCTTCTTCAGGTTCTCGCCAATTTCTCGGTGCTGAAAAGACGACTTTTTAAACTTTTATTTACTTATAGAAGTGTTTGGAATTGAGAAAAAAGAATTGCATTTTTGAACCGTTCTGCTAGAATGAATTCCATTGTAACTAAATATATTCACCTACCTTATCAAGAGCGGCGGAGGGACTGGCCCGATGATGCCCGGCAACCACTGATCATGTCTATGCATGAACAGAAAGGTGCCAATTCCTGCAAAACCTGTACCATGGTTTTGACAGATGAGGAAGAGAACGGCTACGTACGCAAACTCTTCCTCCGGGAAGAGTTTTTTTGTTGTATTTGTAAAAGGAAGGAGGAAATAAACGAACGATAAATTAATTTTATAAGAGAATATTCGTAAATAGTATTGAAAAAATGGGTAAAAAGCCGTACATTACCTAATAGGATAAAGAAAAACGTAAAGTTCGGATAGGGAGAGATACATCATGAAGAAGTTATTGCTGGCATTAACGACATTCGCAGTATTGGCAACAGGGTGCTCGACTGGCACAAGCGCACCTGCAGATCAGCCAGGAGGACAAGCAGCAGGACAAGAGGGCGCGGCCAAAAAGCGAATTGCCTTGATTTTGCCCGAGAAAATCGGTGTGAATCCGTTCTTCCAACAAATGGATGAGGGTGCAAAGAAAGCCGCACAAGAGCTGGGCGCAGAAGTGAAAACGATTGAATCTACGGACCATGGAGCGATTGAAGAAAATCTGCGCGTGGCTGTTGCAGAAAATTATGATTTGATCATCACTTCTTCCTTTACATCAGAGGATGCATTGAAAAAAGTAGCTACCGAAAATCCTGATCGTAATTTTGCGATTATTGATACTGTAGTGGATTTGCCAAACGTTCGTAGTGTTACCTTCCGCGAGCAGGAAGCGGCTTACCTGGTGGGAGCAGCAGCAGGTCTGGCAACGAAAACGAACAAAGTAGGTATGGTTGTCGCTCTTGATATTCCGCAGTTGAAAAAATGGACAGTTGGCTTCGGAGAGGGCTTGAAAGCGACGAATCCAAAAGCAGAGCTGATGGTCAACTATGTAGGTAGCTTCACTGACCCGGCAAAAGCGAAGGAATTGGCGTTGCTCCAAGCTTCCAAAGGCGCTGACTTCATTAACGGTGCAGCAGCAGTAGGCGACCTCGGCGTTTTCGAAGCAGCGAAGGAAAAAGGCTTCTTCACAGCAGGTCAGGACGTTGACCGTACGACGATTGATCCAGAGCATATTGTTCTGTCCCAATTGAAAGGGACTGACGCGGCAGCATATGAAACGGTGAAGACCTTTGTAGAAGGAACGTTCAAACCAGGTGTTGTTGCGTACGGCTTGAAAGAAAAAGGTGTTGGCGTAACCTATGTCACGCACGAAAGCAAAACGCCGCTGAACGCTTTTATTGGACAAGAAGTGGTGGATAAAGTGAAAGCGATCAACGATGAGATTGTAGCGGGCACTCGCAAAGTACCAGACCAGTTCTAAAAAGGCAGCTCGGTGCTGAAAAGCCAACTTTTTGAACGGTTATTTATAGCTTGTGCACAGTGATGGATGTGACCGACTACGGCTGTGTAGTCGGTCTTCCATTTTCATAAAAGGACGTACAGAAATGAGGGAGTGGGAATGACCGATCGCTTGGAAATGAGGGCCATGACCAAGAAGTACGGAGATTTTACCGCCAACGACAAGGTGTCGTTCTCACTGGCAGCAGGAGAAGTCCACTCGATTGTCGGGGAAAATGGAGCGGGCAAAACGACACTGATGCGGATGCTGTACGGGATGGAGCAACCGACGTCGGGAGAGATCGTGTTAAACGGCAAGCCAGTTGTTTTTCGCGGACCAGAGGACGCGATTCGAAATGGAATCGGGATGGTTCACCAGCACTTTATGCTCTTCGGAGAATTCAGTGTGACTGAAAATATCGTGATCGGATACGAGCCGAATCAAGCAGGTTTTTTCAAAAGAAATGACGCGGAGGACAAGGTGCGTGTGCTTAGTGAGCAGTATCGCATTCCGATTCATCCGCAGGCCAAGGTAGAGAATTGCTCGATTGGGGAACAGCAACGGGTCGAGATTCTGAAGGTCCTGTATCAGGGAGCGGATATTATCGTGCTGGACGAGCCGACCGCTGTACTTACTCCGCTGGAGGTACGCGACCTGCTGCAAACGATTCGAAACCTGGCGGAGAGCGGCAAGAGCGTCATTTTGATTACACATAAGTTGCAGGAGGTCATGGAGGTAGCTGATCGTATTACGGTACTGCGCGGAGGAAAAGTGACGGGAACGGTATCCCGTACAGAAACCAATGCGGACGATTTAGCCAGACTGATGGTCGGACGTGAATTGCAGGAGCTAGCTGAGCGAGTTCCTCTGGATAAAGGCCCTTTGTTGCAGGTGGAGAATCTCACGGTTCGAGAAAAGCAGACACTGCTTGATCAAGTCAGCTTTACCGTGCACCACGGGGAAATCGTAGGAATCGCAGGTGTTTCCGGGAATGGTCAATCCGAGCTGCTGCAAGCGATCAGCGGCTTGCGAGCGGCACAGGAGGGCACGGTGCGGTTAGGCGGCAAGGATGTGACGAACAAATCAGTAGCTACCATTCGGGATGCCGGCTTGGCGCATATTCCGGAGGATCGCTACTTGTGGGGAACGGCCAAACTCTCAAGCGTCGAGGAAAATGCGTTGATGGGCTATCAGCGAAAGCCTGCTTACAACCGTCGCGGCGTTGTTTTGCGGGAGAAATTCCGCCAAGTCGTAACAGGCTGGGTTGAGCAGTTCGCCATCAAGACAGGCTCCCGACAATTGCAGGAGCTGGCAGGGAATCTGTCAGGTGGAAACTTGCAAAAGCTGATCGTAGCAAGGGAGCTGGGACAGGAAACCCCGTTTTTGATTGCGGCTGAGCCTACGCGAGGGGTGGATATTGGTGCCATGGAGTACATCCATCAGGCGCTGATCGAAAAGCGCAATCAGGGAGACGGGATCTTGCTCGTCTCCTCCGAGTTGTCCGAAATTCTCGCCTTGTCTGACAGGATTTTGGTCATGTATAAAGGGAGAATCGCTGGAGAGCTTTCACGCCTGGAGGCAACCGAAGAAAAAATCAGCGTGATCATGGCGGGAGGAAGCATTCATGGCAGCAATCAAAGAGCTATCTAAGTCATTGGTTCAGCCGTTATTGGCTGTCGTCATCGGTTTGTTGACCGGGGCGCTGGTCATTGCTGCAGTTGGCGAATCGATCTTGGGCACCTACCAGGAAATGTGGAAAGGGGCCTTTGGCAGTTTTTATTTCTTAACGTCTACCTTAGCGAGAGCCACGCCTATCATGCTGATTGCCTTGGGTCTTTCCCTCGCATTTCGGGCAGGGGTATTCAACCTGGGGGCAGAAGGGCAAATGGTGCTGGGTGCTGTCAGTGCTGCGTTAGTCGCGATCTATTTGCCAGCGCCAGGAATGATCAAAATTGTGGCGGGTATTTTCGCAGGAATGGCGGTCGGCGGCTTCTGGGCGTTGTTGCCGGGCTTTATGGAAGCACGCTTTCGCATTCCGTTGCTCATCTCTACGTTGCTCTTTAACTATATTGCGGTATTGTTTGCGAGCTATCTCGTGACAGAGCCATTTCGGGATCGCTCGGGTTCTGCGGCACTGGCACAGACCGTCATGCTGGAGAAAAGCGCTTGGCTTCCGAAGCTGTTTGCGGGAATGAGCGTGCATGCAGGGTTTTTGTTTGCGATCGTTGCAGCGCTCTTGTTGTTCTGGGTCCTTCGTTTTACGCCTTTTGGCTATGAAGTGAAGATGCTGGGTCAAAACTCGCTGTTTGCCCAATACGGGGGAATTAATCGGATTCGGGTAATGCTTACCGGGATGTTTGCCAGTGGTGGATTGGCTGGCTTGGCGGGAACCGTTGAGGTAATGGGGGCGCACTATCGTTTTGTTGACGGTGCCCTGACTGTACCTGGGTTCGCCTGGACGGGCCTGATGGCAGCTCTGCTTGCGAACTCCCACCCGCTTGGCATCATTGTGACTTCGATCCTGCTTGCTGCTTTTCAGACCGGAGCCATGGGTGTAGAGCGCAATACGGATGTGCCGCTGGAGTTGGCAAGTGTTATACAAGCCGTATTGATTTTGTTCATCTCCGCCAAGTTCAGCTACGACTGGTGGAAAAAGCGGAAGGCAAAAGGAGGGGAATCGCATGGAGCTCTTTGATTGGTCCCTCCTCAGTTCTACCATTCGGATGGTCACGCCGATTTTGTTGGCAGCTTTGGGTGGAGCGCTCTGCGCACGTGTCGGAATTTTTAATGTTGGCTTGGAGGGATTGGTACTGGTCGGTGCCTTTTCCGCGATTGTCGGCAATCATTTTACCGGTAATCTCTTTCTGGCCGTTTTGATTGCAGCGCTGGTCAGCGTTGTCTTTTCGCTCTTATTCGCGTACATGACAATCAAGCTTAGGGCGAATGAAATCGTTGTCGGTGTGGCGATTAACTTTCTCGCGCTAGGGTTGACCACATTTGCACTACGGGCGATCTTCGGTGTCAAAGGAGCGTTTTACGATAAGGATATGGCTGGCTTGCCAACCGTCGAGATTCCTTTCATTCACGATATTCCGGTCATCGGAGGCATTGTCTCTGGTCATTCGCCGCTCGTGTATTTTGCCTTTTTGGCTGCGATTCTGTTGTATGTGTTCTTTTATCGGACGGTTACGGGCTTCCGCGTCCTCGCAGTTGGTCTGAATCCCGTTGCGGCACGCAGTCTCGGTCTGAAAGTGACGGGACTTCAGGTGCTGGCGATTGTGATGAGTGGCGCCTTGTGCGGGATTGCAGGGGCACAGCTTTCACTGGGGCAAGTCACGATGTTTACAGAAGGTATGACGGCTGGCCGGGGCTTTATCGCATTGGTAGCGATGATGATGGGGCAGTCGCATCCACTCGGTATTTTGGCTTCGAGCTTTTTGTTCGGGTTGATGGATGCCCTTAGTATTCGTTTGCAGGGCTTTTCGCTTCCGACGCAATTTACGGCCATGCTGCCATACGTGCTGACGATTGCGGCAATGTTCTTCTTGAAGAACAAGAGTCAGATCGGTAGCGACAATCAGCAAAGCACCCGTTAAACACAGGCCATATAGACAGCGTAGACAGGGGGAAATGCGATATGAACAAGGCAGATCGGATCAAAAAAATGAAAGTACCCGCCCCAGTGGGACCGGGACTCGCCAGACGACTTCCGCCAGGACAAATCCTGACAGAGCGCTTTCCCATTTTGCATGAGGGAGACGTGCCGGTGTATGACATGAACGAATGGACACTGCGTGTTTTCGGTGAGGTAGACCGGGAAGTGACGCTCACCTACGAAAAGATCATGGCGATGCCACAGGTGACAGTGACGAGCGACATTCACTGCGTGACGCGCTGGTCCCGTTTTGACAATGCGTTTACAGGCGTGCGTTTTCGTGATTTTTTGCAAGCAATTGGTGTGACTCCGCGAGCGAACTTCGTCATGCTGCACGGTGATCACGACTATACCGCCAATGTGCCGCTCGCTGATCTGGAGCGTGATGATGTGCTGCTGGCTCACTCCTTTGATGGAGAGCGACTGACGGACAAGCACGGTTGGCCGCTTCGCCTGGTTGTTCCTCATCTGTATTTCTGGAAAAGCGTGAAGTGGATCAGAGGAATTGAATTTATGACGGAAAACAAGCCCGGCTTCTGGGAGCAAAATGGTTTTCACCTGATCGCAGACCCGTTTCGTGAAGAGCGGTTCTCCGGTGAAGCGTTGCCGATACCAGAGGATGAGTGGGAGAAAAAGGAGTTCGATTGAGATGTTGACGAATCTAAAAGTAGATCCAGAACAACTGCCAAAGCGTGTCATCGTGTGCGGTGATCCAAAACGGGCAGCCTTGATTGCTTCGAAACTCGACGATCAGCGTCAAATCGGGGAAAACCGCGAGTATCACAGCTATGCGGGTACTTGGAAAGGCGTAGAGGTAGCGGTAGTGAGCCATGGTGTAGGCGCCCCCGGAGCAGCCGTATGCTTCGAGGAGCTGGCGAAGGGCGACGTTCAGGTCATCATTCGTGTAGGAACTGCCGGGTCATACCAAAAGGAAATCGAGACAGGCAGCCTCGTCATCAGCTCCGCAGCGGTTCGCCAAGACGGCTTGACCAGTCAGTTGGTTCCGGCGGGATTCCCGGCTGTTGCCAATCGCCATGTCGTTGAGGCGCTTGTACAAGCAGTAGGAGCAAATGCATCAGACTTGAAGGTATTCGAAGGAATCACGCTGACACTTGATGTCTTTTACAGTGGAGTGTTGGAGTTCCCGCACAAGCTGTACCAAAAAGCAGGCGTTTTGGCAGTCGAGATGGAAAACACCGCCCTGTTCGTGATTGCGGCGCTTCGCGGTATGAAGGCAGGCTCTATTTTGGCGATTGACGGGTATGCAGATGCAGACTTAATCGAATCGTATAACCCGCACACCGATGTGATGGCAAAAGCCATTGAAGCCGAAGCGTTGATCGCATTGGATGCAGTCATTACCGTTTCCCAGTAACAATAGGTAGGCCCAGGACGTTTCAAAGGTCCTGGGCTTTTTTGTAATAGCGGTTAAGTTTTAAAAGGTTTTAAAAGGCATCGATAAACCAACAAAGCTGGCGAGAAGAAAAAGCACAGGGCTCGTAGACCTTGACAACGCCACCCCAGTCGGAACTGCAAAAAGGGGACCACGCTTGTCGAACACTTCTTCCTTGAGAAGCTTCCGCCCGTAGGGTGGCTTTGGCTCGACGGTCCCCTTTTTGCAGTGTAGACGGCCAGTGAATCCCCCTTGCTGGCGTGTCAGAGTCGAAGAGACCTGTGCTTTTTCTTCTCCTCCCCTATGTTGACTCAAACCAAAGCGATTATTCCTCGTTAAACCGATCCAGCATAGAAATCGTATCAATCAAGTGATTGTTAAAAATTTGTCTGGCCACACTCAACAGTTCAATAATCATCGGATCACGCAGCGAGTACGTGACTTTGTTTCCGTCCTTCGTTCCGTACACGATATTGTTATTCCGCAAAATGGCCAGCTGTTGGGAAACAGCGGAGCCTTCACTCCCGATGAGTGTCTGAAGCTCGTTTACATTCTTATCCCCTTCCGCCAGCAGCTCCAGAATCCGAATTCGCAGGTGATGTCCCAACGCCTTGAAAAAATTCGCTTTAAATTGCTGTAGTTCCAAATTCAATGATAGGTTCCTCCGATCGTAACATCATGTGGAAGTGTCAGTAGGAGCGGACAGGCGCGCGCATTCGCGGAAGGCAAAATGCTTGCATCCCAGGCACTTCCCGGTATCCAGTAGACTGAGGGCATACGCTATCGCGTCTCCAGTATGAGTAAAAAAGTGAGCTTCGCCTACGAGGCCATATAGCCCCGTACGCTGCAAGATTTTCTTGGGGCCAGATTGGATTCCTGAAATAAGGACCGTTGTCCCTTGGTCCATACATTGTTTCACAATCCGGGACAAATTCGCTTCCCCGGTCATGTCCATCAGGGGGACTTTTCCCATCCGCAGTAGCAATACCTTTGGATGTCGCTGAAGGGTTTGCATGAGGGAGCTTTCAAACAAGTCGGCATCCCCGAAAAACAGTGGACCCTCAATCGTGTAGATGCTGATTTGCGGGCAATCGTGCCCCTCGGTAACCATATGAGGCATGACCTTGTCGTTTTTGGAAGAGGGATCAGGCAGCACCTGAGCTACCCGCAAGCTATCGCGCGTTCGTTTGACAAATAACAGAATAGACAGCACCAATCCCACTTCAATGGCGACGGTTAAATTGGTGAAAACGGTCAAAAGGAAGGTGAGCACCAGCACAAGAGAATCGCTCGTCTTCGCTTTTAGCATGTGGGCAAATTCCTTGCGCTCACTCATATTCCAGGCAACCAGCATCAAGATCGGCGCCATACTCGCCAATGGAATATGCGAGGCGTAAGGGGCGAACAGCACGAGGATGAGCAAAACAACCAGACCATGAATGATGCCAGACATGGGGGAGGTTGCCCCGGTTCGAATGTTAGTGGCTGTTCTCGCAATCGCGCCAGTAGCCGGAATTCCCCCAAATAACGGAGTCACGATGTTGGCAATTCCTTGGCCGATTAATTCCCGGTTGCTGTTGTGGCGACTGCGTGTCATTCCATCGGCGACGACAGCTGACAATAAAGACTCTATCGCTCCTAGTATAGCAATGATTAGAGCTGGACTCAGTAACTTTTGGACACGGTCCCATGTGATTTCAGGAAAATGAAAGCCGGGTAATGTACTCGGTATCTCTCCAAAGGTAGAGCCAATCGTCGCTACCTTTCCTTCCAAAAAGAGGACGGAAACGACACTAGAGACTACGAGTCCAACGAGAGAGGCCGGTATGCTACGGAAGAATCGGGGAGTCACCAAAATAAGGGCGAGACTCAAAATCGCAATGGCTACGCTGTATAGATTAATCGTGTTTAGATGAAGGACGATTTCCCACATGTTGGACAAAAAATCCTCATGTCTTTGCAACTGCTCCAGACCGAGAAAGTTGGCAATTTGACCGGAAAAGATGATAACGGCAATCCCCGAAGTGAATCCGATGATGACGGGGCGCGGAATGAATTTGATCAGCCCGCCCAGCCGTAGAATCCCCATGAGAACAAGGAGAATCCCAGCCATGAATCCAGCGAGGAGCAAGTCTGCATAACCGTATTGCATGACGATTGCAAATAATATCGGGATAAAAGCGCCAGTAGGTCCTCCGATTTGGTAGCGGGAACCGCCAAAGAGAGAAATCAATATGCCGGCGATAATGGTCGTGTAAATCCCGTACTCAGGCTTTACTCCGGAGGCGATAGCAAATGCCATCCCCAATGGTATCGCGATAATGCCGACGATTAACCCTGATACACAGTCTTTTCGAAAGGAAACGAGATCGTAGCCTTCGAATCTTGGCGCCCACTTCATGATTGCAACCCTTCTTTTCGTATTTTCGAATATTTGATTATTTGAATATAGATGGATCATACATCCGCTCTTCCGTTCCGTCAATTCCATCCTTACATGAACTTTTCCGTTTATTAACATTCGCTTCAAGATTCCTTAACGCTCGTACAGTACTATTCAAAGTAACAAGTGAACACATCCCTTCGGTTGGAGCCATGGAGAAACCCCCGACAGCCTTTCCAAGCACTTTCATCGAGAGTTCTTTGGCATTGTCATGTCGCAGGGTTTTTTGTCTTGGGCATAAGGAGGCTTAAAGCGAGTGAACCAGGAACAATTTCATGCAAGACTGGCACAGTACAAGCTGATCGCTTCCGTAAAAGAAGCGAAGCACCTGGAAAAAGCGGCAGAGGCAAATTTGAGTGCTGCGGTACTCTCGATTGGCAACATTGGTGTGATCAAAGGCTACGTGGATTATTTCAAGTCGAAAAATATCCCTGTATTTCTTCATTTGGAGCGGATTGGCGGAATCAGCCATGACCGGGAAGGCATCGCATTTCTGGCGCATTACGTCAAGCCAGACGGGATCGTCACTACGCGCAACACACTGGTCAAGCTAGCGAAAAAGCAAGGCCTGCTGACGATTCAGCGTTTGTTTTTGGTCGATAGCGACTCGATTAAATCAGGCCTAACCTCCTTGCAGGAAACACAGCCTGACGCTGTTGAGCTGATGCCTGGTTTGCTGCCGGAGTTTATCGAAGAATTCAGAAGTGTTATCGATACCCCGATCATTTCTGGCGGGCTGATTCGCAAGCGGGAACAGATGGAGGAAGTATTAAAGCATGGAGCGACAGCTGTTTCAGTCGGAAGTCCCCTGCTGTGGAAGGAGTGTAAGAACCTTGATTCAAGCGTTGTTATTTGATTTGGACGGGACCTTGCTGGACAGTCGGGATGCGGTCGTGGATGCCGTTGCTTTTACGGCTGAGCAGTACGCACCGGGACATTTTAGCAGGGAAGAGTTGCTCGCGCGTTTTGGCGAATCGTTTGATGATTTTTTGGCGGCAGTTGCTACAGCAGCAGGTGTCCCTGACAAAAAGGAAGTGCTGCAGAGATACTTCGCCTATGTACGGGAGCATCATGAAGAACACGTCAAACTGTTTCCGTTTGTTCGCGAAGGGTTGGAAAAGCTGAAGGCGGCGGGCTTTACGATGGCGATCGTCACGAACAAGCAACGGGAGTTTACATTGGCTGGTCTGGAGATGGCGGGGATTGAGCATCTGTTTGAGGCAATCGTCACCGTCGATGATGTATCACGAGGCAAGCCGTCGGCTGAGCCTGTACAAAAAGCGTTGGGAGCGCTAGGCAAAAGTCCCGAGCAAGCCATGATGATTGGTGACAGTCGCTACGATGTACTGGCTGCGGTAGGAGCGGGTGTGCAATCTGTCGTGCTGGAGTGGTATGGACAAGAGAAATGGCTCTACGCTTCTCCAGATTACCGCTACGCCGATTTCGAGGCATTTGTTACGGAAATGCTGGCCGCAAAAGCACAAGGAGGGAAATAAAAACAGATGGCACGTGTGGTGTTGGAGCAGGTAACGAAAGCCTTTCAGAATCAAAGCGTGGTCAAAGGATTGGATTTGGTCATTCCAGACGGCTCCTTTACGGTTCTGGTAGGTCCGTCCGGCTGTGGGAAATCAACCACACTCAGGATGATCGCTGGCTTGGAAACAGTGACGGACGGCAAAATCATGATCGGTGATCAAACGGTGAACCAATTGCCACCTGGCAAGCGTGATATTGCGATGGTTTTTCAAAATTACGCCCTCTACCCAACAATGAACGTGTATGACAATATCGCCTATGGCTTGAGAAACCGTGGAACATCGAAAAAGGAATGTCAGGTGCTGGTAGAGGAGATCGCGGAAATCGTCGGGCTATCCGATTATCTCAAACGCAAGCCTTCTCAGCTCTCCGGTGGTCAAAGGCAACGTGTTGCACTCGCTCGGGCTATGGTGAAAAAGCCAAAGGTCTTCCTGATGGACGAGCCGCTCTCCAATCTCGATGCGAAGCTGCGAAATCAGATGCGTGTGGAATTGACCAGCCTGCACAAGCAGCTCGGTAGTACTTTCATCTACGTGACACATGATCAGGTAGAGGCGATGACCATGGGCGATCAGATCGTCGTCATGAATGACGGACACATTATGCAAGTAGCGACCCCGATGGATTTGTATCAGGAGCCGGAAAATCTGTTTGTTGCCCAATTTATCGGTTCTCCGCCGATGAACATTGTTTCTGCGGAGGGCAAGAGCGAGCACGTATGGGGATTCCGCCCGGAAAAAGCAGTGTTGTTGCCTTCTGCTGTCTCTGCCATTACGAGCGAAGAGATGTGGAATGCACGAGGTCAGGTCGTATCCAGGGAAATTCTTGGCTCAGACACGCTCCTTCATGTAGAGACGGAAAAAGGCAGGGTCATCGTCAAAGCGGACTCGGAGGTAGCGATGCAGGTCGGCTCCTCAGTCACTGTCACTGTACCGTGGGAGTACATATATGTGTTCGAAAAAGGAAGCGGAAAACGAGTGGGTCGCATGAGTGGACGAGAGCCTGTATCGACACGTGCAGGAGGGGATAGCTGATGCGAAAAGCGGCAACTGTACAGGAGTTGCCGGGTGTAAGCCAGTCGAAAACAGAAGTGCGTCCGTCGGCATTTGCATGGTCTGAGCTCTCATCCCGACTGCGACCGTACTTGTATCTGGCACCCGCATTGATTTGCTTTGTCCTGTTCTTCTTTTACCCGATTGGCTCGATCATCTATTTGAGCTTTCAGGACTGGTCATTGATCAATTTGGAGCAAATGGAATGGGTAGGCTTGCAAAACTATCAGGACTTGATGGTAGACGGAGATTTTCATCAAGTATTGGGAAATACTGCGGTCTTTACCATTGCGACAGTGGGGATCGGCCTGACGCTATCCTTCCTGCTCGCACTATGGCTGAACAAAAAGGCGAAGGTTTACGGCATTATTCAGGCGACTGTCTTCAGTCCTCACATCATTTCGCTGGTATCTGTCTCGATGCTGTGGATGTGGCTGATGGACCCGCAGTTTGGCCTATTGAACGCAGGACTGGAAGCGGTCGGATTGCCTGCGTATACGTGGCTGACTGACCCGAAAAGCTCCTTGTTGTCACTGATTATCGTGAGCATTTGGAAAGGTGTCGGCTATAACACGCTCATTTTCATCGCAGGCTTGCAAAGCATCCCGGGCGATATATACGAGGCAGCAGCGCTCGATCAATCACCGTGGTGGCGAACACTGAGGCGGATTACCATACCGATGCTGTCGCCGACGATTTTCTTTTTGCTCATTATCAATACGATCTCATCCTTTCAAGCGTTTGACACGATTGCCATTATGACGCAGGGTGGTCCAATCAATAGTACAAACATGCTTGTCTACTACATTTACGAGCAGGGCATGGACTTCTACAATGGCGGAATTGCTTCGGCTGCCTCTGTCATTTTGCTGATACTGGTAGGGATTTTAACAGCTGTGCATTTTCTGGTGATGTCCAAGCGCGTGCATTATCGCTGATGAACTCGTGAGAAAGGAGGAGCAGCATGTATCGAGTGGTTTTGGCTTCACGCAAGACAGTGGAATGGATTGGGCTTTTGATCGTGGCTTTCCTGTTTGTGTTCCCGTTTCTGTGGATGGCATCGACGGCTTTCAAAACGATGCCAGAGGTCCGGCAATTTCCCCCGACGCTTTTGCCTGAGACGTGGGAGTGGAGCAACTTCGCCCAAGCGTGGGAATCAGGTCCGTTCCTTATGTATACGTGGAACAGCATTCTGGTTGCGGTAGGCATTTTGATCCTGCAATTTTTAACGGCGGTGCCTGCGGCTTACGCTTTCGCACGCTACAAGTTTCCCGGTCGCAATCTGTTGTTTGGTCTTGTCTTGATTGTCTTGATGATTCCCGGACAAGTCATCTTTTTGCCGATTTACGTGCAATTGAGTGGCTGGGGACTCGTCAACACACTATGGTCGCTCATCCTGCCGTACGCAGCCAGTGCATTCGGAATCTTCCTCCTCAGGCAAGCATTCATGCAGGTGCCCGATGAAGTGATCGAGGCAGCGCGTCTGGATAACGCGTCCGAATGGAAGATCATGTGGACGATCATGGTGCCGATGGCGAAGCCTGTGCTGGTCACTTTTGGACTATTCAGCTTTATTTACCACTGGAACGACTATTTCTGGCCGCTGATTATGACCAACAGCGACGAGGTGCGCACCTTGCCGATCGGAATATCCAGCTTGCACATGTCCGACGGCGGCACATTGTGGAACGTCATGATGGCGGGCAACATGATCCTCATTCTACCGATTCTCGTCATTTTCTTCGTGGCACAACGGCATATTATCAAAGCGTTCATCTATCAATCCAAATAATAAAAGAGAGCTCTTAGGGAGGAAATCAAACCATGTTTTCAATGAAAAAGACTGGTACGATTCTATGTGCATTGACTATCGGTTTGTCAGGTGTATTGGCTGGATGCGGATCATCTGGAAAAGAACAGTCTGCAAGTACAGGTAGCACTTCTCAGCCAGCAGCGTCTACTGCATCCAGCGGCCCTGTCCAAATTGATTTCTGGTATGCGTTGGGTGGCGTTCGTGGGAAAACAATTGAGGATATGGTCAAAAAATTCAATGAAACACATAAAGATATTATCGTCAAACCAGCCTACCAAGGTGCGTATCAAGAGAACCACTCCAAAGTACTGGCATCTGTAGCGGCGAGTAACAATCCAGATGTCACGATGGTCGAGATCGCTTCTATCGCAGCATTTGCGGATGCAAAGGTTTTGGAAGATTTGACGCCCTACTCGCAAGGGGATGAAAAGAAGTACATTCCAGGCCTTATGAAAAACTCTTATTGGAATGACAAACTGTACGCAGTACCATTTAACCGCTCCACTCCACTGCTGTACATCAACCGTGATATGTTAAAAGAAGCAGGACTTGATTCAAACGGTCCGAAAACATGGGATGAGCTCGTCAGCTTTTCTCAAAAGCTGAGCAAAAAAGAAGGAGACAAAATTACCCGGTACGGCTTCTCGACGCCAGTTGATATCTGGTTCTACGAAGCGCTTGTTTTCCAAGGCGGGGGCAACATCCTGAGCGAGAACGGCAAGGAGCTGACGATCAACAACGAAGCAGGAAAAGCACCGCTTGAGCTCTGGTCCAAAATGGTGAAGGAAGGCATCATGAAAAACCCTCCAGGAGAGAACTACAATGCGTGGGATGTAGCGGAGCAAGACTTCCTGAATCAAAAAGTGGGCATGATTTTTACCTCGACAGGTTCCTTGACGGAATTGAAGAAAAATGCCAAATTTGACATGGGTGCAGCTTTCTTGCCAGCCAATAAAACGTTGGGTACGCCAACGGGCGGTGCGAATCTCGTGATGCTGGCGAAGTCGACCGATGCGGAGAAAAAAGCAGCGTGGGAGTTCATGAAGTGGATGACAGATACCGAGCAAACAGTTCCGTGGTCAATCGCTTCCGGTTATATGCCTGTCACGACAGAAGCAATTGATTCGGTTGAAATGAAGGCATTCTACGAAAAAGAGCCAAACTTCAAGGTCGCGGTAGATCAACTGCAATACGGCTATCCTCGTCCAATGGCTCCAGGCTACAAAGAATTGCAGGATGTGATTCAAAAAGAACTGCAGCGTGCGATGCTCGGCCAAGCGACTGTAGATGAAGCGATGCAGGCGGCGACGGAAAAAGGCAGCAAGCTTTTGAAAAAATAACAGAATCGAAGCGATAGAGGAGCTGGCGAAATGAACATTTGTATGGCACATCGCGGGTGGTCAGGCAAAGCCCCGGAGAATACAATGACAGCGATTCGACTGGCTTTGGCAGAGCCAGCTATCAAAGCAATGGAAATTGATGTTCAACTGACGCGTGACGGTGTTCCGGTGCTGATTCATGACTTTACGCTAGAACGCACGACCAATGGCCGCGGTCTGGTCATGGATCATACCTTGGCAGAGCTGCGTGAGCTGGATGCAGGGAGCTGGTTTGGCGACAAGTTTGCGGGCGAGCGAATCCCTACACTAGAGGAAGTCCTGGTCGCAGTAAAAGGTCGCTGCACGCTAAATATCGAGTTGAAAGCAACAAGTGACATGTACCCGGGTATCGCAGAAAAGGTGCTCGCGCTATTGGAAAAGCATGAGATGAAGCAAGCGGTGCATGTGACTTCATTTGACCATGATTTGATCCGTCACGTCCGCACGCTCGATCAAGAAGTAGAGACAGGCCTGATTGTATATGGCCGCCCTGTACTCATGCTGGAACAGATGGAGGCAGCAGGTGCTACGATTCTCTCCATGGGATATCCGTTCCTGACTCGTGAGCTAACTGTAGCCGCGATCGAAAAAGGCTTCAAAGTCATCGCGTGGACGCTGGATGATCCGAAGCATATCCGCGAAGTCATTTCGTGGCATCCTCAGGTTCAAATTTGCACGAACCATCCTGACCGGATGTGGGAGTTTGTGTAAGCGCAAGCGAAAGCAGGAAAGAGCCGCTGGGCAACATGCCAGGCGGCTTTCCTTGTTTTTGTTGTTTGGACTATATCTTGAATTTGCTTACATGCGATTGCAGTTCTTCGGCTATTTTTGCCAGAGAAGTCGCTGATGAATTGACTTCTTCCATAGCTGCCAACTGTTCTTCTGTGGCGGCCGACACGCTTTGTGTTCCGTCAGCAGAATTCTCCGCTACTCCTTCAATGACACTGACCAATTCTACCACCTGTTTGGTGCCAAAAGACATTTGCTCAGAATAAGCCTTTACTTCTTGAATTTGGCTTGCCACCTGCGTGACAGCATCTTGGATCTGTTCGAAGGACTTGCCTGCATTGTTAACAACCGTAAGTCCAGTGGCGACCTCTTTGGTGCCCTGTTCCATCGAAAGGACAGCCTGGTTTGATTCGAGCTGAATCGTCGTAATCAACAGTTTGATCTGTTGCGCTGATTGCGCGGACTGCTCAGCCAATTTGCGCACTTCGTCTGCCACAACGGCGAATCCGCGCCCCTGTTCACCAGCTCTCGCCGCTTCAATAGCTGCGTTAAGCGCTAACAGATTTGTTTGTTCAGCTATGGCGGTGATGACTTGTACGATTTGTCCGATTTCCTGCGAGCTGTTTCCTAATCGTTTGACGATATCGGCAATGTTACCGACAGTGTTCTCGATCGATTGCATCTGGCTGATAACGACCTGAAGGGCCTGATTGCCTTCCACTGCAATTTGGGAAGCGCCCAAAGCCGATTCGGCAGCTTGCTGTGCATTCGTGGCAACCTGCTGAGCCCCTGTCGATACGCCTTGCATTGCGGTGACACTTTCCTCTACACTCTTCACTTGCTTTTCCGCACCGTAAGCTACTTCCTGAATCGTTATTGCGATTTGCTCGGTAGCCTTGCTCGTATGGTCGGCGTTGACCGACAATTCCTCTGCTGAAGAAGCAAGATCTGAAGCTGTATCGTTTACTTGTTGAATAATCGTTCGCAGGTTGAGCACCATTGTGTTTACTGATTGGGATAGCTGTCCAACCTCATCCTTGGTTCGAATTTGCAAGGGTTGTACAGTCAGTTCACCCTCGGAAATGCGGTTAGCCACAGAGGCAACTGCCGCAATAGGGCGTGAGATTTGCCGGGAAACAGCGTATGCGATTGCGATCACGACAGCAACAACAACGATGACAATGATCGTAACCATGGTGGTAACGGATGAAACCGCAGACGTTATGGATTCGACAGGGATATGCAGATACAAACCAAAGTTGGTCTTGGGAATGGGGGAATAGGTGACAACGTAATCCTTGCCATTGTCCGAGTAGCTGTATGAGCCCTTTTCCGTTTTTCCTGATTTAAGGATTTCCATTAATGGTTGCGGCAGAGCGGATTCCTCAAGCGGTTTTCCGATCAGATCCTGGGTAGGATGGTACTGAATCTGGTCCTTGTTATCAACGAGAATCGGATAACCATCGTTGCCTATTTTCAGATTCTTGAGAAATGTAGCTGTGAAGTCATCTACATTGACGAGCCCGGTCAAGACACCGAGCTTCTCATTGTTTTTCGCTTTTACAGGGGAAGCGACGATGATAGAGCGATTGCCAGTTGTCTTCGCAACAAGAACATCGGAGAAGCTGGGTTTGTCCTGCATACCGTCTTTGAAGAATTGGCGCTCGCTCAGATTGATTCCAACGCTTTTGGGGAACGTATCAGCCGTTACTTTTCCATCGCTTGCGATATACGTATTTCCGTCATACAGTTTCATTTCCTCGGTAAACTTGCGGATGAATTCATTTTTTGCCGCTGCATCATCGGATTGAATATCTGAGGTACGGGCTAAAATCTGAATTTCTGTCATACGCCGGTCCAGATATTGATCCATAGCTATGGCTGTACTGGAAGTAAGGTCAACATAGGATGATTTTTGTTTATCAATCAGAATGGATGAAAAGCTGTTCGTGATAAACACCGAAACGGCAGTAAGTGGAATGACGGCCACGACGAGAAACCAAAGGATCATTTTGTTCCTGAGTTTGTTGAACAAAAACATAGGATTGTTCCACTCCTAAACCGTGATTAAGATATTTCTTTCTTTGTGAAAAGCTGTCTACCACAAGGAAATATAATAAAGGTAGACTGCTGAGATTAACTCAGCAGTCTGACAAAATATCAATATCCCATTGCTGCGCCTTCACCGCGAGGGTCAGCACCGCCAAATTTTACATTAGTTTGCGGGTCAATCAGGATTGCGCCGGACTGTCCCATCGTATCGGTATAGGCTGCTTCCAGCTTTTCGACTGGATGTCCACGTTTAATTAACTCGTCCAGGACTTCTTGAGGGATGCGGCTTTCCACCTTGAGATTGTTGGAAGCAGATCCCCAGTTGCGTCCATGCAGCCATCTTGGCGCTTCGATTGCGTCTTGCACGCTGAAACCAAAGTCGATGATACGCGTGACGAGAGCGGCTTGCGTTTGCGGCTGTCCTTCTCCCCCTTGTGTTCCGTAGAGAAGATAAGGCTTGTCCCCTTTAAAGAGCATAGCTGGGTTAATTGTGTGGAAGGTGCGTTTTCCTGGTTCCAAGTGATTGATGTGTTTGGGATCCAAAGAGAAATAGCTTCCGCGGTTTTGCAAAAGGATGCCCGTATCTTTCGCTACGATCCCGGAACCCCAGTCAAAATAGTGACTCTGAATGATGGACACTGCATTTCCATCTTTGTCGACGATCCCGAACCAGGTTGTATCGCCTTTTGGATCAAGCGGTTCTACGGATTTGGCGGCTTGCTTCATATCAATGCGCGCTGCTAAATCTTTCCCGTGCTGCTTGGACAACAGCTCATCCACAGGGATATCCACAAAGGCAGGGTCAGTCAGCCATTTGTCGCGGTCAGCAAAAGACTGTTTGGTAGCTTCCACAATCGTGTGATAGTAATCGGGTGTTCCTTCACCCATGCTCTTGAGGTCAAAATTGTTCAAAACATTAAGAATAGAGAGCGAAGCCATGCCTTGGGAGTTAGGCGGAACGTTGTACGCTTTATAACCGCGGTAGTCTACCGAAATTGGATCTGCCCAAGTGGAGGTGTGCTTCTCAAAATCCTTCAACGTAAGCAATCCGCCGTTGGCTTGCATGTCTGCTACGATTTTTTTAGCAACTTCTCCTTTATAAAAACCGTCAGCACCTTTTTTTGCAATGATTCGCAAAGTATTGGCAAGATCCTTTTGTTTGAGAATTTCGCCCGCTGCATAGGGATCGCCGTTGGGCTTCAGGAATGTTTTGCGGAATCCATCAAAACGTTGAAGATTCTTCAAGTCATTGTCAGTTGGATCTGTGGCGTATTTCGTCCAATATACTTGGTTGGGGGAGACTGGATATCCGTTCTGGGCGTATCCAATGGCAGGCTCAAGCAGTCTGTTCCATTGAAGCTTACTGTTGCCCATGTTTTTATGGGCGTAGTTGTACGCCTCCCACCAGCCGGAGACGACACCAGGGACAGTGTTTGCCGATTCATAACCGCGGGACGGGATTTTTTCGTAGCCTTTGTTTTTGTAATAGTCGATGGTTGCCTTTTCGCCTGCGCGACCACTGCCGTTCAGCGCCTTCAGCTCTTTTGTTTTGGCATTGTAGATGAGCCAGAAGTTATCTCCACCAATGGTTGTGTAATGAGGATAGACGACAGCTAATGTGGAAGCGGCTGTAATAGCAGCATCTACTGCATTTCCACCGTCTTCCAATGTCTTCAGGGCCGCAGCCGTAGCCAGATAGTGAGGAGTCGTCACCATTGCGTTCGGTGACATCGATGTTGGACGGTTAGCAGCTTGTGCTCCAGAGAATGTTGTTAGCCCGATGACAGCAGTCAGCGTGACGGTCGAGAGTTTCTTCCAGAATGACATTCCTATGAAACCTCCTTCATGATGAACAGAATAATGATTCATTAAACCGGCTATCCGCTGTTGCCTCACCTCCTTTAAAAGCTAAAAATACACAAACATACAAAAATAGACAAAAATAGACATTGTGAGTGCAAAAAAAGACCAATGATATAGGATCATTGGTCTCGTCCTAC
The DNA here is from genome assembly GCF_949767855.1 of Brevibacillus sp. IT-7CA2. Taxonomy (NCBI): domain Bacteria; kingdom Bacillati; phylum Bacillota; class Bacilli; order Caryophanales; family Paenibacillaceae; genus Brevibacillus; species Brevibacillus sp. IT-7CA2. Next base: position 237,923 of record NZ_CATKQT010000055.1, read on the forward strand.
ATCAATACTTCGGTAGCTGGCAAGCGTGTCCGCTGTTGCGGAGGTAGCCCCTGTAGCTTTGCGTCGCCGGATTTCCCCGGGTATGCCGTTTCGATATCAATGGATGAAGTAGAAAATTGACACAGATACTGATTCGATCGTTGTGGGAAAATGTTCCTAAAACTCCGTTTGCCAATAATATAGACTATTTACCATTTGTGGTAAATAAGAAAAAATATTTTAATCCAGAAAAATAGTGAGAAATGTTATGGGGAAGGTTGTTTTTCGCAGACATTCACACACCTCCTGGGGCTGAACTGCTTATGATGATAAAAAGGCACATTCGCCAAGGAGTGAAACAAAGACCATGATGCATCCCGATACAGAATTGCGCTATATCAACGATGAGATCGGGTACGGTGTGTTTGCGACAAGGTTTATCCCAAAAGGAACGATTGTATGGGCACAGGATAATTTGGACCAGGTGTTGGACCCTGTATTTGTGGAAAGACTTGACTCATTACGAAAACAGGACGTACAAAAATATTCGTTTAAGAACCAGTTCGGAAAGTACATTCTTTGTTGGGATAAGGCAAGGTACGTGAACCACAGCTTTCATGCGAATTGTGTGCCGACCATGTATGACCTGGAATTGGCTGCACGGGATGTTTTGCCGGGTGAAGAGTTGACTGATGATTATGGGACGTTGAATCTGGATGAACCTTTTGATTGTTTGCCCGAGTCCGACACGGACCGCTCCCGCGTAATGCCCGATGACTTGCTTCGGTATTACCCGCAGTGGGATCGGATTGCTGCGGAAGCATTCCAACGTTTCAATCATGTTGAACAGCCTTTGCTGCATCTGATTTCCCCGAAGCATCTCGAAACGATTCGTGGGATCACGGAGCAGCGCTTAGCCATTGATTCTGTCATTCATCTGTATTGCAGGTCACAATGGCAAACGAGGCAGCAATGGAAGACGTGAGCGGGTCGGTCAACGACCCGATTTTGTTGAACTCTGGGTAGAGAATCAGTATTATGGAATGTAAAGGTGAAGTGAAAGGTTGATTTCATTGGAAAACAAGGTAGCGGCATCCAATTTTATCCGCAATATCATGATTGATGACTTGCAAGAGGGCAAAGTAAAGGAAATCATTACCCGCTTTCCCCCAGAACCGAACGGGTATCTTCATATTGGACATGCAAAAGCAATCTGCCTCAACTTTGAGTTGGCACGAGAATTTTCCGGCAAGGCCAACCTTCGATTTGACGATACCAACCCGGTAAAGGAAGACATCGAATACGTAGAGGCCATCAAAAGGGACGTTCAATGGCTAGGCTTCGAATGGGACGGGCTGTTTTTTGCATCTAATTACTTTGAAGAGATGTACAACCGTGCGGTGGTGTTGATTAAAAAAGGTTTGGCTTACGTAGATGATCTGTCTCCTGAAGACATGCGTAAAATGCGTGGAACATGGACAGAGCCAGGCACAGAAAGTCCGTTCCGTAACCGATCTGTGGAGGAAAACCTGGACCTGTTTGCACGGATGCGCCAAGGGGAATTCAAGGACGGAGAAAAGGTGCTGCGTGCGAAAATCGATATGGCTTCTCAGAACTTCAACATGCGTGATCCGGTTCTGTATCGAATCTCCCATGCAACGCATCACAACACGGGCGACAAATGGTGCATCTATCCGATGTACGACTTCGCTCATCCGTTGGAGGATGCTATTGAGGGCGTGACACACTCCCTGTGCTCACTGGAATTCGAAGATCATCGTCCGTTGTATGACTGGGTAGTCCGCGAGTGCGAAATGGAGAAGGTACCACGCCAGTACGAATTTGCTCGCTTGAACCTGACCAACACCGTTATGAGTAAACGCAAGCTGAAACAGCTTGTCGATGAGAATGTAGTAGACGGCTGGGATGACCCGCGCATGCCAACCATCGCAGGCTTCCGTCGTCGCGGCTATACACCAGAAGCGATTCGTACATTCGCTCGTGAAGTAGGGGTAGCGCGCGCTAACAGCACGGTTGACGAGAAAATGCTGGAGTATTTCATCCGTGAGGACCTGAAACTGAAGGCACCACGTACGATGGCTGTTTTGAATCCGTTGAAGGTCGTCATCACGAACTATCCGGAAGGACAAGTCGAGATGCTCGAAGCGGAGATCAATCCAGAGAACCTAGAGATGGGCAATCGTCAAATTCCGTTCTCCCGCGAAATCTACATTGAGCAGGATGACTTCATGGAAAACCCGCCGAGCAAGTATTTCCGCTTGTTCCCGGGAAATGAAGTGCGTCTGAAGCACGCGTACTTCATTAAGTGCAATGACATCGTGAAGGATGCAGATGGCAACGTGATCGAGATCCATTGCACGTATGACCCTGAGACGAAGAGCGGCAGCGGTTTTACAGGTCGCAAGGTAAAAGGTACGATTCACTGGGTGGATGCAACCAATGCAGTTCCTGCTGAATTCCGTCTGTACGAGCCATTGATTATGGATGATGAAGACGCGGAGGGTACTTTCCTCGACAACGTTAACCCGAATTCGTTGGAAGTGCTGCAAGGCTATGTGGAGCCAAATATGAAAGAAACCAAGCCACAAGACAAGTATCAATTTTTCCGTCATGGCTATTTCAATGTCGATCCGAAGCATACGACAGATGATAAGCTCGTATTCAACCGGATTGTATCGTTGAAGAGTTCCTTTGAACTGCCAAAAGCATAGGAAATACCTATATAAATCAAGCGCTGCTGTGCATGGAGAACCCGTGTGCAGCAGTGCTTTTTTCTTTCGTGATTATAAATTGGCGTGTATAATTATTCTGTTACATAAAGGGGGACAGGCAGTGAACGGGAGAGCAGAACTAACACGTAGTTTGAAGTTGCGACATATTGTCGTAATTGGACTGGGCTACATGGCCCCGATGGCCGTTTTTGACACCTTTGGCATTGTTTCTGGAGATACGGGGGGGCACGTTCCTGCTGCTTATGCAGTCACACTTCTTGCGATCCTGTTTACGGCGGCAAGCTACGGAAAGATGGTACGGCTATTCCCTTCAGCAGGGACCGCGTATACGTATACACAACAAACGATTCATCCCTATGCAGGATTTTTGGTAGGATGGGCGTCCTTGCTGGATTATTTATTTTTACCGATGATTAACGCCTTGTTGACGGGAGTATACCTATCATCCGTGTTTCCTGACGTGTCGACAGCGTGGTGGATTATTGGCTTCATTGCTTTGGTGACGGGGTTAAACGTATTTCGCGTAACGGTAACCGCATCCGTTAACTCGATTCTGGTGCTGTTTCAAGTCGTGGTCGTCGTGTTATTTGCGGGATTGGCAATCCGTGGTCTTATGCAAGGTGACGGGCTTGGGCAAGTATTCAACTTGCGTCCATTTGTGTCACCGGATATGTCTGTAGTTGCACTGCTTTCTGGTGCGTCGATTCTTTGCTTTTCCTTCCTTGGCTTTGATGCAGTAACCACGCTAACGGAGGAAACCGTAGATGCGAAAAAGACGATTCCTCGCGGGATTATGCTCGTAGCACTCGCAGGAGGAGCGTTGTTTATTACGGCATCTTACTTCATGCAATCATTATTTCCTGATGTTTCGGTATTGTCTGATCCAGAAGCGGCCTCTGCGGAGATTGCTTTGTTTATCGGTGGGACGATCTTTCAATTGGTGTTTTTAGCGGCAGCGTTGTCTTCGACACTAGCATCCGGGCTCGTATCTGTCACGAGCGTAACGCGTTTATTGTACGCAATGGGACGAGATGGATTTTTGCCGCAACGCTGGTTCGGTTATGTACATCCGAAGCTGAGGACTCCTTTGCTTAACGTCTTGCTGGTCGGAGCGTTGATGCTGTTCGCTTTGTATATGGATTTATTAACGGCAACTTCCTTTATTAACTTCGGAGCACTGATCGCCTTTAGCTTTGTGAACATCAGCGTAATGGCGTACTATTTCCGCAAACAAAAGAACAAGCATATCAAGGACTGGTGGGGCTTCGTGTTGTCTCCATTCATCGGGACAACATTCATCGCCTTTTTATGGGTAAACCTGGAAGCAACGTCCATGATGCTTGGCTTGCTCTGGACCTTCGTTGGATTGATCTATTTGTTGTACTTGGTGAAGGTCAAGAAAACCAATTTAGAAATGGTGAAGTTTGAGGAGTAACATGTGGAACAAAAATAGCCCTACACCCATTACTGGATGTGGGGCTACTTTTTTGAGGAAGATTAGACTGCTAATCAATTCTCTTCTGTAGGTAAAATCTTTGATGGGAAAGAGGGCAATCATCGAGTACACCATGTATCTCGTACCCGTGTTTTACATAAAAGTCCTTTGCTTGAAAATCAAAAGTATCTAAATGAATCAAATGAATTCCATACTCCCTAGCTGTGTTTTCAATTTCAAGAAGAAGTTTGCTTCCCAATCCGTTCTTTCTCAAATCATCTCTGACCCATAAAGCATCAATGTACAAACATCTCCAAGAATAGTACACACAGTTTATTCCCGCAATGATAGTGCCATCTTCATCACGAACGTGTTTATTGATTTTTGAAAAAGGAATGGTCAGTTCAAACGGAACATTCGATTCATTGTATTCAACGATTCTTTGCTCAATAAAATCAGCGTCATCTTTCGTGCTTTCTCTGACTAAATATTGTCCCATGATAACTCCTTTATTTAGTTATCTTGAATATTTGACTACTAGTATATCACGAGGGTGTATGGAAGACACCGCAGCTCGCAGAGGAAACAGGAGAAATAAGCGAAGATCTTAGGGACACCGACCGAGACGCAATGCAAAAAGCGAAACACGCCCTTAAGCGTCCACCTCTGAAACACATCCTGAACCGACCACTTTGGACGCGGTTTCGCTTTTTGCATGGAGTCGTGCAGTCAATCCTCCAAGGGGTGGCCCTAGAAGCTGAGCGTTTTCTCCTGTTTCCTCCCCACCACTAAAGCCAGATCAATGTGATGTTTTACCCACCCTCTTCTAGACGATCAAGTAAAGAGAGAGTAAACTGGCTACAGGAATATTCCAAACATTAACACTTGACACAAGGAGGGTTTATTCTAATGTTTTCGACTCTGTTCCGGCGAAAGTGGACGACCGTAGATTACGTCCTGATTGTCGTCACTGCCGCGCTCTACGCTGTTGCCATTATTATGCTTGCCAATATCAAGCTCATTCCTTCCGTACCGATCCGTCCGGCCAATGCCCTTCAGCCCGTATTTGGCATGTTATTCGGCTTGCCGGGATGCATTGGTCTTGCCTTTGGAAATATGGTCAGTGATTTGTTAACCGGAAGCGCACCGCCTCATGCGATCGCGGTCGGTTTCTTTTCTAATTTTATGGGTGGCTTTATCGGGTTGCTTGCTGTGAGTCACCCTGCACTGAAAACAAAGCGAAGTGTCCTTCAATATATCGTGTTTGTTGCCATGATCAGCTCGATTGTGGTAGCGTGCGCGATCTTGATTAACGTGGCACTAGGTCTGACACCAAAAGAAGTGGCGGTATGGTACATTCCAACCGTGTTCTTGAACCAAGCCATTTCAACGGCGATTCTGGGACCAATCCTCTTGAAGCTGTTGTACCCATTCGTGAAGCGCTCTGGGCTTTATCGGGGCCGTCCCTTGCAGGAATTCAACTATCTCGGGAATGAAAGCAGGATCGCAAGGTGAAAACAGATCCATTGCTGCGAGTAAACGGAGTCTATTGGCACTACGAAGAGGGAGCACTGCCTGCGCTAACGGACATTCATCTGGCTCTCTATCCAGGGGAAGTAGTCGGCGTAGTCGGGCCTGCTGCCGCAGGGAAAACGACGCTGCTATTGACGATGTCAGGTCTGATTCCATCTAACTACGGTGGACACTTCGTGGGGAGTGTCGATTCCACAAGCGAGCAAGGCATCGTCTTTCAGGACCCGGAAACCCAGTTCATCGGGCTGACTGTCGAAGAGGAGCTTGCCTTCTCGCTTGAGAATGCCGGGTGGTCGGACGAGCGAATTGAAAGAAGAATGGCAGAGGTACTCGATCTGATCGGATTAAACGGCTTTGCTGATCGTTCACCTCTTGAGCTATCGGGGGGAGAAAAGCAGCGGGTGGCAATTGCATCCGCTCTTTCCCACAGTCCGCAGGTGCTCATTTTGGATGAGCCTACTTCCGAGCTGGACCCGGTGGGAGCGCGGGAGGTCTTCTCGCTTCTTGCACGGCTGAAGCAGGAAAAAGAAATGACGATTGTGGTATCGTCCCATGCGACAGAAGAGCTTGCGGCCTTTTGCGACCGAATGATTCTGATTGCCGAGGGGAAAATCGTTCTGGACCTGCCGACTCGCCAGTTTTTTGCTCAAGTGGACGTGTTGGACGAGCATGGCATATTGGTCCCGGATGTCATCCGACTCTATCACATGCTATGCCAGGAAGGCGTCATGTCGGCATCCTCTGCTGGTGTGCCTCTGACTGTTGAGGAGCTGGCACTCCACTACAATTGCGAGTTCAAAAAATCGACTTTTCAGCACCGAGAAAGTGACGAGAAGCTGAAGCGGGAGGAGCGGAGTGTAGGGGCACCTACATGAGCACCGGACATCGAAGGTGAACGTCACTTTCGATGTGACAAAGCATTCAGAGTTGCTTCGTGATCAAAAGACGATTTTTTGAACAACCACTACGAGGAAGCACTGCTCGTTCAGGAGGGGAGCCTGTGAGTGTCGTCATTGAGTTCGATGAGGTCTGGTATGGCTATGAAAAGGAAACGCCGGTGCTGCATGGCGTTTCGCTCCAATTGAAGCAGGGAGAATTCGTCGCGATCATCGGGGGAAATGGTTCTGGTAAAACGACGTTGGCCAAGCATTGTAACGGTCTATACAAGCCGACACAGGGTACAGTCATAGTGAATGGTCTCGATACCAAGACGATGAACGTTGCCCAACTATCGAGAATCGTGGCGTATTGCTATCAAAATCCTGATCATCAAATCTTTCATTCGACCATAAAGGCGGAGGTAGCATTTGGGCCCCAAAACATGGGGTGGCCGCTTGAAAAAATAGAGCAAGCTGTCGCAGAGGCCTTGGCAGCAGTGGGGTTATCCGACAAGGGTGATGAAGAGCCCCATTTTTCGAGCAAAGGCACGCGGCAAAAAATTGCAGTGGCTTCGATTTTGGCGATGAAGCCGCAGGTGATCGTACTGGACGAACCTACGACCGGTCTCGATTACCGTGGCATGCAAGAAATGATGGAGCTGGTGCGGCATTTGCACGCGGAAGGCCATACTATTATCGTCATCACGCATGATATGCGTCTGGTAGCGGAGTATGCCCAGCGAGTGATCGTTATGCATAAAGGAAAGCTGCTATGCGACGGGGACCCACAACACGTATTTTCGCAGCCGCAAGTATTAGCTGCTGCCCAAGTAGAAGCGCCTGCCATGTATCGTTTCGGGAAAGCAGTGGATGTCCATGATCCGATTCCACTTACGCTGACAGCGATGAAAAAACAGCTGCTGGGAGAGGGGAATTAAGATGAAGAATGCCCATCCGAGCTACGCGCTGCTTGTATTCGTGCTGCTGGGCTTGCTCCCTTTTTTATTCCAGGACCCACGTGCGCTAATTGTTCTGTTGGCGATAAACATCGCACTGATTGCCAAGCTGGGCTGGGAGCGCTCCATGATTAAGGCGTATGTATTGGTTGGTGGAATCGGTTCGTGCTTTGCTGTGATTACGTGGCTCCCTTTTACCAATGTCGGCACTCCGTACTGGAGCAGCACCATTCCGTTGATCCACTATCCCGTGCAAATCACGGATGTCGGTGTCTTATGGGCATTGGGAATGGGACTTCGACTGGCAAATGTCGCGTTATTGTCGATGTACTATATGTTTACAACTTCGCCCAGAGAAATAGCGATGGGACTTCGCGGGATTGGCGTTCCGTTTTCGATCAGCTATTTGCTCTCGCTCATTTTTCGCTTTATTCCCCTCGTCAAAAATGATTTGGCGATCATTCGGGAAGCGCAGATGGTACGAGGGATGTCGACGAGCGAAGGGAATGTTCCAGAACGCATCAGGAAATACAGTTATTTGCTCGTACCGCTCATCTTCAACTCACTCAAGCGTGTGCAACTGATCGCCAATGCATTGGATGCCAAAGGCTTTCGCATGCGTAACAGTCAGCATCGGTTTTACCGCAGCAAACGGTGGAAAAAAACAGAAGTACTCAAACTAGTAGCTGGTGTATGTATCGTCGCAGCACTGTTTTACATCGCCAGGCTACATCCAGATCATATTGGCGTGCTGATTCCGGGGCGTATTTAGTAAGGAGGCAGGCAAGATGAACGAAGCATTGTTTTCGCATGTGAATCGTTTGCAGGTAGTAGGGGGCACGCTGGAGTACGGCGTAACAGGAAAGCCACATGGACCTGCACTGCTGCTTTTGCATGGCATTCGCAACACCAAGCTACTGTTTGCGCCCATCCTGCCAGCATTAGCAGAGCGAAATCGGGTGATTGCAGTAGATATCCGTGGTCACGGGAATTCTGTGAGCCAGGGTTCCTTTTCGTTTGAGCAAATCGTAACGGATTTGATTCAACTCTTGGAGAAAGAACAGCTCGAACAAGTAACGATTGTCGCAGCGTCCTTTTCTGCTGTGCCTGCCCAGATGCTTGCGATTCGCCAGCCCAAGCGAGTAGCTTCGCTCGTATTGCTGGATGGAGGCTATTATTCCTTGGGAGAAGTGCCCGGGTTCAATAGGGAGAAGGTTGTTGAGCGGCTGGCTACCACGCGGTTTTCTTCCGTAGAGGAAGCAGAAAGGCAGTTCGCAGAGCGGTATGGTACGAGAGTGATGCCAGAGGGCTGGATGCAAGACGAGCTTTTGAAAAAGGAAGACGGCTACGGATACCGTTTGTCGAGGGAGGCGTTCTCGGCCTATTTCCAAGAGTACAGCGTCCATAGCCAACCGGATTTGTTCCAACAGCTGACATGCCCACTGCTTTTACTGCTGGCTGACGACAGCTTATTGTCAAAGGAAGAGGAGCAGTTTCATCGACAGGCAGTCGCCAATTACCAGAGGATTGTGAAGCAGGCCAAGGTGAAAATGATACCGGAGGCACAGCATTTGCTGATGGTGACGCACCCACAAGAGACCGTGAACGAAATCCATGATTTTTTATCGAAATAAGGAAGGGACAAGCGAGTATGCTTGTCCCTTTTTCTTTGTTTACCGCTGTGCTTCACGAATGAGTACGTTCAACTGTTCTGCCATGGCTTGATGATTCTTCTGATCCTTCATTTGCTTTTTCACCGTTTCTAGCGCTTTGATGCCTTTTTTCGAACTCACGACCTTTACGGGTGTATCCGTTCCATAGATACGCTCGATTTGGGCGCGTGCTTGTGCGAATGTGCTCTGATGATCGCTCGTACCCAATGTCCCTGCGGTTCCGCTCCCTGATTTTGTATGGGCGGCATCATGTCCTCGACTGGAGCTACCGGAGTAATTGCTGATGAGATGGGACTGCATCGGGTCCATTTGATTGATCGATTGTGCATTGGCAGTAGAAGGGGCCAAGTAGATGGCATCATTCACAATCAACGCCTGGACGCCGTGAACGCCCGCTGCCTTCAATTGGGCTTCCAGCTTTGTGGAAGGACCACCCGTGTGCAGGTGTGAGCTGCCCATGGAGCTATAGAGAGCATTGCCCATTCCGCTATACGTATGGCCGTGCGCGTTTGTCGTGAGTTTCTTATCGCGATCCACGCTTGGAATAACCGTTGCGCCTTTTGGGGCTTGTGCAATGGACTGTGTACGTGCTGGCGGATGTGGCTTCGTAGGCGGAGCAGCCTGATTCATACAAGCTGTCATGAAAAGTACAGTCCCTAATCCTACGGTTCCTACCCATGTATGGAAGTGCTTCATCACGATCCCTCCAAGTCTTCCTGCCTAGATATACTTATCCTTTGTTCGCGGCATGAAGTTATGAGTGGAGCTTGTTGGAAAAAATTCTGTTAATCACGATTATCTTGTGGAAAAAATGCACAAACCAAAGGAAGGAAATCACTGGAGGTGGTAGATTTGGCAGATTCAAACAACGTGAAGGAGCAGCCAGTATCCCGAAGGAACTTCTTGAAAAACTCCGGCCTGGTGCTCGGTAGCTTAGTCGTAGGTGGCGTGGCAGGGAGCTTGCTCCGCAAACCGGAACCTCCGGCGCAGCCAGCAGCACCGCCCCCTACGGCCGATTACAATCAGGCGCTCATGTTTTTTACGCCTGAGCAATTTAAGGTGGCGGATGCCGCTTGTGAGCGCATTTATCCTGAGGATGAGCTGGGTCCGGGCGCGAAGGCACTCGGTGCAGCTTATTTCATTGACCACCAGCTAGCGGGTGATTGGGGCTTTAACGCTCGTGAATATATGCAAGCGCCCTTTTTTCCGGGTGAGATCACACAGGGCTATCAAGGCAGGTTGAAACGTAGGGAAATATTCGATATCGGCCTTCAAGAGATGAACAACTACAGTAACAGTACCCACGGAAAACGGTTTTATGAACTCCCGCCGGAACAGCAGGACGCTGTTTTAAAGGCTTTTGAAACCGATGAAGTAAAATTGACGACCATTTCGGCAAGCACCTTTTTCAATATGCTGCGGGCCAGTACGATCGAAGGCGTATATGCAGACCCTCTGTACGGAGGCAATAAAAATATGGATGGCTGGAAAATGAAGAATTTCCCAGGTAATCAGATGACGTATACACAGCTGATCGATAAGCCTGAGTTTGTGAAGATGGCTCCCTTAAGCTTGCGGGATCATCAACATTGAGGGAGGACTGTACATATGGCCAAAAAGTTGCCCAAGGTTGACGTCGTGATCGTGGGGGTGGGCTGGGGTGGAGGCATTATTGCTTCCGAGCTAACCAAGCAAGGTCTGACCGTGGTGGGGCTAGAGCGAGGCAAGGAGCGCAAAACCGAAGACTACTTCATGGTACACGACGAATTGCGTTACGCCCTTCGTTACGAGATGATGCAAGATTTGTCCAAGGAAACGATCACATTCCGCAGTCAAATGAACGTTCGTGCGCTTCCCATGCGGTCATACGGTTCCTTTTTGCTCGGGACAGGACTCGGGGGATCTGGTATCCACTGGAACGGACAGACCTTCCGCTTCCTACCGTATGATTTCGAAATTCACTCCAAGACGATTGAACGGTATGGGGCAAAGAAAATTCCAGATGGAATGACTATCCAGGATTGGGGCATTACCTACGATCAACTGGAGCCGTACTTCGATAAGTTTGAAAAGATGGCGGGAATCGCAGGCGAGGAGAATCCGTTGGGGGGTAAACGCTCCAGTCCGTATCCGATACCTCCGATGCGTACTACACCGAGTATGAAAATGTTTGCGGATGCGGCGAAAAAGAAAAACTTGCATCCATACATCCTTCCATCAGCAAATCTCTCGCAAGCGTATACCAATCCAGACGGGGTGGCTCGGGCAGCTTGTCAGTACTGCGGCTTCTGTGAAAGGTTTGGTTGCGAGTACGGAGCAAAAGCCGATCCAGTGGTGACGGTGATCCCGGTGGCTAAGAAGACAGGGAAGTTTGAAATTCGCACGCATTCCCATGTCCGCAGAATTTTACATACAGGGAACAAGGCGACAGGCGTCTTGTATACGGATGTCACGACAGGGGAGGAATTCGAACAGCCCGCCGATATTGTGGTGATGACCAGTTATGTATTCAACAACACGCGAATCTTGCTCATGTCCAAGCTGGGGAAACCGTATGATCCAGCAACGGGAAAAGGCGTGATCGGTAAAAACTACGCTTACCAGGTCATAAGAGGAGGCGCGGTCGGCTTCTTCGACGACAAGGAGTTTAACAATTTTGCAGGCGCAGGATCGTTGGGAATGTGTTTGGATGACTACAACGGTGATAACTTCGATCACGCCGATTTGAAATTTATCCATGGCGCGAATATTGCTGTCACACAAACCGGCTTTCGACCAATCGGCACGAACAAGGTACCACCGGGGACGCCTAGCTGGGGCAAGGATTTCAAGGCTGCATCGATCAAATATACGAATCGGTTCATATCCGTAGGCGCCCAAGGAGCTTCGATGCCATTTCGACAGCACTTCCTTGATCTGGACCCGACGTACAAGGACGCATTTGGTGATCCGTTGATACGCATTACGTATGATTTCGTCGATCAGGACAGGGAGCTGGCAGCTTTTTGTGCAGATAAGTGCGCGGAAATTGTGAAGGAAATGGGTGCGAACGAGAAGCTCGAAATCAACCGCAAGCTCGGACCCTACGATATCACACCATATCAATCGACTCACAATACAGGCGGCGTCATCATGGGAGCCTCTCCAGAAACGTCGGCAGTTAATAACTACTTGCAAATGTGGGATGCGGAAAACGTATTTGTCGTCGGTGCTTCTGCCTTTGCGCACAATAGCGGCTACAATCCGACAGGAACAATGGGTGCTCTCTCCTATCGAGCAGCAGAAGGCATTTTGAAATACAGGAAAAGCACGGGCGGCATGCTCGTATAAGCTGTTTTTCTAGTTATGCAAAACACAATTGCAACTATGCGAAAAGTCGTTGGGGCAACTAACGGCTTTTTTTGCGTGGATCTGAAAAAGCTCATTTGCACGATTGCGAATGTCTATGAGCGCAAAAAGGGAAAAGTACTGGAATGATGCGGTTTCTCATCTTGGCATGTTCCTTGCTACATGCTTTGGTAACATCAAAAGCCAAAGGGAGAGACGAGAAATGACGACAAACAAGTGGAAGATGGACACCTCCATTATTCATACCGCACAAACGCCTTGCCAAAAAACAGGAGCAGTCGTATCCGCGGTAGTGCCTGCCGTGGCTTATGCGTTTCCAGATGCAGACTCAGCAGCGGCGTGCGTGGCTGGCGAGCGGGAAGGAAAGTACTACGGAAGATATGGCAACCCTACCATCACCACCTTGGAGCAAAAAATCGCCGCATTGGAAAATGGCGAAGCTGCCTTGGGCGTAAGCAGTGGGATGGCAGCTATTTCGGGAGCCTTGCTCGCCTTTTTGAAGCAGGGTGATCATGTGGTGTGTACGCGAGATGTGTACGGGGGGAGCTACAAGTTTCTTACGACGATGGCCCCGCGGTATGGCATTGCGACAGACTTCGTCGATTGCACCGATTTGCAGGCAGTCGAGAGAGCATTTTTGCCGAACACCAAAGTCCTGTACATCGAAACACCCTCGAACCCGTGTCTGACTGTTTTAGATATCTCGGCGTTGTCACGTTTGGCGCACGCACATGGCATTGTGGTAATCGTCGACAACACCTTCTTAACGCCGTATTTGCAGCGACCGCTTGAGCTAGGGGCGGATGTCGTCGTGCATAGCGCCACCAAATATTTGAACGGACATGGCGATGTCATCGCGGGCTTCATCGTCGGGAAGCAGGAACATATCCAATTCATGCGCAAAAACGTCATGGGAGACTTGGGACAAAATTTGAATGCTTGGGATGCTTTCTTGATCCTGCGTGGGCTGAAAACACTCGGCTTGCGTGTCAGACAGCATGGGAAAAACGCGCAGGCAGTGGCGGAGTTTTTGGTGCAGCACCCTGCAATCTCGCATGTCTACTACCCTGGTCTACCTTCGCATCCACAGCATGAGCTGGCCAAACGGCAAATGGCTGGAATGGGCGGGATCGTTTCCTTTGAAGTAAAGGGCGGCTACGAATCAGCCAAATCTTTCATTAACGCTCTGCACTTGGCTATGATATCGTTTAGTTTAGGAGATCCCGAGACACTGGTACAGCATCCTGCCTCGATGACACATTCCTCGATTCCTGCCTCTGAGCGGATCAAGTTCAACATTACGGACGGTCTGATTCGCTTATCGACTGGCTTGGAGGATGTGGAGGATATCATCGCAGATTTGGAGCAGGCGCTAGCTAGCCTGCCAATGGCGGCAGCGTCCAGGGGATAAAGGAACGTGAAACTGGAGGATTGGGCATGACAGAGTTTTCCCGGATCGAGGAATTCATTCAATCGTACGCCGACAATATTTCCAAGGTACTGGGACTCGATGTCACCATCCTGGATGAACAAGGGATACGTGTGAGCGGAACCGGCTACTATCAGGAGTTGATTGGATTGCCTGCGCCGGAGGGATCGTTTTTTCGTATGATCCTGCAAACCGGACAGCCGGGAATGATTTTTGACATGAAAAAGAACGAGTCGGAGTGTGGCAATTGCAAGTTTTTGCAGCAATGCCGGGAGCTGGCGACGATTGGATTTCCGGTGCACAAACGGGAGAAGACGGTAGGGGTCATCGGAATTATTGGCTTTTCCCCCGAGCAAAAAGAAAAAATGCTGCACCATTCGGAAAAATGGATGCCGTTTTTGCAGCATACGAGCTCCTTGATTGAGCACAAGCTGCTAGAGCTGGATGCGGAACGGGAGAAGAGCTGTAACATTCAAGAGGAAATGCCGCAGGCCTCGGTTCATCCGGTGTATTTCGCCCAGCTAATTGGGGCAGAATCAGGCTTGCGCGATGTGATTGCCAAAGCGAAAAAAGTGACGAACAGCATTTCCACTGTTTTGATTCGGGGAGAGAGCGGAACGGGCAAGGAGCTGTTGGCAAAAGCCATTCACTGCGAGAGTGGGCGCAGCAGACAGCCATTTGTGGCCGTCAATTGCGCGGCGATTCCCGAGACCTTGTTAGAAAGCGAGTTGTTCGGGTACGAAGGCGGTGCATTCACGGGCTCCAGACGCGAAGGGAAGCCGGGGAAATTTGAATTGGCCCACAAGGGAACGATTTTTCTGGACGAAGTAGGCGATATTCCGTTGTCCCTCCAGCCCAAGCTGCTGCGCGTCCTTCAGGAGAAAACAGTAGATCGGGTAGGCGGCGTAAAAACGCTGGGTGTTGATGTGCGTGTCATTGCCGCTACACACAGAGATTTGGAGAGTATGGTCAGGGAAGGGACATTTCGCGATGATTTGTATTATCGACTCAACGTCATCCCCCTGCGGTTAAAGCCGTTGCGTGAACGAACGGAGGATATCGCGCTTTACCTACAGCATTTTCTATATCGGTACGGGACGTTGCTGCAAAAAGGCAGGCTGGAGCTCGAAGCCCAACTCGTCCAACGACTACAGACATACGAGTGGCCGGGAAATATTCGTCAGCTGGAAAATGCCGTCGAGTATATGGTCAACATGGCGGAGGGGCAAGTCATCGGCAACGAAGAGCTTCCTGAGTATCTGCTGTTCGAGGATGAGCCGACGACAGTAGGCAGCGATTTGGGGCTGGAAAAGCTGGTGGCAGAATATGAACGCTCCATTCTCCAGCGTTACTTGCATGCAGGCAAGTATGGTCAGGACAAAGCCGCGATTGCCAATGAGCTGCAAATCAGCTTGTCGACCTTGTACCGGAAGATGGAGAAGTACGGTTTGGAAAAAGGATAGAGGAAAAATAAAAAACCAGCCTGGAT